>CAYJTF010000001.1:0-2089 GCA_964373165.1 uncultured archaeon
TTAGGGGGTGAGAGTGTTTATATATTTTCCAATAGAAAAAGCTTTATTTCAATAGGAAAAATAAATATTATGTCTCGTAATATTCAGACCATTTTTCAGGAATTTATCACAAAATCAACACCCGTTTTTAAGAATAGAGACGCGTTAACATCACATTTTGCCCCAGAAACAATACCGCACAGGAACGAACAAATAAACACATTAGCTTCTATTGTTGCGCCTTCTTTGAAAGGCGGCAGACCGTCAAATATTTTTATTTATGGATTGACGGGTACAGGAAAAACCCTGTGTGCAAAATATATAGGTGAGGAACTGGAAAAGATGTCTCATCAAGGCACCAACCTCGTCAAAGTACTTTATATTAATTGTAAAATGAAAAAAGTCGCAGATACAGAATATAGACTTGTAGCGGAACTGATTAGGCTTTTGGGTGAAGATATTCCCTCAACAGGTTTACCCACAGAAACGGTGTATCAGACATTTTTTAATATAATCGATTCTAGAGAGTGGGTCGTTATTGTGATCTTAGACGAGGTCGACACTCTTGTAGAAAAAATGGGCGACAGCTTTCTTTATAATTTTACGAGAATAAATCAGGAACTAAAAAAAGCAAAGGTAGCCATTATGGGTATAACAAACGATCTTCACTTTATAGATATTTTAGATCCTCGTGTGAAAAGCTCTTTAAGTGAAGAAGAGCTTTTGTTTCCACCATACAACGCTTTGGAGCTACAAGATATATTAAAACATAGGGCAGAAATAGGCTTTCATAATTACATATTATCGGAGGAAGTTATTCCAAAATGTGCGGCACTTGCAGCTCAAGAGCATGGCGATGCTAGAAGAGCATTAGATCTTCTTAGGGTTGCAGGAGAAATAGTTGAGAGAAATAGCGAATCAAAAATAACAGAGAAACATGTTGATATAGCTCAGGATAAGATAGATTATGACAGAATAGTGGAATCTGTAAAATCTCTTCCTAAACAAACTAAAGTTGTTTTATGGTCTACTATTCAATTAGTTGATCAAAAAAGAGAAGATATACAAACCGGAGATGTTTACGGAATTTATGAAAATAAATGCAAGGAGACGGGTTTGTACCCATTAACTCAAAGAAGAATATCAGATTTAATATCCGAATTAGATATGACAGGTATAATAAACGCCAAAATAGTTTCTTTAGGTAGATATGGCCGAACTCGTGAAATAAAATTAAGTGTTTCTCAGCCAGTGAAAGAAAAAATTAGAGACATACTTGACCATGATTTAGTGATCTAATGGATGATAAGGAAACAATTAAACTATTTCTAGAGAAAGGATTTCAAATATCAAAAGACGCTTTACCTTTAGTTGTTTCGGAACCACATTTTATTATTGAGGAAATGAATAGATTAAATCCACGTCCATTTATAATAACTCAAGATCACATAAATAAAATAAAAATTAAATCCGAAAAACTTACAATAAATATTTTAAAAACATATTTTTCCGACAAAAAACAGCTAAAGATAGACGAATTCGCCAAAAGTTATGTAATAAAATATGAAAAAATAAGTAAGATAATACAAGAAAACAACAATTTGGAAAGGTTAATTTCCATCAACAAAATAAACCCCAAAACAACCGAATTTTCTATAATAGGTATAATAAGGGACAAATTACAAAACCAATTGCTTGTTGAGGATATGACAGGTGAAATTGAAATATATTTCGAGTCTAAATTAAAAGATAAAATAATTGATATTGATTCAGATGATGTACTTGGACTTAAATGTAGACGTATAGATTCCAAATTTTATTTAGAAAACATATATTATCCAGATGTTAGAATAGACAGAAACGTGAATCGATTAGAAAAAAATATTAATGTATTATTCCTTCCTGACGGATTTGTTAACTTTGAAGTGATAGAAAATATGAAAATCGATTTTTATTTTTCTTTTGATAAAAACGAACTATTTACAAGCATAAACAATAGTGAACTCATGGCTAAACTTATACAACAAGAAATTCACCAGCCAACATTAATAAACATTAACAATTTAAAAATTTTATTTCTACCAAAAAATTTTTATGATAAAAACCGGAT
>CAYJTF010000001.1:2099-40082 GCA_964373165.1 uncultured archaeon
CGGATTGATTTGTCTTCACATGAAATAGAGAAATTATTGAAAAGAAGGTTCATTTTACCTAAAAATAACAAGCTTTTCAATACAGACAAAAGTGACTTTGTTTTGACAGATCTGCCAGATATTGTGATTACTAATATAGAACCACATATTTACAAAAATTATAAAGGAACAAGTATAATATCGGTGAGCGATTATAAAATATATAATGTGAATCTTAAATCAAGAGAAGTCGTTCTTATAGAGCAAACCTAAATAACAATACGTTATATTAATATTATGGAATTAGATTTCCAAATATTGGACGTAGATTATGTACTGACAAACGCTAGGCCGACAATAAGTATTTTTGGTAGGAGTATAGACAACTCTTCTGTTACTATATTTTTTGACAATTTTCTTCCCTATTTTTATATACTCCCGAATTTTGATAAAGAGAAAGAACTTGTAGATTATATTAATAAAAAGTATAAAGATGTTGTACTAAAAATAGAGAATAAGGAAAAAACTCTTTCAATAGGATTTCACGATAAACCAATAAACATGATTAAAATAACATTGAATAATCCGGCGATTGTTCCAAATATACGTGAAGACCTAAAATTAAACGTGAATGTAAAAGAGATATTTGAAGCAGACATTTTATTCAAATACAGATTTATGACAGATTTTAATATGTACGGTATGAAATGGTATAGAGCCGCAGGCGAATTTGTAAGAACAAATATAACTAAAACTGAAAAAAAATTTCAAGCGACTTCTATTCAGGAATTAAATATGGATCAAAATAGTTTAATTAAATATCTGAGTATTGATATAGAATCTGTTTCCTCGGAAGGTGGTTTGCCAAATCCAGAGAAAGACGTTATTATTATGATAAGTTTGGTTTTTTATCCAACTTATAAGGAGAAAAGCAGTTTAGTTTTAATTTCTAAGAGAACCAAAAAATATGACGGAACATTGTGTTTTGACTCAGAAAAAGACATGTTAGTAGAACTAACGAAAATAATTGATAATTTTGATCCAGATATTATTTTGGGTTACAATATTTTAAAATTTGACCTACCTTTTATAGATACAAGACTTATTAAAAATAATGTAAATAGAAGTTTGGGTAGGTGCTCCCAGAAACCTATTAGAATAGATAAATTCGCCAATAAACAGAAAATAGTTGTTCCGGGCAGAGTTGTTGCAGATATATACGACTTGATTAAGGAAGCGACTGTAAAGTTCGGTCTTTATAGGGGATTAAAAAGGTTTAGTTTAGGTGACGTTTCAGAATTAATTTTGGGTGAGAGTAAAATAGATGTTTCACCTAGCGAAATATCAAAATTCTGGGCAGACAATGGTGAAAAGTTTGAAAAATTGGTGGATTATAGTAGAAGAGACGCCGAATTGCCGTTAAGAATTCTATTTGAGAAAAACATGCTTGATAAATTTTTTGAAATGTCAAAAGTTTCTGGCTTAGTTTTGCAGGATGTATTGGATGGTGGAGAAGCAGCTAGAATAGATAATTTACTTTTGAAAGAATTTAATAAGAGGAATTTTGTTTTACCCTGTAAACCGGAAAGTAGTCGATTATATAAAAGGAACGAAGAGAGAATAAAAAGCGGTTTAAAAGGTGGATTTGTGTTAAAGCCAGTAATAGGATTTCATGATAAATGTGTTGTTTATTTGGATTTCAAATCCATGTATCCTAGTATTATGATGTCATTTAATATATGCCCCACAACCCTACTTATCAAAGATATGGATATTGATAAGGTGAGCACGAGTCTTGGAACGTCTTTTGTTTCACCAAAAATCAGAAAAGGTGTTATACCAGAAATACTTGAGTATTTGATTTTTACTAGAGATAAACTAAAGAAAGAAATGAAAAATGAAAAATCAGAAGAAGGAAGAAGATATCTTTATGCTAAACAATACGCGTTTAAAACTATAGCCAATGCCTTTTATGGATATTCTGGATACATAAGAGCTAGATTGTATGTAATTGATATAGCCAGCACAATAACAGGTGTTGGTAGAGAAATGATAGGTAAGACAAAATTGATAGTTGAAACCAAAACAGGTCACACAGTGATATATGCGGATACAGATTCCATTATGGTCAAAACTAAAACTAAAGAAGTAAGTGAAGCGTTTAAGATAGGTGAAGAAATATCCAAACTTGTGAACGAGGAATTAAACGGCATATTAAAAATAAAAATTGAGAGTGTATTCAAAACACTTTTAATTCTTAACAAAAAAAGATATGCAGGTTGGAATTTTGAACCCCTATCTTCCGGATATGAGGAATCAATCGTAACTAAAGGTATAGAAACAGTTAGAAGAGACTGGTGCAACTTAGTTTCTGAAACACTCCAAGAAATTATTAACGTAGTTCTAAAGGAGCAAAACACAAATAAGGCATTAAAACTTGTTAGAGACAAAATAGAGCAAATAAAAACAGGTAAAATGGACATCAGTAAGCTGGTTATAACTAAAAGCATTTCTAAATCCCTTAAAACGTATAAAGGAGTTCAACCACATGTGGAATTGGTTAGAAAAATGAAAAAAAGAGACGCAACAGCCGTTTCTGGTATTGGGGATAGGATAGGTTTCATAATAGTTCAGGGAGTTGGTATGGTTTCTAAAAGAGCTGAAGACCCCGAATATGCAAAGAAGCACGGAATAAAGGTCGATTCTAAATATTATATAGAAAGCCAATTATTACCACCCCTCGAAAGAGTATTTGAGGCACTTAATGTCAACAAATCTGAATTAATGGGTATTGGTAAACAAATGGGGATTTTTGATGCCATGAAACATGGGATAACAACAGATAACGGTTATGAAAAATTTCTTACAAATATAGAAGGTGTAATTTGTGAAAATTGCAATAATATTTTTAGGAGAATACCACTTTCTGCAAAATGCAACTTTTGTAATGGTGATTTACTATTTTATGATGGTGAAAAAAGATCAAAATTTTACATTTCTTCCGAAATCCCATATTAAAATGAGTATGAATAGTAACATACAATATTTCTCCATAGGAAACAAAGGGGTAGCACAACCACCATGAATTATTCGCGTAAAAACAATATTTCTCCATAGGAAACAAAGGGGTAGCACAAAATGCTTACGATCACACAAAAATTTCATAAAAATAGAAAACCGATCACGTTACTTAAACCAGAAAAATAAATTATTGTTGATAACATCAGATATCCCATACAACTCGTTCTTTTAATTTTAAATAAAATTGGCAACAAACCGATGAATATAGATATTATCAGAATAAAGAAACCCCAAAAACCCGTAAATAACACCACTAACGTGCACGTGAATAATATTATAATTTTTGATATTATATCGTAGTTTATTTTACTTAACCAAAGAAGCGTCTTTTTTCCTAAAAACCAAGTAAAAATAACAGATAAAGATCCAGAGAATATCAGTATTCCAACGGAAAATAACAGATATTCAGTATTAAAGTTATAAACAATTTCATTTATTGCTAGTGCTGTACCACTTCTTATTTTTTCTAAACTAAAAAGAGATACAATTGAAAACAGTAAATTCGACATATTTATACCAGATAACGTGCCTAAGAATTCTTTATCTGATAATTTTATCGTATGGGATACTAAGACGCCAGCCTGGCTTTCCCCAGCACCTGGTAATATACCGATCAAAAGACCAGCTATTATGCCCGATGATATGATTTTAATAAAACCTTCATTATTTATATTATCTATTATTTGTCCCTGAGCTGGTAGTTTTTTCAGACCACCCCTTTCTATTAACAGCCCAGCTAAGCCAAACATTCCAGTTAGAGATGGAAATAAAACATTTTCAGATTTTATAAGAGGAGAATTCAAAGTTATAATACCCCAAATACCAGAAATAATGAAAACTAAAACAAAAAGATATTTTTTCTTCCCTTTTTCAAAAAGAGCCATAATTAAAAACAAACCAATCAACAAAAAATGAATGTAGTTGCGTAGATTATCGTACAAGAAGGGAATCAGAATTAGGAAAACTGGCAACAAAAGAGTTGAAATTAATAACGTCAGAATTCCAGATATTAAACTTATATACAAAGCTTCTAGACCCCTTCCTTCTAATACCATTTTATGTCCTGGTAAAACGTTAACAGCAGTGTTCGAGTCTGGTATAGAAAAAAATATAGTTGGTATATAGTTTGATATTACGTTGGAAATTGATATAGATAAAACAAAGGCGATCAAGTCCCATTCAGATAAAAAACTAAGAAGAGGTAAGATAGAAACAAGTATTACGTATATTTGATTTGGATGAATTCCCGGTAATAAACCAGCTACTATACCAACAAATATCCCTAAAAGAGAGAATAGTAATATGTCTAACATTTATTAAAATAATATTAAAACAAAATAAAAAACCAAAACTCTATTTTGATGCAGCCATTTCTTTAACTGCTTTCAGGGCCACAACCAAAGCTGCTGGTGCTACGAATACAGCTACGTACGCTAATACAGGTTCTAAATAGCCACCTATATACGGCAATTTCTCTAAACCTGCAGAACTAGTAGCCATTAATACCAACGTAGCTAATAAGAACGGACTAGCTTCTTTAGCTGTTATATTCATTAACCCAACAACTAAACCCAACAGTACTACTACTGTTAATACGTAGTCTGGTAAGGAATATCCAGCACCTTCTACTAATCCTAGAACAACTGCTAATAATACACCAGCGAGGAAAGCCCATTCTCCATATTTAGGTTCTTTCGCCATTACCTCACCTATCATAATATATTTATTCCCTGAATAAAAATCTTTCTCGAAAATATTTTCACTTACAAGAAACAAACAAAATGGTTTAAGTTTATAAACTTTCTTTTCCAATTTGTTCTCATGATGCCGGGAATTGATCCAAAAAAATTGGAACAAACATTAAAACAATTAGGAATGACAATGGAAAATGTGAGTTCATCACAGGTAATAATAAAAACGGAAAATGGTGATATAGTAATAAATAACCCCCAAGTGGTGAAAACTTCAATGAAAGGCCAAATTGTATATCAAATTTCAGGAGACGGTGCGCCACAATTTTCTCAAGATGACATAAATTTAGTTATGGAGCAGACCGGGGTTAGAGATGAAACCAGAGTAAAAAAGACACTAGAAGAGACAAAAGGCGATGTTGTAGAAGCAATAATGAAATTAAAAAGTGAATAAATAAATAAATTTTCATATATTAAATGATAATATGTTTATACTTCTTGCCACGTTCCTTTTGTCATTTGTCATTTGTTTTATATTAACAAAGTATCTGATAGCATATTTCCAAAACAATAACATAGTTGCATTTGACTTACATAAAAAAAATAAACCGCTTTTAGCTAATAGCGGTGGTATACCAGTTGTCTTGTCTCTGATAATAGGTTTAATGTTTTTCATAGGGTTCAAAACATTTTTTTTAAATGATCAAACAAAACTTTTGGACCTTTTTGCTGCTGCATTAACAATATTATTAATTTCTATAATAGGATTTTTTGATGATCTTAACTCCAGCAATATAATAAATGGTAGAGACAAAATAAGGAAAGGTTTAAAACAATGGCAAAAGCCACTTTTAACACTTTTTGCAGCCATCCCATTAATGGCAGTAAAGGCCGGTTATAGTTCATTAACTCTGCCATTAATAGGTTCTGTAAATTTTGGTATAATATACCCGCTAATATTAGTTCCGTTAGGTGTTGTTTTTGTTGCTAACTCTGTTAATATGTTGGGTGGCTTTAATGGTTCTGAAGCAGGAATGGGTTTGGTTTATACTATATCATTAGGCTTATTTGCATTGAAACACGGTGAAACAGTTTCAGCTATTATATTTATTTCGACTGCAGGTGCGCTTTTGGCGTTTCTTAAATATAACTGGATTCCGGCTAAAATTTTACCAGGAGATAGCCTTACTTATGGTTTAGGATCTGTTGTTGCATCCGGAGTAATAATAGGAAATATGGAAAAAGCCGGAATGATAGTTATGATCCCTTTCATTTTGGAATTTTTCCTTAAATTTAGATCTAAGTTCAGTGCACAATGCTTAGGTAAACTAAAAAAAGATAATAGTTTAGAACCGCCTTATGGCAAGAAAATATATTCATGGACGCATGTTATAATGAATTTAGGACGATTCAACGAAAAACAAGTTAGTTTAGCTTTGATATTTTTGGAATTAACATTTTGTGTATCTATCTTTATTTTATTTTAAGGATCTCACAAGATCAACATCTTCTTTTGTGTGAACATTTATCCAATTGCCAGCCACAGGATATCCTATAACTTTCCCCTCTTTGGCTAATTTAGGGAATATATTATTCTGTAAACTCCAATGAACTTGTCCAGGAGGTATTAGATTAAAAATTTCAAGTTTCATGAAACCGATAAAAATAGACGATAGAAATGTTTTAGCTTTTCCCGGTTTCTCTTCATAATTTATTATGTTGTATCCATCCATTTCAACTATTCCGGCCTCAGAATCTAATCTATCTTTAGTGTAAACACTAAGAGTTACAACACCATTATTTTGCAAATGAAAATTATGGAGTTTTTTTAAATCAAAGTCAAAATAATGATCGCAAGGTATAAACAGAAAATCAGATTTTATATAATTTTTTGCAAGCTCTAAAGTTTTAGCTGATCCAAGAGTTTCCTTTTCTTCCAAATAGTTTATTTTTACTCCATACTTATTTCCGTCACCTAGTATTTCATATATTCTTGCGATGACTGGTGAAAAACCAATTATTATAATATTGACAAATCCAGACTCTCTACATTTTAGTATAATATCCTCTATTAATGTTTTTCTGCCTATGTTTACTAATGGTCTGATCTCATTTAATTCTTTTATAATGAGATCATGAGGCGTTCCACCTGCTAATATCACTGCAGTTTTTCTATCGATTACATGTTCCCTCAAAATTTTTTCTACAGCATCAGATCGTGATCTTACAACAATACCATCGATTCTAGAATCAATGTCTTTTATTAAGTTTTTATCAATACTCAATGATACCCTAGTTTTTGTCATAAATAGTAATAATATATTATTACTATTTAATACTTAAGTAATACTTTTATTATAAAAATGTCTATTTTTATTCCATGTATAAAGTAGGAATAGTAGGAACTGGTTACGTTGGATTAACGACTGGTTTATGTTTTACTGATAAAAATGGAGGGTCGTATAAAGTAGTTTTTTATGATACGGATTCTGATAAAATTAATATAATAAGAAAATTAAAAGTGCCTTTTCATGAACCAGGTTTACCAGAGATGTTGCACGGTGGTGCGAAAAAAAAACTTGTTTCAGCAACAACAGATATGAGAGGTTTAAGAGAATGCGATGTAATCTTTGTATGCGTAGGTACACCTTCAAATGGTAACGGTTCTGTTGATTTAGAATATATTAGACAAGCTAGTAAAGATATAGGAACACAAATAAAGACAAATCCTAAATATCAGTTGATCGTTATTAAGAGCACTGTTATACCATGTTCTACCGAAAAAATTGTTATTCCAACATTGACTAAATACTCGGGAAAAAAATACGTATCAGATTTTGGTGTTTGTATGAATCCAGAATTTTTAACTGAAGGAAATGCAGTAAAAGATGGTTTAAATCCGTCTAGAATAGTTATAGGTTCTAATGATAAACGTTCTACAGCTCGAGCACTCTCTTTATATAAACCTTGGAGAAGTAGAACAAATATAATTACAATAGATATTAGAACAGCCGAAATGATGAAATATGCATCTAATGCTTCTCTGGCATCTAGATTAGGTTTGGCGAATGAATTAGCAAGATATTGTCATTCTTTAGGAATAGATTCACGAAAAGTTATGAAAGTTGTAGGCATGGACCCAAGAATAGGATCAGAATATTTGGGAACTGGTAGAGGATGGGGTGGAAGCTGTTTTTCTAAAGATTTAAAGGGTTTGATTCATTTAGGAGAAGAATTAAATATTGATGTTCCATTATTAAAATCAGTAATCACATCAAATGAAATTCAAAAAACAATCATGGTATACCAATTAGAAAAATCACTAGGAACACTAAATAAAATGACAATAGCCGTTTTAGGTCTGGCGTTTAAAAAAGATACAGATGATGTCAGATATTCACCCGCAATAGATATTATAAAGGAACTAAAAAAAAGAGGCGCCACAGTAAGAGCATACGATCCAAAAGCAACATCTAATATGATGAGACTGTTTCCTGATATAGAATATGTTGAATCGGCTAAAGACGCTTTAAGGGGCACGGATGGTTGTTTAATAACTACTGATTGGCCAGAATTTGCAGATCTCACGGATGATGATTTTAATTTAATGCATACGAGAATAACAAAAATCCCAAATATTATAGAAGGTTTACCTATTTTAGATTCCAGAAAGGTAACGAAATTTAAAGGTATATCTTGGTAATATATTTGTTTTTATGTCAATAGTTTCTATTATAATACCAATAAAAAATGAACCTTACATTGATACACTTATCTCTGATATACATAATGAACTGAATGATATTAAACATGAAATTATAGTTGTAGATAAAAGTGAAAATAGACCAAATATAAAAAATGCAAAACTTCTAGTTCAAAAATCAGATGGTCTGGGGAAAGCCTTTTTAGAGGGTTTGAAAGAAAGTAAGGGAAATATAATAGTTCTTATGGATGGCGACGGAAGCCACGATCCCAAAGATATACGAAACCTTTTAAGAAAGATTGATGAAAATGATATAGTTATAGGATCAAAATACATATCTGGATCTAAGGTGGAAGATCCATTTTTAAGGGTTGCAATAAGTCATTGTGCGAATTCTATAGCAAGATTTATTTTAGGATTAAAGGTCAAAGATCCCGTTTCTGGGTTTGCCGCTATAAAGAGAGGAGTTTTGGATGATATAAAATTAAATCCAATAGGATATAAAGTTGTGACAGAATTGATATATAAAGCAACAAAAAAGGGATATAGAATCGTTGAATCTACATTTATTTTTCATAAGAGAAAAGAAGGCCAATCTAAATTTAATTTTAATGAAATATTTAGATTTGTCAGGTTGGTTTTACGTTTAAAACTTATTGGAAGGTAATTTTCCAGTTTTTCCAGTTCTATTCCAGAGTTTTTCAAATTCTTGCCCATACCATGTATTATATATAACATTTTCGGCCATTTTTTTACCTTTTGAATTATACCATATAACAGAATTGTATTGTCTTGTTCCCCAAGCAAAAACATCGAAAAATTTTGTTTTAAATATAATTTCTTTTAATATGGGAACTTTTCTAAAATTCATTTCAAGAAGAAATATAGGTTGTTTATTCGGTCTAGCCTTAACGAATTTGTCTGTAAAAAATTTATCTCCAATTACCTCATATTTCATTGATCCAACACCCATTTTTTCAGAAAATTTTATGTGATCAATTTTTCTTGGATCTAAACACATAAATTTTGCAGCCATAGTATCTATTGCTACTCTATCGTTTCCAGCAAATATGACATTTGTTATTTTTGGTATACCTGTTCTGGGTGCATCACCTTCCATTGTGATTGTCCCATCTACTAAATTATATGTTGTTTTTTTGAAATAATTGTTAATATCTCCTATAACCTGGTTAACTAGAGGATGGTAATTGTGTCTTACCCCCCTTGGTATCAGTCCCCAATGATTTTTTAGACAACATGTCAATTTAGTGAGGCAATGAGATTTTAATATGGGCAAATTTATTATAGTATCAGCTTCCAAAACAGATTTTGAAACCAACATTCTTTTTAGTATTTTACCATTTATATTTTGCATTATTGTTTCTTCATCTGATATATTTACGAATTCTGCATTATATTTTTCTGCAATATCCAGTATTCCCCACAATTTTGCAGCTCTATTTAATTGTTTCGCGGCTGCTAGATCTGCGTCACCCATTTTAATCTCGGCTTTTGGGAATTCCATTTTAACTTCTTTTAAAACTGTTTCAACTACCCACGGTGATGTGCATTGACCAGGTACTAGTTGATCTGAAATTCCATTTATTTTTAAAAATATTTTATTTCCAGTTACATATTTTTTCCACGATGTCAATTCCATTGCTCTTTTAACAGCTTTTTGTACACCGTCTTTTTCCTGTTTGACTTTCACAAATGCTATTTTACTCATTGAAATCACTTATTATTGCATCAGCAGCTTCGAAACCTGATTCCAAAGCGGATGAAACGTTTCTTATTTTTGGGAATATTCTGAAAATCCCCGCAAAATAAATACCACTATCTGACACAGGTGGATTTTTGAAGTGTAGATCAAATATGGCTTCTGCGTATTTGAATTTAACTATTTTGTACCAATCCACATTTTTTTTAATATTTTTAAATATATTTTTTAAATATTTCATATAAACTTCAAATATTTCATTTTCGTTTTTATTCCACAATTCATTTTCGCCACTAAAATATGTTGCTAAATAAATATTACTTTTGTTTTTTGGCGCAGAGTCTTTGTATAAAATACTATTCGTAAATATTACTTTAAACGGATAATTATCTAAAACATTTAACCAATAAAAATTGCTATACTTCTTTTTGAGTCCTACACAACAACATATAACACTTAAATATTCTATTTTTTCAAAGTTTTCCTTTAACTTTCCCGAGTGATCTTTCATTGTTGCTAATTTAATATAAACTTCTGGCGGTAGTGTGCTTAAGATAATATCAAATTTTTCTTCGAGCTTCTTATTCTCGCGTGTGAATGTGATTATTTTCTTTTTTACATCAATTTTTTCTATCTGAACGTTTGTTTCGATTTTACAATTTAATTTTTGTAATTTTTCTGCCATCAAGTCCAGTATTAATCCTTCTCCACCACCTTCTAACCAGCCAAATTTCTTCATAAAAGATTGAGATTCCCTGACAAATCTCGTACCAAACCACGCGGCTGAAATTTGTTCTGGTAATTTATTGAACTTGTTTCTTATTAACTTTTCGAAAATTATGTTATAATTATTCTTTCCAGCTTTTTTTACTATCCAATATTTTGCATTTACTTTTTCAGCATCGGTCCAATCCTGTTTTATAGAAGAGCTAATTATAAAAAAAACAAGTCTTATTTTATCTAAAAAAGGTATAGGAAACTTAATCATATCTAATGGCGAAGATAGTCCCCAGATTTTATTTTTATATACAAAACCTGTTTTTACCTTTGTTTTTTTAAACTTATTTTTTATTCCAAAATTATTTATCATCTTTATTGTATAGAAATCTCCTTCTAGTATGTGATGATAAGTTTTGTTTATGTAATACGTTTTTCTATCCCAGAATATCTTATATCTAGAAGCCAACCCACCTATATAATTCTCTTTTTCTAGTATAGTTACATCAAATCCCATTTCCTTTAATTTCAAAGCTGCTGCTAAACCCGCAGATCCCGCTCCTATTATACAAACTGTCTTCATTTTTATACCTAATAAGTGACTGTATTAAAATATTAATTAATTACTTGTGCTATGAAAAATATAACTTTCATATTATCTCCGCTAACGGTTTTAAATTCTCTCATCTCCGTTTTTATTATTTTTAGATTATTTTTAAAATTTTTTCCCATGTAAGGGACCCACAAGTTCACTTTCCACAAATCTGTATTTCTATCAGGAATCTCACTTTTTATGTCTAAAATTGCATCTAAAAAGTAAGTTGAATTTTTAGATTTTATATAATCTGTTACATTTTTGTTTTCTATTGACTTTATGGCTTCAAAGTTTATCACGCCATCTAGATTGATAGTTCTTCTTTGAGAATAATATTGTATTAATCCACTATTGAATGATGAAACAACATCATCCTTTCCAGTGTTGTTTTTTATCCATAAACCACCCTCGTACATCATTATTTGCCATGGTGTATAACCTCTTGTCCATTCCTTATAACCATTGATTATTATTTGAGTTAGTAAAACCGCGAAAATTAATGATACCACTAGACGCTTGTTGTTTTTTAAACCATCAGCAAATAAGAATATACCATCACATAAGGTTGCTAGCAATATTGATGAAGAAGCTGTAAAATATCTGAGATCCAATCTCCACATGTATAGAGAATAAAACAACAATATAAAACCCACATAAGTTAGTTGTGGTAATAGGATAATACTTTTGTTCTTTACAGATGAAACTAGAAAGTATACAACAGAAATAGTTAAAATAATATTTACTGGTGTGATATTAATTGGACCGAAATAATATATAATTAAAAAAATACCAGTTGATAAGTTCTTAACTAATATATTTATTAGTTCTGCGTCATCGCATCTATTTACATCACATATCATATGCCCTAGTTTATATACAGCTTTACCGCTACTGGGTAGAAACGTTTCAAAATTTATGTAATTCCAGATAAACCACGGAGATATTACAATTATTATACTTATGGCAATTATTATAATATATTTAAATATTTGTGAAACATTTTTTCTAAATTTTATTATAACAAAAGCAAAAAATCCCACGATAAGAAAAATTGAGTCGATCCTAGATAATATAGTTAAACCTAATATAATTCCAAGTAATATGGATTTAAAAAAAGTAAATTTTTTTATTGAAAATAAATATAACAAACTCAAGTTTATTAAAAAAATAGTTAATGATACTTCTATACCATTCAATGTAAAAAATATAAACAACGGATTGATAGCATAAATTATAGAACATAATATACCGACTTTATGGCTATAAATTATTCTCCCTATTCTATACATTAAAAATATTGTTAATGTATCTAGCATAGCAGATGCAGTTAATACTAAATGTATTACTGAATCATTTTGTACGATCTTGAATAGCGGTGCTATTATGAATATCCATAAAGGCTGAAAACCATTTGTAACGGAAATACCATCAAATGATATTAAATTCTTATTTGCTATATTTTTGGCTATTGAGAATGCTATAAACGCGTCATCAATTAAAATTTTTTGAATCAAAATCTCTATATTTTGCCATAATATAATCGATCTTAAAAAGAAACCTATTAGCAGTATAATTAACATTAGTAAATATTTTTTGTCTTTTTTCATCATAATGTCTTTAAGAGCTTAAATTTTTAAATACCTCATAATGAAACTTTCTATAATAATACCAGTATATAATGAAGAAAAAACTATACGCTACGTTATCAATAAAGTTTCAGAAGTAGATTATAATATGGATACCGAAATAATAATTATTAACGATGGGTCATCGGATAAAACATTTAATGAGTTAAATAAAATTAAAAAAAAGTTTAAAAAATTAAAAATAATATCTTATAAAAAAAATAAAGGCAAAGGTTATGCAATTAGGTTAGGTATAACTAAATCTAAAGGTAATATTATAGTTATACAGGATGCAGATTTGGAATACAGTCCCAATCAAATACCATATTTAATAAACCCTTTAACAATGAAACAAAAAAAAGTTGTTTACGGAAGTAGATTTATGGGAGAATATAAAAATATGAAATTCTTTCAATTCTTGGGAAACAAAATATTAACATTTCTAACAAATTTATTATTTGGATCCAATTTAACAGACATGGAGACCTGTTATAAGTGCATACATAAAGACGTTTTGAATAAAATAGATTTATTTTCTGATGGATTCGAAATAGAAGCTGAAATTTCAGCAAAAATACTGAAATCTGGTTTTGAAATTTACGAGTTACCTATAGATTATTCTGCCAGAACCAAAAAAGAAGGTAAAAAAATAAACTGGAAAGACGCCATTAAAAATATAATAGTACTTTTAAAAATCAAGTTTAATATTTTTGATGGTTAAAAATGAAAAATATATATATATTACACATAATTTTATTTATTTTGTTTTTGAAAATTGCATTGCTTCTAGTATCACCTATTTTTAGATTTGGTGATGATTTAAGATATTTAGCATCAGCTAAAACTATTTTCATGAGTAATGATATATTACCGGAAAAAGAAAAAATTACTAATAATTTAATTTGGTATCCGCCATTTGTTTTGTATATATTATCAGCATTATTGTCATTATCATTCAAAAATCAGTTTTTGTGGTTTGTTTTTTCAAAAATATTCGAGTTATTTTCTTTTTTAGGTTCAACAATAATCATTTTGAAAATTTTAAGAAAATTAAATTTTTCAAAAAATGAAAAAATTTTATGTTTGTTACTCTTTACTTTATACCCAATTAGCATGTTTTTATCTTCATCCATCATGCTAGATTCGCCTTTAATATTTTTTACGTTGTTATTATTCTGGTTTATTTTTTACGACAAAAATTATCTAATTGGTTCTGTAATTTGTGGTCTTTTAATATTAATTAAATCCTCAGGTATACTTTTAGTTATATCTTCTATTATATCTGTTATTCTTTTTGAAAAAAACAAATCGCTTAAAATAAAATACTTTGTTTTTGTAATTATTTTTTGTAGTGTTATAAGCGGTTTTTGGATTTATCATAATTATGTTGTGTTAGGAACACCAATTTATGATCCATGGACTAAAGACGAAATAAATCTTTATAAAGAAAGACCGTTTACGTCTAAGTTGTTCTATGGATATTTAAGTTTTTGGGGTTTACCACCGTCATATAGGATTTCATCTAGATTGAATATGTCAAACGAATTTATTGTTGCTATTCAGATCTTAATTGCTTTGTTTTTTATGCCATTATCGTATTTCACTATATATAAGACTGTTAAAGATTATAAAAAAACATTTTATTTTATATCATTTGTTGTAATATTTTTTGTATTTGGACTTTACTATTTTCTAAAAACCACCTTTTCTGATATTCCAAGATATATATTCCCAATATTCCCAATTTTTTGTATTTACTTTTCTAGACAATTAAATTTCAACAACAAGTTCCTGAAATTATACATAATATCGGTATTGTTTGTTTTTGTTCTCATTTCATTCTCTGTCCAGGTTTATTTTTTGAGTAAAGAATATAATATAAAAAACAATTTACTTAATATAATAAATGAGAACCAAGATAAGAAAATTTTAGTGCACTCTAAAGATAGAGAAATTTTTTGGATTTTAAATTTGTATTATGATATTGATACAGAATCAACATATGAAATATGTGAGGACTTTATAAACAAAGGTCCATTATCCTATTGCGCAGACAAAAACAAAATAATTATTTTCAGACAGTTTTCAACTATAGATTATGGTGAGATATTGATCCCGATCTAATTGACATTTTTTATTAATTCTAAGACTGTGTCTAATCCATCGTTTTTACATAATTTACCTTTTAATATACAAACATAATTACAATCTATATTATTAAATTTCTTATTTTTGTACAAAATAAATATTTCATTATTTGCTCCACCTTCGAAGATTTTTTCTATTTCTAACTCTTTTCTATTCATATTATTTTTTTGATCTATTATATATTCTATTCCCCAATCATTTAATAAGTTTTTAGATAAGTTGTTTTCCCAAAATATACAAGGCCTGATAACATTACCTTCTATATTATTTATTCTACCGTATAATACATAAATAGAGGAAAAAATTGGATTCTCCGAAAGTATTAACACATTTCCTCCTGTTTTTGTTATGTTCATTATTTCGTTTATAGGGTATCTTTCTTTTATGTAATTGTTTTTTACGTTTATAATAGTTTGTGCAAATATTAGAGCAAAAAATATTAAAAATATTATTTTATTATATTTCTTATATTTGTTAGATAATTCTTTTATTGAGTAGACAGATGATATAACATATATAGGCATTAATAAAAACGCAAATCTATTGTCAGAGTCTGCGAATAAC
The DNA here is from genome assembly GCA_964373165.1 of uncultured archaeon. Lineage (GTDB taxonomy): Archaea > Aenigmatarchaeota > Aenigmatarchaeia > CG10238-14 > CG10238-14 > JAGVVZ01. The sequence goes on from CAYJTF010000001.1 coordinate 17,923, forward strand.
ATAAATGTTATCATTGGTATTAACAACCAAATAAAGTAAAAATAATTTTTATGATTTTTTAACATAAAGTATATTAGTGATATTGTCACAAATGGACCTAGTATATATCCAAAATTTAAATTTAAATCAAAATATCTTAACTTGCTTCCGAATGGGGTAGTTGCAATGTGAACGATTAATTTATATAATTTAAATTTCCATACTAAAAACCCATAAGGTGCTAATATTATAAATGACACAACAAATGCTAAAATCATGTATTTTAATAATTTTTTATTTGATAATATGGAATCTAAAAATATTATTGGATACAGAAAAAACGAAAAAAACTTTGTCAACATAGAAATTGCTAATAATACGCCAAGTTTTACATATTTTATTTTGTTTGTAGATTTTTTATTTTTTAACTTTATGTAATAAAATATTGTGAGTGAAAATACTAGAATTTGTATTATGTCCATCATTATTTTATCTGCATAATGAAACATACTAGAAAAAGTTAAAAAAATTACTATGCCTAATATAGAATATTTTTCATCTTTTATTATTTCTTTACATATTAGATATATTATGTATGATGTTAATAGTAAAATTGCTATATTGAATACTCTTAATACTATAATGTTTTCTGAAAAAAATAATATAGATGCTATAAAAATATGATATATTGGTGGATAACTTGGAGTTACCTTTGGATATTTTACAACAAAATTTGTTGCAAAATTTGCTAAATCTTGTATTGAATCAAAATTTTTTAAATTACTTATTATATCTTTTATGAAAAACCCTATTAATAGATGCGTTCCTTCATCTGCGCCCCAAACATAGTTTTGTGTTGTTAATAATCTTACTAGTAAAAATAATAAAAAAATAGTTATTATTATAAAATTCGTTTTCAGCTTAAACACCTTTTATATATTTTATAAGTTTTTTTTGCTGTTATTTTCCAATCAAATTCTTTTGTTTTTTTTAAGTTTTTTTTAATTATTTCATATTTTAGTTTATTGTTTGATAAGATTTCAATAGCTGCTTTTGCAAATAGATTTGTGTTATTTGGATCAAAAAGAAACTCTTTATTTGCAACGAGTTCTGGTATTGACGATCTATTTGAGGCTATTATTGGTACTCCTGATGCCATAGCTTCTAGTATTGGAAATCCAAAACCTTCAAAATATGACGGAAATATGAACAAATCTGAAGAATTATAATATGATGTAAGAAGATTTTCTGGCACGTTATTTAATTGCATTACAGAATTGTTTAAGTTGTAATTGTTTATTAATGTATCTATTCTTCTACTGGAATCCCCTATTCTAATAAGAATACTATTTTTTTCCATTTTTTTAATTTTGTAGAAAATTTTTATTAGACCCTCTATATTTTTTCTACCTAAACTTGATCCTACATGTAATATTATTTTTTTATCCAACGGAAGTCTTAATTTTGATCTAGATTTTATTTTGTTTCTTGGTCTGAACCTTTTTTTGTCAATTCCTTCATAAATAACTTCTATACTTTTTTTGTCAATATTATAATATTCTTGTAATTGTTTTTTTGTGTTTTTAGATACCGCTATTATTTGATTGAAACTATATATTTTGTCATATATTTTTTTGTGAAAATAGTTTATTATGGGATGGAAATCACTGCAAAATAATGAATTAATATCATGTACAGTTATTACTTTTTTTGTGTTTACATTTATTTTAGATAAAAACTGATTTGATGCATGCACTACGTCATAATTACTTAAGTTTTTTAATTTGTTTGGTATATAAAACATTTCATTTAAAGTGGTTTTTAGAATAGGGTAATTGGCCTTTTTAAATACTTCTATGTTATTGTTTACTTTTTTATCCGAAGAATTAAAATAGAATAGTTTTGTATTTTTTGTATTCTTATGGAGTTCAAAAGCATATCTACCCAACCCGCTTTCTGGTTTAAAATCTGTAACTATAGCAACTTTCATACTAATCATAACTAGCTAGTAATAATATTTCAGTTGGCTCTAAAAAATTTCCTAAAAAAAATGAAATTGGTAACGCTATTTTAGATGGTAGTTTGTACATACCTTTAAATTGGTATCTTTGCCAAATATTTAAAATTTTAAAATTTTCTTTTTTTACTATCCTTTCTAAAGATTCTTTTGTGAACATATATTTATGCGTTGGATCAGATTCCGGATATTTGTATTTGCCTTGTGGTATTCTTATTAACAAGATACCCTTCTTTTTTAATACCTTTTTAAATTCTTTGATGCAGATCGATGGATTTTTAGTATGTTCTATTATATGAGACGCAAATATTCCATCAAAAGATGTTTTTTTGAATGGTAGTTTCCTAACGTCTCCACGAACAAACTTTTTTGTATATATGTCCATGCCGATAGCCGTATTTTTAAATTCTGTAAACCAACCAGTTCCGCAACCAACATCTAATATAGTTTTACATTTATCAAAAAAACTCCAATAGTATTCTATTTCATTTTTTGGATAATTTAATTCTGCCAAGTTATCATCTTAGTATAAATAAATATTTTTTAGATATTGTATTCCAAGAATACTTAGTATTCAATAATTTGAATCCTTCATCGCCCATCTTTTTTAATTTTTTTTTGTTATTAATAACGTCTAATATTTTTTTAGCTAATTCTTTTTCGTTTTCTTTTTCAACTAATAATCCAGTTTTATTATCTATTACTATTTCTTTCGTGGCGCCGATATTTGTGGCTATAATAGGTTTTTTAAATTTATATGTTACAAAAGGAATAGAACTATTTGTTATTTCCCTGTAAGGCATTATAATAATGTCGCTAGCATACATGTAAGGTGTCAGCCTATCTAGACCCATATATTCTAATTTTGTTTTAATAAAATTTTTAATATTTAGATTTATTATCAATTTTTTATAATCTTCCCATCTTACCCATTCTTTTTTCACTGGCCCAATGATTAAAAGTAAAATATTTTTTTCCCTTTCGCTTACAATTTTCAGAGCCCTTAAAAGAACATCTAACCCCTTGTTATGTGTTATTATACCAAAGAATAACAGAATTCTTTTATTTGGGTTAATATTGATGATAGATTTTGCTCTATTTTGAGATATTTTTTTTGGTTTTTCAATATATGGGCCCAATGGTATATAAAAAACATTTTTAAACCCCAAATCTTTAATTATTCTTTCGTTGTATTTTGAATGAGCTATTATCAAGTCACTATTTTTTAGTATGAGTTTTCTTATAAATATTGGTCTATATTTAGTTCTGGTAGTTAATGGATCATCGTGAGATTCAAACACTAATTTGGATGAATCATTCAGTTTTTTAATTAATATAACTAGCAATGTCATTGGCCACGATAGTGACTGGATATCTATGAACTGATACCCCTTATTTAATTTTCTTACCAAATTCAAGTAATAGATAATTCTATTAAAAAAACCACCAGTTCTATAATAAAAATCAATTTTTTTCATATTTTTCAATTTTTCGTAAAGTGGTTTAGCATAATTAAATATGCCTCCAGAATCTATATCACATATTATTAACATATTTTTAGTCAAAACACCACCTTTTAGAACTTTTCTCTTAGTACTATTATAAAGAAAAATATAAAAATGGTAATAAAAATGAAAATATGTATCACTTCAAGTGCTGGTGGACATTTAACCGAAGCATTACAAATAGCAAAGGAATTAAAAAATCATAAAATATTTTTTTTCACATTTTATATTAGTCACATAAAGGAGTCTTTGGGAGATTATATTGTGTATTTTAATACAAATCCTAGGCGTAATCCACTATCCTATTTTAGAATAATTTTAAAATCAATTAATATCCTGTTGAAAGAGAAACCAGATATAATTGTATCTACAGGCGCAGGCTTTACAGTTCCGATATCGATATTAGGTAAATTAATGTTTAGATCGAAATTAATATACACGGAATGCTCAGCCCAGGTTTTTAAACCTTCTTTGTGTGGTAGAATATTATATCCGTTTGCTGATTTGTTTTTTGTTCAGTGGAAATATTTGTTAAATTATTATGGTAAAAAGGCTCAATATGGTGGTTTACTTATATGATATTTGTGACTGTAGGTACACACGAACAACAGTTTGATAGATTGATAAAAAAAGTAGATGAAATATCAACTAAAAACAAACATTATGAATTTATTGTTCAATTGGGATTTTCTAATTATAAACCTAAAAATATAAAAAAGACGTATAAATTTATCCCTTACGATGAAACACTAGATATTATAAAAAATTCTGACATAATAATCACGCATTGCGGTATTGGGACAGTATTATCTTGTATTAGATATAAAAAACCAACGATCGTTGTTCCTAGGCAAAGAAGGTTTAATGAACATACTAATGATCATCAAATGCAACTAGCTAAAGTTTTAGAAAATGATAAGAAAGTAATTTGTATTTATGATATAAATTACCTAGAGCAAGCCATTAAATCAGTAAAGAAACTCAAAATTAAATCGTACAAACAGGGTAATATCGTACAAAAAATTTTAAAATTTATTGACAATTTAGGCGATTAAATGAAAATTTTGCTTATAACTAGAGGTTTTAAACCAGCGATAGGTGGAACGGAAACTTATATTAATGAATTATATGACAATCTTAGCAAAAAACATGAAATTATCTGTATTGTTCATTCTAATCCTAAAAGAAAAGAACAAGATAATATATTTCAAATAAATTCATTGAAAACAAAAAACAGAACAGTATCTTTCTTACATTTCATTATAAATTCCGTAAAAATAGCTTTAAAACAAAAATTTGATGTGATACATGCTAATACAGAAATTTCTGGTTTATCTGGAATCTTTATTAAATTTTTTAAGGGTAAACCATTGGTAACAACGATTCATGACACAGGATTTATTAGATTTAATCCTCAATGGTCGTGGTTTGGTAGGGCTTCTAGGCGTATTTTGAAGAAAATTGTTTGCAGATTTTCCAATAAAGTTATTACAGTAAGTCCTGGTGTTAAAAATCAATTGGTTAAATTTTTAGGAGTTTCCAATAAAAATATAGAAGTTATACCTTACGGTTTAGACACACATAAATTCAACTTAAGAATAAGAAGTGATGTTCGTAAAAAACTTAATATAAAAAATGAGTTCTTAATTTTATTTGTAGGTATGTTCTATCCCAAAAAAGGATTGGAATACTTGATAGAATCTCTATATAATTTAAGTAAGAAATTTTCTAAATTTAAATTGGTATTGGTTGGTATGGAAATATATCCAGGTTATAAGCAAAAATTAATTGATTTGGCAGATAGATTCAAACTTAACGATAAAATAATATTTGCTGGTTCAGTTTCATATAAAGAAATACCCAAATGGTATAGTGCATCAGATGTTTTTATTCTTCCAAGTATAGATACGGAGGGATTGAGTTTAACTTGTCTTGAGGCTGGTGCTTGCGGGAAACCTGTTGTTGCTTCTACTATATTAGAAGATACTAATGCTGTTTTGAGAAATAAGACAGCACTAATAGTAAGGCCGAGAAATGTCAACGATTTAACAGAGAATTTATTAAAATTGATAAAGAGCAAGAAACTTAGATATGAATTAGGTCATAATGGAAGAAAATACTCCGAGAATTTTAGTTGGATAAAAACAAGTAAAAAAACTGAAGAAATATACATTAACTTAAATGGTGGTAAAAATTAATATTCTAGACATAGGATGTGGGTTAAAAAAATACGATTCTGGTAATGAAAATGATACAATTTTTGGTCTAGATAAATATTTTTCTGATAACGCTGATTTATTAGCAGAATTAGAATCTAGTAATATGCCATTTAAATCGAATATATTCGATAAGGTAATTGCTAGCCATATATTAGAACATATGGAAAATTTACATAAAATTATGTCAGAGATACATAGAATATCTAAAAATAACGGAATTTTACATATTTGGACGCCTCATGCATCAGATTTGTCGGCCTTTGGACATATAGGTCATGTTAGATATTTTACGGTCAATTCATTTTTACATTTTACGTATGAAAATGCGGAAAATCAATTTATAAAAGAAAAATTTAGACTTAAAAAAATTAAATTGTATTTTGTTAGAAAATTTTCTAAATTTAGTTTTCTAAATTTAGTTTTCTATCCACTTTTAAATATCAATCATAAATTTTATGAAAAATTTCTATGTAGATTAATACCAGCGGGGGAAATGTATGTGGAATTGGAAGTGATTAAATGAAAAAAGAACCCAGTGTAACTATATTCGTTCCTGTAAAAAATTCAGAAAATACTATAACCAAATGTATAAACTCACTGCTAAATTTGGATTATAAAAACAAAAAAATTTTTGTCATAGATAACATATCAGACGATAACACTTATGAAATATTAAAAAATTATAATAAAAAAATAAATCTAATAAAAATGCCAGGTACAGTTCCTAAACTCCATAATTTTATAATTAGACATACTAAAGCACAATTTATTGCCTATACTAATTCTGATTGCGTGGTCAAAAAAAACTGGCTAAAAAAACTGATTTCTAGTTTTGGTTCAAAAGATATCGTAGCAACTACGGGTTATTGTGCTACACCTCGTGGGTTAAATAAACTTCAAACTATAATAGGTAAAGAACTAGAAAGTCGTTTTTTGAAATCCCCAGCTTTTGTATATAGAGGTCCTGATATGAATTTATGTGTTAGAACAAATTTTGCTAAAAAAGTAATGTTTGATGATAGGTTTATTTGGTCATGGGAATCAGATTTTGGCTATAGATTAACAAAACTAGGTAAAATGAAATATGTGCCGAGCGCTATTGTTTATCATTATCATAGACCAACCTTGATAAAATTTTTTAGGCAACAATTCAACAATGCTTTGATAAACATTTTTTTATATTGGAAACACAAGGATAAAATTTTGGGAGATCACATATCTACAACTTCTATGGCTCTAACTTTAGGCTTGTCATTTATTCTTTCATTGTCATTGATCCTATCGTTGTTAAATGTATTTTTTTTAAAGGTATCTATAATATCCTTCATAGTTCTTTTTTTATTATATTTTAAAGAAATAGTTAGTGTGTCCAGCAAAATAGAAGATTCTCCATTGATACTAACAATTTTGATTGTTAGAACAATAGCGTGGATGTTAGGATGGCCCGCAGGTTTATTTTTGTTTTTCAAGAGAGGTTGGTATAAAAATGAAAATACTTCATCTAGGTAAATATTTTCCGCCCGATATAGGTGGCGTTGAAAGGTTTACTTATGTTGTAACTAAAGAAATTGTTAAATTAAAAAACGAGGTTATAGTCGTAGTTTTTAATAATTCAAATAAATTCAAAAGAGAGAGAATAGATAATATAGATGTAATAAGATTACCAAGGGTTTATAATGTTTTTAGAACACCATTTACTTTCCCAATAATCAAACTAATAGAAGATATAAACCCAGATTTGATTCATTTACATGTACCCAATCCGTGGTTTGAACTTAATTTATTATTTTATTTTTTAAAATATCCTAATTCAAAAATAGTTGTCACTTATCATTCCGATGTTGTAAATTACACAATAATGCATTTCGTGGGCAATATAATAAGATATCTGTATTTGTTACCATTATTGTTTTTTTCTAAAAAAATAATGGCTACAAGTGAAAATTATATCCGTGGATCGTTTGTTCTGTCTTTATTTAGAAATAAAACTTCTGTTGTGCCATTGAGTATAGATCATACGAAATTCAAGACTAGTGATAAAATAAAAACAGACAAGCATATTTTACTTTATGTAGGTAGATTGTTTCGATACAAAGGATTATACTATCTTATAAATGCAATTAAAATATTATCTGTAAAAAGAAAAGATTTTATTCTTTATATTGTTGGAGATGGCGAATTGAAAAATAATTTGATTGATTTAACACGTAAATTGAAGTTAAATAAATATATAAAATTTTTAGGTAAAATACCTGATAAAAATATATTGAAATATTATAATTCTTGCGAAATTTTCATTTTACCATCAATTTTTAAATCAGAGGCTTTTGGAATAGTACAACTAGAAGCAATGTGTTTCAAAAAACCTGTTATTTCAACAAATATAAAAGGTAGTGGTATTACCTATGTTAATATTAATAATACGACTGGTATTGTTGTAAAACCAAAAGATATAGAATCTTTATCAGACGCCATAGATAAACTACTAAATGATAAGAATTTGAGACTAAAGATGGGTTATAATGCATACAAAAGAGTGGAAATGTATTTTACCAAAGAAAAAATGGTCAAAAATATATTAAATGTTTACAAAAATGTTATGAAAGGTATATAAATGTCCGTTTTCAATAAAACTGTTTCAAATACGTTTTATATGGTTTTAGTTTGGGGAACTTTGACTTTGACGTCATTTTTCTTTCAACTTTTATCAATAAAATATCTTACACAAGAAGATTTTGGTATATCTCTTACAGCTATAAATTTTTCTGTTTTTATATCGAGTATAGTGATATTAGGTTTTAACATAGCTATAGCAAAATTGATTCCTGAATATATTAGAAAAAAGAAACACGAAAGAGCCAGAAACATAGTTTCTAGATCCTTTATTATAATATTAATTTCTAGTTTCATTGTTTCGGCTATAATACTTATAAATTTCAAACAAATTTCCATTTTACTTAAAATGCCTGTATCGGTCTTGATTTTATCAGTAATTTCAATGTTTTTCTATTCTTTGGCAATATTCTTTGGCAATATTGTTTATGGTATGCAGAATATGAAGAGATATTTTATATCTGGTAGTGCGTTTGGCATATCAAAGCTTATAATTTCCTTTCTCTTAATCCTTCTCGGTTTCAGATATTTTGGACCTATTGTGGGATTTCTAATTGGAAACATTATTTGGCTAGCACTACTTTTTACACCAAAAATGATAACATTTAAAATAAAAAAATTCAACGACAGAAAACTCTTTGAGTATAGTGTTCCCGGATTGCTTAGTACATTTTCAAATTCTTTATTTACAAATGCTCAGTATATAATTTTATCGATAATAAAAACAGTTAAAATAACAGGTGTGTTTGGTGTAGGCATGCTGATTTCTTCTGTTGTTGCCGTTATACCTAATATTTTATCTTTATCTATATTTCCGATATTATCTGAATTATCAGTTGGTGGCAGAAAAAGTCAGTCTCTAAGATTGTTAAAGTACACGATTAAATACTCATTGTTTTTTACTATTCCAATCATTTTTATTTTTTCTATATTTAGCAATACTATAATTTTATTATTTGCAAATGAAAATTATGTCAATGCTAAATACATAATACCAATTATTTCGGTATCTTCATTAATAATGTCTCTTGCTTCAGGAATGAACAATGCCATATATGCCGCTAAAAAACCTATAACATACAAATATATTTTATTGTTAGTTTCTTCCATTTTCCTTATAATAACGCCTGTTTTATCATACTTGAAGGGCGATATAGGTATATCCATTGGATTTTTTGTAACTATGGTAATATTTTTTATAATAAGTTTTATTAATTTAAGAAAAACCATAAAACTGGAATTTCCTTCAATAAATTTATTGAAAATTTTATTGGCGTCGTTTTTAGTTTTTGTTCCATGGACTTTTTTTGTATCATATGTAAATAATATAATTTCTCTAATTATTGTTTCACTTATTTCACTTGTGTTGTATGTGTTGCTACTTGTTTTATTGAAATTTTATGAGAATGATGATAAGCGTATAATTAAATCATTCTTGAACAAAATGAGGATTAATAACTTTGACAAAATAATTGATAGGATTTAGTTTATGTTAACTTTAAACAGCTTTATTTCTGAGTTTGAATATACCATTTCGAAATTGCTTAATCCGCTTCCACTGAAAAAGAATGTTCTAACAAAAATACTATCCTTTATTTGTGGTGCGAAGTATATAGCATTCTCAAACCCGGGTTGTATCCAAATTAATCCGTCTATTTTTTCTAATTTTGTTGGATATTCTGATAAATCTAAAAACTGGACTTGGCCTTTATCATTGAAAAACATAATGTTTGTTATGACGAATCTATTATTATAGATAGGTATTAACGTATTATTTTTTTGTATAATACTAAACTTCAAACCGGATCCACCATATTCATATGTAATAACATTATTTCCATCCTTATCTGTCATTATAACAGGTTTTCCATCTTGATCTCTCTGCAAATTTAATACCCATGGGCACCATACCCAAACACCTCTTTCTTGGTAAGCAAATTCTCCGCATGAAACTTGACCCTCTTCAGTTTTTGGCGTAGAGGCACAACATGATCCTGGATTCTTTAGAAAATCTTCTCGTGATGTTACAGGAACTCTAAAACCACCAAAATAGTTCATCCAGGTAAACTTGCCTATCAGGTCACTACTTGATACAAAATATATTTCTGATATTTTATCACATGCCTCTTTCGGTACTATATTACCATATACATCTTTTATTTTCTGACAGTCCTCTGGTTTTAATTGCGAATATTTTTTCAGTATCTCAATCGCCTCTTTTTCATCGTTTGTTGACATTATCTTTCCCATATCTTGTATTCTATTATTGTGATTGTATGGTATGCATTCGGTTGGCCCACAATGTGCACCATCTCCATGAACCTTCAGTCCAGTATAGCCAGCAATTATATGTCCGGGGTCCCACCACGTTGCTACTAGTGCGTTTTTATCTGCATTATTTTTAAGCCAATCTAACATCCCAATCCAATTTGAACTTATATCATAACCACCAGAGTTCATTGAATAAGCCAAGGTTTGTGATGTGTATAATAATACGAGAAATGCCAATAATCCTAGTACAGTAGATTTGACTAATAGTTCCTTGTTTTTTACATAACTTATTATGCTACCTATAACATATCCGGCTGATGCAGCAACAGCTACGGAGAAAAGTAATGCAAATCTAACACCGTTTAAAATTATATAAAATGTTACTAGTGCCCAAATAAATAGAAAAATTTCCTCTATGTTAGGCCTTTCCTTTTTATATAATTTATATGCTACTAGCAAAGGTAATCCTATTAACATGAAATATGAGGGTATTGTACCGATTCTTTGTATTACAGAATTAAATCCAGATTTTGTTAATACATCAACAGGTTGTAGTTCTGCAACAGATACGTTTACTATGACACCTTTGCCTAATCTGAACCCAGATGCAGTTAATATAAAAATACCTACATTACCCAAACCTATTATTGTCCCGATTATGTTTGTTATTAATACGATCATCAATAATGGCAATAAAGGTTTTTTCAGCTCGGTCCACATCTCCTTTACGTTTATTTTTAATTTATTTTTTTTGTAGTTTTTGATGATATTTTGTAAAACATACAAAGGCAAAAGCAGAGAGAAAAATAAAATTACGTACCACCCAAACCACCAGCTATATACAAATAATAAGTTAGATATGACAGCAAATGCAATAGAATACCATTTAGGATTTTTCATTGCGAGAAAGATTGAATATACGCATAAGTATGAGTAAAACACAACCACAACATCTGTGTCTAAATATCCGGCAAGAGACACACTAACAAACACAGGAGTCATGACAGCAAATATGGCCGTGGCTAGACCACCCCATTCATTTGAAAGTTCTTTGCCTAAAAAATAAGCAGGTATTACACTAAGTGATGCCATTATAGCTGGAGAGAGTATAGCTGCTTTCATAAAAGTTATTTCTGTGAATACATTGAGTAATTTGTAAAAAAGTATTATAGTATAAAGCCAACCACTACTTGATGGAAACGGTCTTCCAGGAGGGAAGAACGACAATATATCCCATTTTGGAGGCTTTAAATTATTGTCTAATATCTCTTTGGCATGTCTGTAAAACCACCATGGATCATAATCCGCAACGAGATCAGGTATTTCCGTAGTTCTACTCTTATATGTTAAAATGATTACTAACAACAATAGTGCGATTGATATCAAAAAATTAACTTTTATTTTTGATAATTTCATGTTCCCGATCTCTCTGTTATTATAGAATCATAAATGTCTATTAATCTTTTTAAAAACGATCCCCATGTATATTTTTTTGCTATTTTCCTGTTTTCTAATCCATGTTTTCTCGTTACCCCCGGGTTTTCTTTATAATATCTTATATTTTTTATTATTTGATTTACTGAGTTGGAACTCATAATATTGCCGCATTGTCCTATGTCGACGGTAGATGTTACAGCACATCCTGCAGACATGGCTTCTAATATTGTTATACCAAAACCTTCAGTTAAGGATGGTAGACAAAATATAGATGCTTTATTATACATGTTTACGATTTCTTTATCTTTTAATGGTCCAGTAAAAAATACATTGTCTGGAGAGTTAGTTTTTAGTTTATCTATATAACTCCCACCACCAACTATTATGAAATCTGTTTCTTTCATTATTTTTGCAGATTCTATCAAATTATCTAAACCTTTTATTTTTGCTACAAACTCATCCATAGAAAAATTTCCAACAAACAAAACACAATCCTCCTTTTTCTTATAATCATATTTTTTTACTTCAGTGCCAGGCGTTAAGATATTAATTTTATCTCTTCTGATGCCGATATCCATACCAATTTTTTTAGATAAATTGTTTTGGAAGACATAAGCATCATAATCTCTAACTAAATAGAATTTTTCCATTGTTTCGAAAGCAGATCCAATAAGAGGTCCCCTTACAACTTTCCAATTTTTTCCGAATATATGATGTATATAACATAAAATTGGTTTTTTTGATATTCTAGAAGCCAAGTACGATGCATAGCACACATTTCCACTACTTGTATGTATTACATCAACGTCTTTTGAATATTTTTTTATTATCGGAAAACTAAAATTCATTAAATAACGATTTATTGGTATTCTGATACTTTCAATTCCTTGATATTTTTTAATTTTATAATTTCCACTGCATATAACCTTTATCTCATGTCCTTTGTTCGCTAATTCAGTAGCAATTTTTAATGAAAGGGTTTCACCGCCGCCAGCTACATCTGGCGGAAATAGCTCTTGAGTCATTAAAATTTTCATTTTTTCACATTAAATATTGATAACTGAATAAAAATTACTTATTAGACAACATACATTAATCGCTACCTAATTCAACATAGGCGATTTCTTTTTATGCGCTTTTCCGTTGCTGTTGACAACTCCTAATGCTTTCCTGCTTTTTGTTAGCCTTTTAGCCAAATAAGCAGCATAACTTAGAGCGTATCCAAATACTCTTGTTCCTTCTACAGGATCTAAATTTTTTGTAATCGTTTGCCATATCTGTTTGGGGTTTGTGTAAAATCTTATCATTAGTTTATCTCTCAATTCATTAATTTCTTCAGACGTCAAATGAGGATAATTAACAAGACATTTTAGTTGTCCGTTTTCGTCTAGCCATTCATCATAATTTTCTGTAACTAAATAACCGTTGTGTTTTGCCCATTCATAAAACTCTGTTCCCGGAAAAGGTACAGCTTGTTGAAAGAAAACCATGTCAGGATTCATTCTTTTGGCAAACTGAAAAGTTTGTTCTACACTCTCTTTTGTATCACCAGATAATCCTATCATAAAGCAGCCAAATATTCTTAAACCCACTTTTTTGGCATCTCTAGTAAATCTTTCAGCTTGAGCTAACTCAATACCCTTTCTTATATTGTTCAACACTTGCTGGTTCCCACTTTCGTATCCAACTATAAGAATTCTTGCTCCCGCGTCTTTCATTGTTTTCATTATATCATAATCTAATTGTGCTCTGGCATTGCATGACCAAACCACATCTAATCCCCTTTCTTTTATTTCTTTGCAGATTGATGAAACCCTGTCTCTGTTTATTGTGAACGTGTCGTCTTCAAAGAATATTTCCTTTACCTGTGGCATTTTTTTATTTATAAATTCTATTTCATCCACTACATTTTTAGGTGATCTCATTCTGAATGTGTGCATTGTAAATACTTGTGGATAGTCACAGTAATTGCATCTAGCTGGGCATCCTCTGCTAGTCCATGTTTGGAGCATAGGATATCTGGCCAGAGCATATCTATAATCATAAACACTGAGAAATTCTTTATAGACCTTTGAAACAAATGGTAAAGCATCTAAGTCTTGTATTAGAGGTCTTGGTGGAGTGTTAATAATAGTTTTGTTTTCTCTGAAGGATATACCAGGAATTTGCTTGAGGTTGTTACTCTTTAAGCCATTCTTTTCTAAGTGATCTGCTATATCCTTTATTGTATAATCATATTCCCCTCTTGCTAAAAAATCTATATTTTTTGACATTTGCATTGTATCTATAGGTAAAGCACTTACATGCTTCCCCGCTAAAACAATTTTACTCTCTTTGATTTCCTTTATCTTGTCAACAAAGTTTACATCGCTATGTATTGTCGGTGTAGATGTTTCAACAACTATCATTTCTGGATCAAATTTATCGATCATCTTTAAAGTTTCTTTTTGATCCATTTCTTTAGCTATGGCATCTACTAGTAAGGGCTTATGGTTGCTGAATTCCATAAGTACACCCGTTGCGTAACTTAACCAAAAAGGATAATATAACGTACCAGATTTAGTAAACTCGGGCCACCTGCTGTCCTTGCTTATTTTCACTCTATAAGGTGAATTTAATAACATTATTTTCATAATATCACATTATAATTAACACTGTTATATTTTATAAATGGAATACTTTTATAAATCTTAAACTATTCTATTTTAAGATATTTCTTAAAATACATATGAGATAAAGGATAAAAATGGCTAAAGATAAGGAAATATCTATAGAAATACCAAAACCAGAGATTCTGTTTATACTCCTCATATTATCTGTATTTTCATTTTTAGAATTCAGAGTCATGACTTCCAGAGGTCTGGCATTTGGTGATGAGGGATATCATTCTATACTAGCAAAATATATGGGAGATAATAAAGAATATCCTGTTTGGAACCCTATTTTAGGTTCAGAAGATTCAAAAAATGGTTTTTTTGATAACCCATTTTGGCATCTGCTTCTAGGAGGGTTTTTCTCTGTTTTTGGTTTCCATGAGTTTATAATAAAAGTACTACCTCCCTTTATAGGAGTAGTACTTGTAGGACTGTCAACATATATATTAGGCAAAAGGATCTTTAATAAAGAGATAGGAGTAATTGCCTGTATAATGGCAATAACAGTTCCGTCCATGGTTACGTATTCTTTGCTAGCATATAAAGACACAACCTTTGTACTATTTTTTTCTCTTGCTAGCATGTGCCTCATACTTGGTCTTATTTCCGAAAAATCAAAATATTTTATATTAGGAGGAGTGTTTTCCGGGCTATCTTTTTTGACTAAAACTCCAGCTTATGTTGCAATACCTTTGTTATTGGGCTCTATGTTTCTATTTAGACTAAAAGAAAAGAAAAAAATGGAAACTGTTTTGAAAGAATTTTTGCCAGTATTTCTTATTTTTATCATAATATCCGGATCATTTGTTCTTAGAAATTTTGTTCACTACAAAACAATTTGTGCACCTTTACCTTTAATAAGCGATTCCACTTGCTATAAAAAATCTAGTTACGAAGAGAAAAACAAATATGAAGGCAGAACAGAAGAGATAGGTGTAGAAGGCAGTGCTTTCAGAATGGTTATAATGAACTATTTTAGTTTTTCTTACGGATATCTGATATTTGTACCTCTTTCATTTATTTTAGGGTTATTCCTGCTTTTTTTGAGAAAAAGTAAGCAAGATATATTATTGTTAATTTCAGTAGCATCATTTTTACCAGTAGCTTATTTCGCATTTCCCGGTAGAGCAGAAGATACGTCAAGATTTTTGTTGCCCCTAGTTCCTTTGATTGCTTTAATTTCTGCAAATTATTGGGAAAAAATATACGTATTCGTCAAGAATCATTACAAACACTTAGCATTAATAATATTCATTACAGTTCTTGTTTTTGGTTATTACAACTATATAGATAAACTAAAAACAATGGAGAGAGTAAAAGAGTTTTCTCCTGCCTTCTTCGAAGCTTGTGAATGGATCAGAGAAAACACACCCAAGAGTTCTAGACTAGGCGTTGTTATATGGGCGGGCGCCACTGCATACAATTGTCAAAGAGAGGTCGGTGGAGGCGGTGGAGACGTGACATTGAGTCAAAACCTCACTTTAGCATTATCAGTTCTTAAAATGCAAGGATCCACGCACGTTTTCATACAAAAATTTAGCATAGGCTGGAATGACGAAAAATTAACGGAAAGATATCCAATAAGTTTCGTTGATTTTCTTGAGGAAAATCCAGAACACTTTAAAAAAATCTATGAAAACGGACCGGATTTATCGCAATGCAAACTTCGAGGGGGCTGCGATGGAACTATACTTTATGAAATAGATTATTCCAACATAACATTAATTCCTAAAGATATTTTATCAAGGTCATAATTTATTTTATACTCTGAATACTCTGTAAAAATTCTTTATCTATAGGTGCAACATAATTCGGTGGATTAGTTGGCGCTGGTTTCAAGCCAACACATATTTTGCATATTTCCCAATCAAACTTTCCTGTCATTAAGTCATGTCTAACCTTTTTCCAAATTGGTTTGTTCCAGATATCTATTAAGTTTTCTTTGTTTGTATCGCCAAATACATGCTGTGAAAAATAATCATTGCAACATAATATTACATGACCGTTATAATCAACTACTACTATATCAGAAGGCAATGGACAAAGTTTCATTTTTATCATATTAGTAGGATCAACTAGCCCACCTCTGTTGGACAAATCTGTATTTTCCATGGTGTAAACACGGTAGTGTATATATTTCCTTTTTTGCAACCAATTGACTTCTTTGAACAAATTACTCATATTAACGGACATTTTTTCTCCATGCTGAGTTATCAAAAATTTATCCACACCGCTGTTTATTAGATTATGAAAGGTTTCTTTATTCAAAAAGTCTCCGTTTGTAAATATGATTATTTTACATTCCGGTAGTTTTCTCTTGACATACTTCATAAGTCTTGGTAATCTCTTATCTAATAAAGGCTCACCATAAAAATGCGGGCTAATTCTTCCAGAAAAATTTATTTTAGATAAGTCATCTATTATTTTTTTGAAAAGCTTCTCATTCATCAATTTAGATTCTCTTTTATAGTATCTAACTGGGCAATAAACACATCTTCTATTACATACTGATATTGTTTCTATTTCAACCGCTTTGAACATATCAGTGGTTCTGTATTTTAAATAATTTTTCGTGTTCCAATACAATTTAGCAAAAAATGACTGCACACCTGAGGATAAAAAATCTTTTCCTATATCAAAAATTGATAAACCCATAAACTTTTTTAGATTATTTAAGATAAAAGTATTAACATTATAGAATTAAATTCTACCCATTTTGTTTTTTATATTTAAATTGATGGTCTTGTCAATAATACCGTAAACAACAAACACCATCGATATTACATCAAAAAACGGTGTAATAAAAGACTTAATATTTTTTGTAATAAAAAACATTTTTATTGTTCGCTTAAACTCAACAATAAAAAAAGTTAAAATTCCAAGTAATCCCACCATGTTGAATGGTTTATTGAAAAACAGAAATAATATGTATATGGGAAAAAAAGCCAATAAAAATACAAATCCAATTCTCTTTATACCTTCAAATTTATGTTTTCTCAGTGAAAAAACGAGTGATCTTCCCATCCATCTGCTTTGACCAACTAATTCCTTTACTCCTTCTATTTGTTTATGCCACAAAATTGCCTTAGGTGCATATTGTATTTTATACCCAGATTTATGCATTCTATGAAATAATTCCCAATCTATATAGTATCCATATTCTGGATCAACGCCATTAAGTTTTTTTAAAACATTTTTTTTGATAGCTCTAGGTATTCTTTGTTTTGATTGCGACCACCCCAATTCGTGTCTCAGATGCAGCATTTGAGCTATGAATTTATTTTTATTATATAGTTTTTCGTTTCCTTCGACGCCGGCAGTATTTTCATTTTCCAGAAACTTATTGACTATCTCCTTTATGTAATTTTTATGTAATATCATATCAGAATCAATAAAGACAACCAAATCTCCATTTGAACTTTTCCATCCTAAATTTCTTGCATTACCCATACCTTCATGCGGACCTTTTATAACTTTCACCGGAAATTTCTCAACTATTTCTGATGTTTTATCAGTTGAGCCATCGTCTACAACTATAGTTTCCAATTTGTTTTTGGGATAATTTATTTTTATTATTGAATTTAAAAGCCTACCAATATCTTTTTCTTCATTGTAAGCAGTGATAACTATTGACACTTTTGGTAATTTCATATTTATCATTTATTTTTGAATCCAACAAGAATGATATCTTGCGACATATTTTCATTTTTTTCTGCTAATTCTTGAGCCAATTTTCTTAGGTATGGCAATTCAAATATCTTACCTATTAAATGAATGTGGAACGATGTCCTGTATTTTTTGATTTTATTAAACCCGTTCTTAATTAATTTTTTTTCTAGTGATAAAAAACTAAAATTACTCTTGTGTTCTTTTACATATGCATAAAAATCGGTTCCGAGAATCCATTTTATGGTTCTCGCTTGAGTTGAATATGAGTTTGGTACACCTATTATAATCTTACCATTTGTTTTTAAAATTCTTTTAACTTCTTTTATCACCATGTCTGGTTTGTTGGTATGTTCTAAGGTATGATTAATTAAGACACAATCAAAGCTCGATTTTTTTAGTGGAAGTCTGTGCATATCACCCCTGATTAACGGTATTAGAAAGTTGCCGTCGTGTAATTTATAAAAATTTACATATCTACTTTCGAGTATATCCAAGCCAACAACGTTTTTATGTTTATGAGAGAAAATGCCATCAGCACATCCCAAATCTAAAACCTGGCCTGTTAATTCCTTTTGTATTATATTATAAGTTTTTTCTACATAAGGTGCCTTCTTTAATTTTTTTTCTGATCTCATTTTTTCACACTGGCTAATTCTTTGATCTCATTTTTCAAATTTAATATGAATATATTTATATCAAATTTTTTCGCTTGTTTTATGCAGTCCTCTTTCATCTTTTTAATATTTTCTAATTTTAGACTACTTACGATTTTAATTATCTCATCCTCATTAGCCTTAATTAAAAATCCAGATTTTTTATCTATTATTGTTTCTTTACATCCACCTTCGTTTACTGCGATGCATGGTTTACCAGAAGCCATAGATTCTATAGGCACTAGGCCGTAATCTTCATCAACAGGCATGTAAATTGTAGCTAAACAATTTGCGTACAGATATATCTTTTTACTTAAGTTTACATTTCCGATGAAAATGATGTTTTTTGAATTTTTTGATAAATTTAATAAATTATTTTTTTCTGGACCGTCTCCCGCTATAACCAGTTTTTTATCCGGCATTTTTTTAAATGCCTCTACTATTAAATCAACTCTTTTTTCTTTTGTAAGCCTATTAATAGTAAAATAATAGTCCCCATACTTTTCACATCTAAATTTTTTTGTATCAACAGGATGATACAAAACTTTGCTATTAATATTGTAATATTTTTTTAGTCTTTTTTGGGTGTTCTTCGAGTTAGCTAGAATTTTATTAAAGTTCTTTATCCAACTCTTATCGAAAAAACAATATATAAAACACCATAATTTGAATAATGGTTTTTGCCAAAAATTTAATCTATTATAAACTGTTTCATGAAGGTCATATAAACCTCTATTTGGGGAATTACATATCCAAATACTGGGTGAATGGTTTTTTGAAGCAGAGGCACAATAAAGTCTCGTGAATAAGTATATATCATATCCGCTAGTTTTTAGCTTGGAAAATCTTAATGCAATTTCGCTGTAAGTTAATAATTTAGAGTTTTTGAAAAATAGCCCGATTTCTTTTACCTTCAATTTTTCTAGATCCTCATCAGAATTTTTCCAATCAACGTATGTCGTATAAATATCCGCATTTAATTTTTTTGCTATATCTATAGCAACTCTTTCAGATCCGCCTTTCTCAGCAAATATATCGAAAAATAGAGCTATTTTCATTATAATTTCTTTGATCGAAACAGATATAATACCCTCTATTTGATATGAAATTGTGTACTATAGAATAAAGAAAAATTTAAGTACACATTACTCGAAATTAATAGATAAGTGATAGAATGACTAAAGACAAAAAAAATTTACCATTGGCGCCATTAGAGAGGCTACTAAGAAAGTTAGGCGCCAAAAGAGTTTCAAAAGGAGCTGTAAAGGAGTTTTCTAATAGATTAACAGACTACGTTGGTAAATTATCTGCAGAGGCGGCTACGTTGGCTAGACATGCTGGCAGAAAAACTATCATTGATGAAGACGTAAAAATGGCTAGAAGAAAGATCACATCCTAAACATCAATTCAAATATTTCAGCTTTCGTTTCGTAATTCTATCAGTGGTTTTGTGCTTAATTTACAAGAGATATTATTTGAACTAGAGAAGAAAACGTCTTTATCCAAAGAGAAACTAATGGATAAAATAAAAGAGAAACAAGATGAATTTTCAGGCTTAGTTTCTGTCGATGGGGCCGCACATTTAGTTGCACGTGATTTTGGCATAGATATTTTGAAAACACAAGATAGAAATATAAAAATAAAAGATGTAACAAGTGGAATGAGGAATCTCAATTTAAAAGTTAGAATTTTAGACATGACTCCTGTAAAAGAATTTAATAAAAAAGATGGTAGTATTGGTAGAGTTTCTAATTTAATAGTTTCTGATGGAACAGGAGAAGTTAGAGCTCCGCTATGGGACAAACAAGTTGAGATGGTAAATAATGTAATAAATATCGGAGATGTAATAGAAATAAAAAACGTGAATTCGCGAGATAACATATACGGTGGTGTAGAGTTAGTTTTGTTCAAATTTTCATCTATTAATAAAATAGAAGATGATAAAACTATCCCGTTTGAAACAGGCAAGAAAACATATAATAGAATACTGATAAAAGAAGCTAAAGACGGATTTTATGAAATAAAAGGTACAATAGTTGATATTTTTAATACAAATCCATTATTTTTAACATGTCCAAAATGCAAAACTAAAGTTGAAGATAGAGAAAGCGAGTACTTTTGCCAAGAACATGGCATAGTCGTTCCTGATCCAAACATTATAATTACAGGGGTATTAGATGATGGGACATCTTCAATAAGAGGGGTTTTTTTCAGAGACGCAGCAAAATTGATTTCTAATCTAGATCCTTTATCTTTGATAAAGTTACCTCAGAAAGAAATTATAGATTTAATAAAAAACAGTGTTTTGGGCGAAGAATTTATTTTTAAAGGAAAAATCAGGAAAAATAAAATCTTTGATACCTTAGAAATGGTAGTAAATGACGTAGAAACAGTTGATTTTGAAGAGGAGAGTAAAAAACTTATAGATAAAATTGAAAGTTTAAAGTGGTTATAATGGTCGAGAAAAAGGTTAAATTGGAAGATATATCTGGCATAGGTCCAAAATTAGCAGAAAAACTGACAGAAGTTGGTATTACTGATCCAATGACGGTTGCTGTATCAGCTCCCGGGGAATTAATGACTATTTTAGAAATAACTCACGCAACCGCTACCAAAATAATCACAAGTGCTAGGCAGTTACTAGAAATGGGTTTTGTTTCTGCTGATAAAGTCTGGAAGCAACAACAGAAGACAAGCAGAATAACTACAAGCAGTAAGGCATTAGATGAGCTACTCGGTGGAGGGATACAAACGCAAGCTATAACGGAAGCATTTGCACAGTTTGGTTCTGGAAAGACTCAGATAGGGTTTCAATTATCTGTTAATGTACAATCACCTATTGATAAAGGTGGCTTGAATGGTAATTGTTTATGGATAGATAGTGAGAACACATTTAGACCGCAAAGAGTTATGCAAATAGCTCAAGCAACAGGTTCGGACCCAGAGAAAGTATTGAAAAACATATTTGTTGCTAGGGCGTATACAAGTGATCATCAGGTGTTTTTGGTAGAAAAGGCAGGAGAAATGATAGAGAATAATAATATAAAACTGATAATTGTTGATTCTTTAACCTCTCATTTCAGGTCTGATTACACGGGTAGAGGCGAATTGGCTCCTAGACAGCAAAAACTGAATAGGCATCT
>CAYJTF010000001.1:40092-61997 GCA_964373165.1 uncultured archaeon
ATACACTACAAAAACTAGCAGATACTTATAATCTCGCTATTTACGTTACAAATCAAGTATTAGCAAATCCAGCTATTTTATTTGGCGATCCTACAACTCCTGTAGGAGGTCACGTATTGGCTCATCAAGCCACATACAGGTTGTATCTGAGAAAATCATCTGGAGATAAAAAAATAGCTAAAATGATGGACGCGCCCGATTTGCCAGTAGGAGAATGTGTATTCAAAGTTACGCCTGAAGGAATAAGAGACGTTTAATTTCTTAATTTTCATAATAAATCTATGAGTTTGAAAGTGATCGTTTTCGATTTTTGGGAAACATTGGTGGCAGGAAATGAAAAAGAGACAATGAATAAGCTATGCAAAAAGTTGAATTTTGATGACGTGAATTCTTTTTGGAAATTTTGCGATAGAGAATGGTTTCCAACAAAATTAAATAGGGAATTATTTTTAAAGAAAATAATAAAAGATAAGAATTTGAATGTGGATATTTTGGAAATTATTGCACTATGGAAAGAAGCCACAAAAGTTCATAAGTTATTTGATGACGTTCTAAGTAATCTAGAAAAGTTGTCAAAAAAATACAGACTTGTTTTGTTATCAAATACAAATGTAGAATATTCGAATGAATTTATAAAAAAATTAGGAATAATGAGATTTTTTTATAAAGTTATTTTGTCTTGTGATGTTGAATTGGCGAAACCAAATCTGAAATTCTTTGAATTAATACTGAAAGAAACTGAAGTCCGACCGAACGAGATATGTTTTATTGGCGATAGTTACTCTAATGATATCATTCCGGCAGAGAAAATAGGTTTTAAAACCATTCTTATTGATAGGACAGAGAGATATGATAAATCCATACATCACACTATAATAAAATCATTAAATGAATTAAAACTGTGATTTTCATGAAAATAATTGCAGATTTTCAGTTACATTCGAAATATTCTAGAGCAACAAGCAAAGATATGGATATAGAACACTTGTCTAAAGGAGCAAAAATTAAAGGACTAAATCTATTGGGTACAGGTGATTTTACACATCCTTTGTGGCTGAGAGAATTAAAGGAAAAATTACAACCTATAAATGATTCCGGAATTTTTACTTATAGTAAGGTTTTTTTTCTTTTAACTGGTGAAATATCAACGTTTTTTGAACATAATGGCAAAATAAAAAAAATACATCACGTCATACACTGTTCTAGTTTTGACATTGTTGAGCAAATAAATGATATTCTGTCTAAATATGGAAATCTAAAAGCAGATGGGAGACCTATAGTTAACGTTGCACCTGAAGAAATTGTTGGGCAATTAATTGATATAGATAAAAATATTTTCATATATCCATCCCACGCTTGGACACCTTTTTTTGGTTGTTTTGGATCGAAGTCAGGATTAGATTCGATTGATGAATGTTATGGTGATCAAATAAAGTATATACATGCTATAGAGACGGGATTGTCAAGCGATCCTTCGATGAATTGGAGGATAAGTTCGTTAGACAGGTTTACATTATTATCGAGTTCTGATTCTCATAGTCCTAACCCATGGAGATTGGGTAGAGAGGCAAATATCTTTGATTTGGATACTATAAGTTACAATGAAATTCATGACGCGATAATTGGAAAAAATAAAAACAAATTTTTGTACACTATAGAAACAGATCCGTCATATGGCAAATATCATTTTACTGGTCATAGGAACTGTCAAACTAGTTTTCACCCAAAAGACGCAATGAAATTAAACAATATATGCCCTAAATGCAATAGAAAACTTACAATAGGTGTTATGCAGAGAGTAGAAGAATTGGCTGATAGGCCTGAAGGTTTTGTTCCTAGGGATGCTATACCATTCAAAACTTTACTTCCTTTGTATGAAATAATCTCCTTTGTTACTGGTACTAAGCAGTTATACTCTAAAAAAGTAATGGAAGAACAAAACAAATTAATAAACACTTTTGGTAATGAATTAAAAATTTTATTAGAAACCTCAAAAGAAGATTTGGTTAAAGTTACAAAACCACAAATTGCAGATGCTATTGTAAATGTCAGAGAAGGCAAAGTAAATTATATACCAGGTTATGATGGAGTTTATGGCGAACCCGTTTTTGATAATTCTCCATATGAAAATTTTCGGCAGAAACAAAATAAAATGACTTCATCTACTCAAAAGAATTTAAGAGAGTTTAAGGGCTTGTAGTCTAACGGTTAGGACATTACCCTCACACGGTAAAGAAAGGAGTTCAATTCTCCTCAGGCCCAAAAAATATTATGTAGGAGGAACAACATTTACGGTTGTGCACTGGCCAACATAATATATGTACTTCATTCCAATGCTTACTGGTATACTTTCCCATCCAATGTTAGATAGAGTGTTAACAGGTAAATCGCAGTGAATGACCTTTTTTCCACCAATAAGCTTCACATTAGTAAGTGGAATAGTACATGTTATAGATCTACCTGGACTAGATACCGAGACTCTTGGTATTACATTAGGCTTTCCTGCAGGTGGTAGAGCATCGCTCACTGTACCGCCACCCTTATCTTCGATTATAATCTCTACATCAATAGACACAGTAGCACCTTTGAATATCTTTTTGTCAGATTGTACAGATACAGTTAAAGGACCTCTGCTTGGAATAGACGTTGTTATACCAAGACTGTTCTTAAATCCATTTTGTTGTTCTTTTGGTAATGATTTTATATAATTATCTGTCGCAATTTTAATATTATTTTCAGATGTTGTAGTATAACTGAAATACGCTCTTGCTTCCATTGTGTACGGAACCACAACGCCTCTTGAAATAGTATGTGTTATTTGCCATTCAACACTTTCTTCGTCGCCACCTATATTAGAACTTGGATCAGGTGGTTCTAAGTTGGGTCCTGGTATAGGTCCTACAGCAGGCGTAGGAACTCCACTGGACTCTATAGTCCATTCAGGTACACTTAATCCAAACAAATAATAATTTACATCTGTTGCTTGTAAACTACCACTATTTTTGATAGAAAATATTAAATCCATTTGTTCTCCCGTTTCAAATTCATTAAAACTAGGAGAAAATTCAGTTACATGAACTTCATTAGCGCCGCCAGGATTACTACCGCATGTTCCAGCTCCACCACCGCCTCCACCTTGGCCAACACATCCTGCTATAAAAACAATTATAGCCAATAAAAATAATGTGAAAGATCTAGTCTTCATATTAAATTATTCTAGGCGAACAACTTATTAAGTTTATCCTTGTTTTAGTAATTCTGGTAAACAGTTCATACAATTGATTGCTATTAATATAATCATAAACAAAACCACTAAAATTATTATCCAATATTTTCTTTGTTTTCTTGATTCAAATATCCAAATAACAAAGACTATCCAAACAATAAAATAAAAAATGAACGGCACGATAGGTAAAAATATTAGATCAAAAATATTGATACCTTCTGTCCACAAAGCATATTCTATTGCAGAAAAAGAAGATAATAGAAACAGGCACGCAAACAACAACACATTTGATGATTTTTTATTATCTTTCTCAAAGAATAGTCCTACTATAAACAATAAAATAGACATAAACCCCGAAATTATCGACATTGACAATATTATATTCGATATCAAATACTCACATTTAATATTTAAATTTCTATGAATAATAAATTTCTATGAATATCACAGATTTTGTTTATAGATATTACATCAAATCGCTAGTCACAAAAGAAGGCTACAATATCATAAATACAGCCACATATGCTTTGTTGTTCGTATTTTTATCTTATTTGACATTCAGATTATTCCAAAAACTTAAACTTAAAATTAATAAAAATTTTGTTCTTGCCATATTACCATTTGTTCTATTAGGAATCAACATAAGAGTTTTGGAAGACGCTGGATTTTTGAAAGGATTTTTATTTATGACACCCGGTATATGGTTATTGTTTCTTTCTGTGATACTAATTACTCTATGGGCATCACTCTTAATCGAAAAAAAAACCAAAGTACCTTATTATAGGGTTATGATAATATCTGGAGTTGCTTTGCTTTTACCAACATTTGCTTTAATAAGACTAAACAATTTAAAGGGGTTGTTATATGTTTCACTTTGGTATTTGCCAATTCTGATATTTTTGATTGTTATTAAATGGTCTAAGGAAAATAAAATTTTATTAGGTGTACACGGCTTTGATTCTATCGTGACGTTTGTCGCTATAGATTACTTTAATTATCGCGAGTTGCATGTATTGCCAAGATATATTATAAATGTCACAGGAACAGGTCTTTCTTTTGTGATTTTAAAATTGATTGTCGTGGGTGTAGTTTTGTATATGATAGATAGGAGTAAAGAGGAAAAAGAATTTAAGGACTTTATAAAATTCGCAATAGGACTTCTAGGATTCGTGCCAGGAATGAGAGATTTTATTAATTTGGTTTGGTTAGGACAGTAATTATTTTTTAACTTCTAAATTACTTAAAGTGAAACTACCATCATCTAATGTTTCAAAGTTTATAATGTTAGTTCCGACTGTTACATCACTATCATCGTAACTCATTTTTATGATTTCGTTTTCTCTAAAAGAGCTTAATATACCTACAGGATGTTCATTTCCATTAGCATCTGTTATGCTTATTTTTAATGATCCTAAGAAGTTTGAATCTATGATGAAGAATTCCACAACGCCCTTTTTGTTTCCTTTCAGTCTGTTTAAATCAGATTCTGTTATGCTAAAAGTAAATGACCTTTTCTTTCTTGCCGTCTCTTGGTGGAATATTACTATTTCAGTATCGTCTAATTCATAAACAGTTCCAGTCTCTGTTGAAAATGTTATTTCGTTTGCTCCATTAGATAGACCTACATCAAATATATCGAAAGATTTTTTGAAATTTCTAGACGGGTTTCCTTTGAATACTAATTTATCATTTATTTTTATTATCAAGTCGCCTTCTCCCTCTTTGTTTACGACATCAAATACAACATCACCACCACTAAATGTTCTTAATTCATATTCATACAGTTGGAATTGGGTGGTTTTTTCTGATCTACCATATAGGTTAACCCCGAATTTAATTTTATCAATTTTGTAAATACTAGTTGACCAAAATTTCCAGCCTGGACTTGAAGCTGATAATTCAATAACATTATAACTTTTAAGATATGATTTCTCTAGCGGTATATTGATTTCTCCCGGATTTGTTATCTGATTATACACTTCTCTATCATTTATTTTTACAATTAGATTGCCAGCATCGCTGTAATCCAACACTTCTATTACTAGAAAACCACCGGTTACCAGGTCTAAGTCGTCATCTATCCTACCGCTCATCTTAAAATCTTTTGTCTCGAACAAACCTTTCCTAATTTCGATATCAGATTCTTCTTTTATTGTATTAGAGCCTAAAGTGAAACTAACAGAAAAATCACCAATTCTTATGTTTCTTGGAATATCCTTGTTTACCGCCCCGACTCTAAACTCACCCATAATCTCCGTTATATTTTCAGTAGCGTTGCCTTCTGATCCTGATTTAGATCCTAACGTGAATAATAAAACAGCTATGACAACCATTCCTATAGTAACAACCCAAATAAATTCATCTATTTTTACTTGTCCTTTTCTCATACTTTTAATTCATTTGATTTTCAAACTAATATGTTTTACTTATACTCACATACATGTATTTTTTACTGGTATAAATGAGAATTTTGAAGACAGCATTGAAAAAAGGTATAGTCAAACTTCAAATTGACACTGAAGACGATTTGTGGTATCTTAAAACTGTTGTGGAAGCAGGAGATCTTATTAAGGCCAAAACCATGAGAAGTTTATTCTTACTGAGGGATGGACAAAGGCAAAAAATAGGAAAAAAACCAATGATATTACAGATACAGCTGGAGAAGATAGAGTTTCAGAAACATCTTTTTCAATTGAGATTATCGGGCAAAATAGTAGAAGGTCCAGACGAAACAGAACTTAGTTCATATCATACAATCGAAGTCAAACCAGGAAGCATTTTGTCTATAACCAAAAAACAATGGAGTAGATACCAGTTTCAAAAACTTAAAAAAGCCGAAACTAAAGTTCCCAATATACTTATCGCAGTTATGGATTATGATCAAATTACTATTGCTATGTTGAAAAAAGGTACAGCAGATATTATATCGGAATTTTCTAATGCACATTCAATACAGGAAGAAGACAGGCTGATAGAATATTATAAAAAAATAGCAACCGAAATTGAGAAATTATCGGAAAACGTACAAAATATTATAATTGCAGGTCCTGGGTTTGTCAAAGAACATGTTTCAAACATAATTAAAGATAGAGACGAATCTCTGTATAAAAAAATAAAAATAGACTCTACTTCATCTGCCACAAAATCTGGAGTGATAGAGATTTTGAAAAGAGGTATGTTAGAAAAAATAATTAAAGATAGCGAAGTAATTAAAGAAACTAAATTAATTGAGGAATTTTTCTTACATTTAAAAAAAGATGACGGTCTTGTAATTTACAAGATGAACGAAATAGAACAGGCAGAAGTTTCTGGTGCAATCCTGTCTCTGCTTGTATCTGAAGAAAAAATACGCGACCAAAAAATAGATAATATAGCTAGGAATGTCGAAAACAAAAATGGAGAAGTTTTTATTATATCGGTATCACACGAAATAGGTCAACAGTTTAACAGTTTTGGCGGTGTAGGTGCAGTTTTAAGATACAAGTTATTTTATTAAAATCTTTATGGTGTGAATCTGTTTATTGTATAGTATGTTACATCATTTTCAGAATCCACAACAGCCCATACCATTTTCGCTCTGATATTTTGTGCTAATCTAGCAGCTCGAGATAATTCTGGATAAGAGAATCTATCCTCTTCTTTAATAGAATGAACTACAAATTTTGTATGTTCATGCGGTGCTTTTGGTCCTCTCTTTAATTTAACACCTCTTTCATATACACGAAAATGAGCACCGAATTTAAAGCCCGTTTTAACTAAATAACCTCTTTCTCTCAAGTCTGAATACACAACAAATTTTTGATGGAACTCAGGTTCCATTTCAGAAGCATATCTATAGAAATCATCAGATTTCCATAATTTTCTTTTATTATTTTCTGTACTGAAAACTTTTAGCTTGTCCTTTTTCAACAAAAAAACCGCTTCTACAAGGGCTAATTCCAATTCATCTTCTAATGGCTTACCATATCCATTTTCATCATATAAATCCAGTCCTTCTTTGCCATTTATAGTTACTCTATTTTCAATTAACTCTCCTTCTAGCATAAGCAATCAACTAATAATTGAAATATTTAAGTATTATTATAAGGCTATATGTCTGTCATTATCTGATCATTATGAAAGGCAACATGAACAAATATTGGAAATTTATTTTCATAATTCTTTTAATCTGGTCAATTTATCATCTAATACGTGATATTTTTACAGATATTTCAGGAATTCATAATCCGCTGTTTGATTTTGGACATAGAGAGTATCTAGGCACTTATTGGTGTTCTTTTTATTGTCAATACACCACTTTTCCTTTAGAGATCTTTAATATCATTGCTATAACAGTTATATTGAAAAGAAATGATGTTGGTATTCTTGGAACACTGGTTTTATTTACTCTTCCTATTTGGTTATCGGGTTGGTTTATGGGTTCAGGACCTTTATTTCAGTTGAAGTTCGCACATATGACAGAATTCTATTGATTTGTTATCTATATCTCTAATTGTCCCAGAAGGTGACATTACACAACCTCTTTCTTTGCAATGCTGCAATCCAAACATATGACCTATTTCGTGTACACATTCCTTCAATACTCTATCTTGATGTAATTTTTCATTGCCTTTATCTTTGTAGAAT
Organism: uncultured archaeon; assembly: GCA_964373165.1. GTDB lineage: Archaea > Aenigmatarchaeota > Aenigmatarchaeia > CG10238-14 > CG10238-14 > JAGVVZ01. The sequence goes on from CAYJTF010000001.1 coordinate 47,945, forward strand.
GTCGGAGCCAATCTATGAGTCGACACTATAACAGCCTTTCCTATTTTTGCCTGTCCAAAAATGAAATTTAATCCCGTAGTATATAAATCAGAATTAGTTATAGCTACTACATGATCATCTGGAAACTGTTTAGTTAAAAATTCTAAGGTAAGCGACGATTCATATTGATTCCTAAATTTGTTAAAAATATTCTGTGGTATTTCTAAGGGATTTGTGATATCAACAGACCATTTGAATTTCTTTCTTAACTCTCTTTTGATATTATCTAACAATGCTTGATCAATATTGCCCAGAGGAACTATGTTTAATTTGATAATATCACCTGAATATATTGGTTAATAAATATATAATATATTATCATTCCGCTCACGCGAATTCTTAAATCGTGTTGGTTTATCATCAATGAAAAAATAATGAAAGATTAAAATAATGGGACTGGCCGGATTTGAATTCGCCAGATAAGAGATACACTCGTTATCTTCCAGCGACACCACGGGCTTCAGCCGTTTGAGCTACTTTATGTATGTGCTCTCCCAGTCTGAGCTACAGTCCCATTTAACTAAATATCTACAGTAAACTTCTTTAATCTTATATTTTGTCTCATATAAACTATATTATGAAATTTATGTTGTGGGTGAGTACAATTCTCGTTCTGTGTTTTTTCCATCCAATGGTTGTTAGAAAAAACTTAATAGAAGAGGTTCTAGAAGAACCGTAGCTATTTTTATTTAATTACCTTTAGTAAAAATCAATTTTGTTTTCTCGATTTTTTCATATAATCTTAATTCTATTCCAAATCTATGTCTTATACCCGATTCTATAATAAAAATCAGATTTCCTAGAACATACCTAGAACCTGTGATAATATCTCTTTTTTCGTAGTAATATACATCAATAGGTATTTGTTTTATTTTTAAATTATTGTTTAGGGCTTCTACTAACATTACATTTTCTATTATGTAACCACCATAACTTTTTTTTATTAGAATTTTCATGGAGTTTCTATTCATTGCTATAAATCCGCAGTTAGTGTCTTTGAAATTTGTTCCAAAAAGCAGATTAAAACAGGTTCTCCATATGAAATTACCAAGAGTGTGTCTAAAAGGTATTTTCATCCAGTTTCTATAACCCGTTACGTAATCGGCATTTTTATTTTTCAGAGGTTTTATTAGTTTAGGAATGTCTTCAGGCATATATTGCAAATCAGCATCCAAAATAGCTACATATTCTGCTCTTTTAAGTTTTTTTAAAATAAAGTTAAAACCCGTTATTAATGCTTCCCCCTTTCCTTTGTTTTTTTTATGCCTTATTACGATACTACCTTCTTTTTTGGCTATTTCTACAGTTTTATCAGACGAACAATCATCTATTACCAGTGGAACTAAATAGTCTATTTTTTTAAGTCTTATTATAATATTCCTTATTGTTGCTTCTTCGTTATATGCAGGTATCAAAACTACAGTTACCATTTATCGCACTAATAAAGAATTGATAGAATAAACTAATATCTATTTCAAGAATTCCTTTCCTCTTTCTTTGTTTTAGCAAGTCCATTTGTTGTTTCAAGATATTTTTCTATATTGTATAAGGTTTTAAAAATAGCATCTAGAGTTCTATTCATATAATTCCTTTGTAAATTCGCTAATAAAACAGGACATGTACTGAAATTATTACATGAACGACCTTCTCGAACATCACACATTAAAGAACTTAACCTCCAATTTATATCCAATTTATATCTGCTGTATTTTTAAAATTATCTCATAAATAGAATTTTTAAAAGTGTATAAAAAAGAATATAAAGATACACTCTTGTAATAAAGGAGATGGATATGTTCAGAGATTTGTTAAATTTATCGAAAGAAAAAGGTAAATACAGCAAAATTGAGGCTTATTGTATTTATGGGCTTTTAGGCGGAGCTTTCATGTTATCTTTAGGTATTGCTTTAAATATTTTCGGGACAAAGGGTATATCACCAATTTTAGCTATGTATGGCAGCTTAATATCTTTTTTATCGACCATAGCATTGGTTATTGTTTGGCTGTTAGAAGAAATAAAGGGTGAATAAATGGCAAGAATCCACGCAAGAGTAAGGGGAAAGTCTGGATCCAAGAAACCGTCAATTAAAACACCTCCCAAATGGATCAGGTATAAAAAAAATGAAGTAGAGAAGCTGGTTTTAAATACAGCTAAAGAAGGTAACCAATCTTCCAAAATTGGCCTGATTCTGAGAGATCAGTTCGGCATACCATCTGTTAGAAGTATAACAGGAAAAACCATAAGTTCTATCATGAAAGAAAATAACTTATATTCTAAATTCCCTGAAGATCTGTTGAATTTGCTTAAACGAGCTGTTGTTTTACGATATCACTTAGAAAAAAATAAAAAAGACTACACTTCTAAAAGAAATTTAGAATTATTAGAATCTAAAGTGAGAAGGATGGGCAAATATTACTCCAGAAGAAAAATTATTGATCCTAGTTGGTCTTATGATCCGGCGCTGGCCAAATTATTAGTGCAACAAAAGTGATGTTAATGTCTAAAAAAATTAAAGGAAAAGAATGGTATTCTATTGTTGCACCGGAATTATTTTCAAATAAAGTCCTAGGCCAAACACCGGTAGACGATCAGAAAAAGCTTATTTGGAGAAAGGTTGAAACACCGTTAATAAACTTGACTAATGATATGAATAAATATTATTTTAAAGTTAATTTCAGGATAATAAATATAAAAGATAAAAATGCAAACACGGAGTTCTCTGGTCTAGAATGTTTACGTGATTATGTATCAAGAATGATAAGACACGGCATAGATAGAATAGATACAGTTCAGAAATTAACAACTAAAGACGATAAAAAAATTATAGTGAAATCAGTTTTGATAACTAACAGAAAAGTAAAAAGAGGAACAGAAAAATCTATTAATGACTTTGTTAAAAATAACATAAAGAAAATAGTTGAAAGCAATAAACTTGATTTGTTCTTAACAAAAGTTATAGATGATTCTGTGAAAAAACACGTAATGAAAGAAGGATCAAAAATTTATCCTATAAGGAATTTCGAGTTTAGAAAAATCGAAGTCCCGACTAACCAAATTTGAACAAATTTATTATGTTTTCTCCAAAAAGATTTGTCAATATTAATATTAAAATGGCAACAGAGACGATTTGTACTATTTTTTCTTTATTTTCACCCTTGTAGAATATCCCAATTACCTCTTCAAACATTAGACCACCATCTAGGGGTTTTGCTGGTAGCAAATTAAAAACACCTATACCTAAATTTAGTAATATAAGCCATCCGAATAAATCTAAAAACCAGAATATTATATTCATTGTACTGATAGATACAGATCCTCTACCATTCAGTATTCCGCTATAAACAAGATATGTTCTTGGATATTCTATTCCTATAAAGGGTAATTCTGGTACATCTGGATTTGTGGATGTTTTTATGTCAAAGGCGCCAGATGTTGTTTTGACAGTTATTACATCATTGGGTTTCACATTTTTCATCACATTTTCAAAATCCGAAATACTTTTTATATTCTTTGAGTTGACTTCCATTATCACACCATTTAACCCCACTTCTTGTGCAGGACTTTTATCAACCGTTTTTGTAAATACTACACCTTCGGGTTTCATTATTTGGTTTAAGGAAAAATTGTAACTTAGGAATAATAATATAAATAAAGATCCGATGATAAAATTGCCAAAACTACCAGCAGCGTATATTCTTAATTTTTTCATTCTAGATAATTTTTTCAATTGGTTGTCATCAGGTTCTACAAAAGCGCCAGGTAATATCAATAATAATAGAACACCAAACGATTTTATTCTAACTTTTTCGACTCTTGCAAGAAATGCATGCATTGGTTCATGCGCAAACATTACAACAAAAACACCTATTATCCAATACCAGAAAGGAACACCGAGAATAAAGCCAGGAAGTTTCACACCGCTTACTGTTGGTAGTATTAACTTGAATGGTTTTATACCGACTTCTTTTTTGTAAAATAATTTTAAAAATAAGTTGATAGTAGATTCTGAAAGTAGCCATATAGCATATACAGATGCAATAAAACCAACTATTACAGCTATAGTTCCGATTAATCTTAATATTTTTTCATGTTTTTTTGAAAAATCATAAATGAATTTCTTTCCGCTCTGACTTCTTTTTATGAAAAGTAATGATTTGATTTCAATGTTTTTTCTATCCCTATATATAATTAAAGCTAGAAAAATTAAAAAACCAATAACGGAAACGATCTCAAAATTCATGTTATTGCCTACAATTGATTCAATAATATCGGCTATTATATTCAAGTAACTATCTATTAGTATTTTTAAGGTTTTCTTATAGTTTTACTCCATAGAACTAGTTGTGCAGGAGGAGAGATTCGAACTCTCGAAGGTACTAAACCATAGGGCTTTCCACCATTGTCCTGAACCCTACCCTTTTAACCAAACTCAGGTACCCCTGCAAATCAATAATTAACTAATGTTTCATTCAGAAATAGTTGTCTGATGCGGGAGGCAGGATTCGAACCTGCGAACCCACTAAGGGACAGGATATCCTATAGTCAACTTAAGTCTCACACTGAGTTAATCAGTCCTGCGCCGTTGACCAGGCTTGGCAACTCCCGCATGAGAAATAATAAGAGTATTAGACTTTAAAATGTTACTTCGAGTCTGATAGTCTTTTTGATAGCTCATTTAATTTGTTTTCTAGAGTTTCTATAGATTTAGTTAAAATTTCTTCTGGTTTTAATCCACTTGCCGTTTCCAAGTTGAATGTGAAATCCCTTTTCTTTTCATCTGTTTTGTATCCGACTACAGACGCCTGCCATTTTGCATGTTCTCTTCCTGTGCCTAGTTGCGCAGTTGCTTCTAATTCTATTTCTTGTTCTTCATTTAATTCTACAATAGGTATCTTGTCATAAACAGGTCTAACTTTTTTATCAGTTGATTTTAAATCCCCGGAATAAACAACACAAGGCCCTTTTTTTTTCAGAACTAAAGTAACCTCGCAATGTACGCAACCTTTGTCTTTACATTTACACTCTTTTTTCAATGAATAAAATTGTACATCGAAAGTTAATGGTATTAATCCAAGTCTATGAGCAACAATTTCGTCCCAAAGTAGAGAATCATTTTTTATGAAATTGACCCATTCTATTGCCATAGTTGAAATTTCAGATGTCATTATTCTTCTTAATTCGCCAGCCATACCCAAGGATAAGTCTGAAATCATAAATTTCATTTTTTCATCATTTTTTTCAAATATTTTTACTTTCAATATATCACCTTATTAAGTACCTTTGGTTTAATTAAACTCTTCTACCTCTTCTACCGCCAGGCCTTTTTGTAACATCACTTGGTATTGGTGTTACATCTTCAATCAGTCCAATTCTTAATCCGCTCCTTGCAATTGCTCTAATTGATGGTTGAGCTCCTGCGCCAGGTGCTTTTTTATGATGGCCGCCTCTTCCTCGTACCCTGATATTAACTCCTATTATGCCCTTTTCAATCGCCTCTTGTGCAGCTCTAGTTGCTGCCTGCATTGCTGGAAACGGACCACCTTGATCTCTATCTTTGTTAGTTATCATACCACCTGTACATTTTGATACTGTTTCTGATCCGGTGATGTCTGTGATATGAATGATAGTATTATTTACGGTTGAATAAATATTAGCGACTCCCCAAGCACCTTCTTTAATAGTTTTTATCTCAAATTTTTTTGCTCTCTCTTTCTTTACTAGTTGTTTTTTTTCAGCCACTTTCTAATACCTCTTTCCCCTTTTGAATAATTATTTTTGTTGAGATGCTGTTTTCTAATTCTTTAGAAACTAAAAACCCAGGATATATGATTTTTTTATCATTTATAAGGACATGACCATGTGTTATTAGTTGCCTAGAGTGTTTTAATGTATTAGCAAAACCTTTTCTAAATACAATCGTTTGCAATCTCCTTTCTAGCAAATTTTCTGCTGTTAATCCAAGGACATCAGTAAGTGTAGCCTTTTTTTCGAAAACACCCAATTTTTGTAGCCTATCTAGTAATTTTTTTTCCTCCATTTCATTTTTTTTAGCTGCCAGGTTTCTAGCTCTCCTTCTGAATGCTCTTAAAATAGATTCTGTTTTCCATATTTCCTTTTTTTTTCGAAGTCCATAAGACTTTAATATCTTTTTTTCCTGTTCTATCCTTTCTTTATCCCAAGGTCTTCTTGGTTTTCTTAGCTGGTTTTTTAATTTTCTCATTTAATCACTTTTTAATTTTAGCTGGCATCTGTTTTTTTCTCACTACGCCGACACTTTTACCTTTTCTGAATGAACTTCTAGTTCTTTGCCCTCTTACTGGTAGGCCAAGACCGTGCCTGACACCCTTGTAATTTCTTAAATCCATCATTTTTTTAAGGTCTTGTTTATGGGTGAATACTAAATTAGATCCAATAAGATGATGATTGATACCCGTTTCAGGATCAGATTTTCTGTTGACAGCCCACATAGGCAACCCATATTTGATGGGATTGTTTATGGTTTCTTCGATTAGCTTCGTTTCTTCATTAGTTAGAGACCCAATTTTTTTGCTTCTATCAAAATTATGAATTCTACATACAAAATTAGCTATGAACGAACCCACACCCCTTATTTTTTGCAAAGATACGAATAATTTTTTTTCACCCTTTATATCAGTGCCAGCTATTCTGACTATACCTCTTAAAATTTCTTGTTTTTGTTCCTGTTTAGCCATTTAATCTCACATTTAATTCGAGCCTAATGTTTTTAAAGATTTAGATTTTATAATTTAGCCAGTTCTAGAATAATTTTATCTTATATTAAACTAATATATCTATATGTTGAAAAAATCTGAAGATAAAAAAGGAAAATGTACGTCAGTTTTTTGCATCTATTAATAGCTTTATCATTGATGTCGTTGGGTTTATTTTTTGTTTTAGGCGGTGTAGAAATGCAATTCAATGGTGGTTGGTCTAGGTATACATCTGTATTACCGTTATATTTCTTCGAGCTATTATTGCTTGTGGTAGGAAAATTCGTAAAACGCCTATCTTATTGTAACTGCTCGGCACATGGGTGTATGTAGAAATAAAAACATTTTAGATGTATTTTTTTAGAAATAACTAGTGGGTAATTTACATATTTGGTGGACCAGTGGGGATTTGAACCCCAAGCCTCTTCCAATTCGTTATAATGCCGAGGAAGCGATCTACCGTTGATCTACTAGCCCGTGTTATAATAATATAAATATACGAAATCTTTATTTTTTAAACAAAATAATTATAATACTTTATTTATCTTCTCTGAAAGTTTTAGTCCATTTAATTTTTTTAGGATCTCTGCCCATATGCCAATTTTTTTCACATTTACTACCGCAAAAATACTTAATAATATTTGATTTCAAAACATGCATTTTACCTTTCCCTAGGATTAATTTTTCCCCGCAAAAAGAACATTTACTCATTTACTTCCTCTCCATTCTGCCAGCGTTTTCCATTTCTGTTTCTCTAAGCATTAGTATATCTTTAACTCTAATAGGCCCAAAAACGTTTCTTGTTAGTATTTTACCCCTATCTCTTCCGTCAAGTACCCTGCATCTGACCTGCATTACGCCCCTTACGCCTGTTCTTCCAAGTAATTCTAACACTTCTGCTGGTACAGCTTCGTTTTCAGCCATTCAATCAACCCTTTCTTAAAACTCTCACTTTTTCTATCACTTCATTTACGAGATCCTTTGCTTCTCCTGGTTCAACTATACACGCGGCTGCTGTTGGAACGCCAATTCCCGTGGCCCTTCCAAGCTCCTCCTTGGAATGAACAAAAACATAAGCAGACCTTTTCTCATCGCATAAAACAGGTATATGCATTACTATTTCCTGTGGTTGTACGTCTTCAGCCAATAAAACTAGTTTAGCTGCACCCCTTTCTACTGTCTTAGTAGTTTCGTTTGTCCCCTTTCTAATTTTGCCAGTATTTCTGGCGATTTCTAAAGCTTGTATAGCTTTATCTGATATTTCTTTAGGTACATTAAATTTAGTCATTCAATTTCACCTCCAATTGGATCAATTTCCTACATATTTGCTAATCAACATAGCTATTGAAAATTTATAAAACTTAGCTTTTTCGTTAATTTAATCTTTATAGAAGACTATATTTTTGTTAGAGCACGTTATGTTTAGGGGTTTAAAAAATCTAATAGCAACACTATTATTATTGTTTTCTGCAAGTGGGTCAAACCCGTCACCCGAATATTATCAAGGTTATGCACCAAAACCACCTATTTACATTGAAGACAGAAGTACTCTATTATCTTTGTATCCACAATTATCAGAACTTGAGGACCCTGAATTTGAAACAGGCGTGCCACATCAAAGAACTTTATTAGTTAGTAAAGGTGCTATCGCAGATATAAACGGTGATGGCCTTCAGGATGTGATCGTTTCTACAAGAACTACCTATGAACAATATTACGAATTGATAGGATGGGCTGAAGTTGGAGTAGGTGATTCCAGTGTCCATGTTTATCTCGGTTCGAATGGCATTTTGGGAGAGACATATACACAAAAACCTAGTAGATCGATAGATTTACCTGAAAAATATTCTGTGGTTGAAGTAGTTGATTTAGAAGGTGATGGGAAATATGAACTAGTGGTGAGGGGGCAGGATGAATCAGGTCAAAATATAACAGAAGATAGTGATTTTGTCCAAATATACAAAGGCGATAGCGATGAACCCAAAGATCTTTTATTTGCCAAAGCATTTTATGGTGTACTATCTCTGGTTGATTTAGATTACGATGGGAGGACAAATATAGTAATTCAAAACACTGATAACAGATGCGCTGAGGAAGTCGAAAATCCAATTTGCATACAAGACATAACGTTTGAAAATTTTGAAATTTTGGGTCCAGGTGCTTTCATGTACAAGGAAGTTCCGAGAGACGTAAAATTTGCTTACGTATTCTCCGTATTGAAAGATACAAGATATGATCCGTCTTACACCGAAGAAGTAGTTAGAGTATTGGATATATTTAGGGCAAAGCTGGGTCAAGACATAGTTGATGAAGCTATAAACTACGTTGACAGGATTTATTCACAACGGGCTAGAGTTGACCAGATATTACAAACACCCGACCGACCATTAGATGAAAGTATTGGTATTATAGAACAGGAATTAGGTATACACAATCCCGACGTTTTGTCCTATGTTGTACAAGATGCAGCATATAGAAATGATCTTTGGGTTTACGATAATGATACATATGAATTAATGCCTCTGCCATTAATATTTACCGAACAGGCTCATCCTTTAGCAAAACTTATTGTGGAAAAAAGTGTTGAACTTTCCGGATATAATTCAGCTGACGTGTCACCCGAAGTAAAAGAAGCTCTTGCCGCTGTACTGACTTATACTGGTAAAACCGCTTATTATAATGCAGGTGGCGAAATAGATCCTGAAAAAGGCGCTTTAGTTCCAGGTACGAATGTGTATGTGGATCCATTTTATTTTGATGCAGCTGTGGATTACCTAGTAGCTAAACATGAAGGTAGACAATCAGCTGTGGAATTAGGTTTTCAACAAGCAATGGATGATTTTGCTAGGGGCGGGTTTACTACGAGAGAACAAGAACAAGCAATTCGACAGATGAATCAACAACTGGACAGAGATTTGTCTTCCGCTTATAGGCAGTGGGAGAGTTTTTATCAAAGATTCGGTTCACGTTAATTATTTATGCGTATAAAAAAGTTGCATATACTTTTTATTTTTTTTATCGACTCTTGCATAGAACATTCTAGTTAATTGAACAATCTCGTCTACCTTTAATTTTTTCATATCTAGTTCTCCTACACCATTGATAATATTTCCGTCCATCATGGTTACTTTTACGTTTATATTTTTGTCTGACACCCATTGAATTTTCTGTATATCTTGTTCTATTTCATTTCCAATAAAATCGGAGTTTTTATCTAATAATACATTGAATAATCCAATCAATCTTACTCTCATGGTTTTTAATTTTTCAAAATCATCTCTGGAAACAAAAATTTTATTTAAATTCACGTGTATTTTCCTTTTTCCTCTTTCAGGAAAATCCGGATGAAACGGCTCTTCAGCTATTTTGATTTTAGGCGAATTTTTAATTTTTATTTGGATAGGATCTTGTACAAAGAAATACCTGTTAGCTTCAGATTCAATCAGTTTTCTATTTTCATTATATAAAGCATTATCTGGCGCAGTTATATCATTCATGCTCATGCCAAAATTTAATATGAAATTTCTAATAGCTTCTGGTTTAATACCTCTTTTTCTTAGAGACTGCAAACTCCATGTTCTTGGGTCTTCCCATCCACTGAATTGCCCTCCAGAAATTGATTTTTGCGACTTAGATTTACTTAGTTTAGCTCCTTCCAATGAAAGAAGGCCATAATGTAATAATTCTGGCATTTCCCATCCCATTAGGTTCCAAATAAATTTTTCCATCATATCTTCAATAATCAAGTCTTTACCCCGTATAATATGAGTGATACCGAGAAGATGATCATCTATCGCCCAGGAAAATTCCAACATAGGCCACACTTTGTACTTGTTTCCAACACGGGGATGTTTCCTGTTCGATATCCTCAATAATACTCTATCTCTGAATGCAGGATTTTCGTGGTTCATATCAGTTTTTAATCTGACTATAGCTTCTCCTTCTTTATATCCCCCCTTTAGCATCATCTCCCATTTTTCTATGTTTGTTTTTGCGTCATTGGACCTACAATAACATTCTGTGCCCTCTTTTCTGTTTTTTCTTAACTTATCTACAGGACATTCGCAAACATAAGCAACATTCATTTCTAGCATTTTTTTTGCGTATTTGTAAAATGTCTCTAATCTATCTGATTTGTAAAATGTCTTATTCCATTTAATCCCAAGCCATTTTAAGCCATTTTTTATCATACCATATGCTTCAGATATAGGTATTTTTTCTTCTGATCCTATGGTATCATCTATAACTAAGAACAATTTCCCATGATACTTTTTTACATATTCGTCATTCAATATGGCCATTCTTGCATTTCCGATATGCAGCGGTCCTGATGGAAAAGGAGCCATCCTCATTATGATATTTTCTTTCACGTTCGACAAGTCCGGTAGTATTTTTTCTTCTTTATGATGTGGTTTGCTTTCTATGGTTATATTTAATTTTTCTACCTCATTTTTTTGTTTTTCTAAACTCCAAGAATTTATCTCGCCCAAAATTTTTTGGATTTCAGTTGCAAGTATCTTTATATCCGATTTTAATTCTGGATTTTCTCCTAATATTTTACTTAATACAGCTTGAAAGTTTGCTTTACCTTCATGTTGAACGGCGTTCAATAAACAATGTTTTAATATAACATCTTTCATGCTAGAAAATATAAAAAAAGAAAAATAAAAACACAATTGGAGGTGCTATTTCAACTAAACTTCTATGGATTTGACACGTTTTGCTAATATATCTATACCCGTTTGATTTTCAATGCTCTTTACATTTCAGATTTTTTTATCATTCCAATATACCTCGGGAGAGATTTTGATCATATACTGGCTCAAAATTCATTAAAGAGCACCCAAATTCTTGAAATACTCGATTGCTGAAAGTTTGCATAGTTATTGTTCTATACTTTTCATCTAAGAAATTAGTATAATCGAACGTTTTTAAGTGATTAGAATTTTTTTGGGTTTCACCCTAAATCTTTGTCATATTTAAATCTCTTGGTTTTTTATTGTTTAACATGGAAAATGATGAATTTAGACTTTCCAGAGATTTAATAAAAACCATTAGTGCAGATACGAGATCTGATATATTGAAAGCTTTGGATAAAAGACAGATGACAGCTTCAGAATTATCTAGATATTTGAATAAACATGTCACCACCGTTCATGAACATTTAGGCGTTTTGTCTACTACTAAATTAATAGAAAAAATAGAAAGACCAGGCAGGAAATGGATTTATTATAAACTTAGCAAAGATGGTAGAAAAGTTCTACATCCGGAGTCTTATAGACTGGTGTTCGTTTTTACTACGGTATTCTTCTTAATTATGAGTAGTTTTTATGTTTCATCTTTAGATTTGAATCCAGGAAATCCGTTCTATTCTCTAAAGAGAGCTAGAGAAAATATAGAGATATTTTTTGTTCGTGGTGATATAGAGAAAGTTGAAATACATTTTTCATTAGCCAGCAAAAGATTACAAGAAACTAAAATAATGATTAGCCAAGGAAGAACATTAGAAACATTAGATTTAATTGGCGATTACAGAAGAGAGATGATAATTACTAACGAATTAATGAAGAGAGCTAAAGATAGAAACATTAATATTTCAAGAGTTTCGCAAGATATAGTTGAAGAATATCCAAAACATCAAGCTGTAATTTATAATTTAATCAAAAATTATCCAGAACTAGAGAGTGCACTTAATCCAGCTATAAACCAACTGAATGAAAACCAAAAAATTGCTAGTGCAGAATATTATGGTAATTATTCATACGAATAATTTCTCTTTTTCGAAATAATTTCTCAAAAATATTCCAAAATTTCTTTTTCTAATTAATTTATTAATTTGTTCATTTTCTAAAATTCTAAATTCTTTACTAATACCATCTGCTATAAAATTTGGGATACCATTTGATTCCAAAATAGATTTTTTTTGTTTTAAAAAATCAATTAATTTATCCTTTGCTGTCACAAATTTTCTATTAACTTCTACAACCCATGTATTATCTTCTATGAAAGGCCCATTGATAGCTAACGTTTCATGTTTATTAATAAAGCTTTTTGTATTTTTTTCGTCAAAAACCCAAGGCCCAATTTTTTTGTCTATAACAGGTAATCTACTTATCTGCATTTCAATCAAAATCACAGAAGTTTTTACTTCATCACTCCAACATTCACTCCTAAGAATGAAAAATTCGCTTTCTTTTAATATATTCTCGATTCTTTTTTGAGTTTTTCTCAATTGCGGCCATAAAATATCAGGCACAATTATAGGTGTTCTGAAAATTATACATAAAATTTCCGTTTTTCTTAATTTCCAATATTTTTTAAAGTCCGTTTTTCTTAACGGTTTTAATTCGCTCTTAAAGAAATATTTTTCATTCGGTTTGTGTATGAATTCCTTTGAGATTTTTTTTAATTTATAAAACGTTTTTGCAGATACTGGTGATGCAACATTTCTTTCTTTATCGACAGGGTCTATTACTATTAAAATATCTTCTTTAAATCTTCTTTTCAAGGCTTTAAATTCATTCTTATCCCAGTAATTTTCTTTGTCGAGTATTTGTTTTGGCGACCACTTTATTATCGATTTTAATAAATTTAGAAAAGATCCATGCATAATTATTAATAATTCGCATAAATACCCAGAAAATCCTTGTGTTTTTGCATCAGCTCCATATATATCATTGGCCTTTAAAAATTGTTTTAATAGTCTTACATCTCCATTCGAATTTTTGGGTAAGTTTTCGTTTAAATATTCTACATGTAAGGGTGTTCTGTCCACGGCTGAAATTATTTTTTCACCGATTTTTATTTCACAACAAGGAACTATATCAACTTCTACGCCATTAAATTCTCCAATTATGTATGGATGCTGGGCATAACTAATTTTCCATTTCCCATTAGCTTTTTGAATAATTTTCTTTCCTATTTGTAATCCCATCTTTTCTAATTCTGTCGTGTCCGTGTTTTTAGGAAAAATGATAAATATATCAAATTCGTTTTTTTCAACAAGCCAAGTATTTCTAGGCAAAGAACCAGCAATTATCGCTTTGGAATCATATTTTTTTGCTTCTTCGTTTGCTATGTTTAATATTTTTTCACTTAGCGTCTTTATTTTTTTCACTTGGTTAATTTTTGGCTTTATTTTTTCTAGAACAGTTCTCAATATTTTAACATGTGTGTTATTTGACATTCATTATTATTTCTTTTTTAATGTATAAAAAATAATTCATTTAGGTGATTGATTAAAATCCGTACCAATGTTTTTTTCTTTTATGCTTCTGATCCC
>CAYJTF010000002.1:0-17151 GCA_964373165.1 uncultured archaeon
AAAAATGGTACTGATATGAAATTACAATTCTTATTATTTAAAGAGAATAATTTTACAGATCCTTATAGAGATTTACATCTGTGGGTGAATGTAACTTGAAAAGACAATTATATCTTCCTATAATAGGGATAATAGATGCAGAACTATTTATGTTCTATTCCCAAACATTAATTGGTTTGGGATTACATATAATTAATTTTCTTTCTATTATATTAATAATAATAAACAAACACAAGCCCATTAATTTATTTGATAAATTTAAACAAAAACAATCTATGGTCACAGACTATTCTTTTGTAATTTCTTTAGCATTATTGATACTAATAATTTTTATTTCCGGGTGCGTGAGTCAGGGAGGCGTCTGGAGCTCCGATGCAGGTTTGACCGTGGAAGTTACGAGAGTCCCGGATAGTATAATGGCCGGCGTTCCGTTCGATATTGAAGTGCTTCTGACTAACAACGCAGGCATTGATATAAACAGAGTCATAATAACAATGTCTGATCCGAATGATTTTACTATACTGGAAACGGATTGTGACGGTACTACAATATCCAATGAAAATGGATGTTATGGAACATACCCATCATGGAATCTATTTACTAATCGTAATCCGTATGCTCATACAATATCTCCTGCATTTTCTCTAATCGAAAAAGATGACGGAAGAGTAGTCACGTTTAGAATGGAAGCACCGGGCAATGACGGAATGTTTAATCCTATATTAACCATATCTTTCGACTTCCAAGGAACTACTATCATGCAATTGCCTATAGTTAACAGAGACGCACGGGTAGATGTTGGCGGCACCTACCAACAATCAGAAGGTCCTATTCAATTTAATTTGGTTAGGACAGGAGACGATGCACCTGGAGATTTTGTTTATGGTAAAAGCGTGTTTGCTTTAGAAATGAATTTTGAGGACATTAATGCAGATTCTGATGTTAAGATAGATTCTGGCGAATTGGAAATTATCCTAACAAATTTCGTTGTTTATAAAAACAGCGATTGTAAAGCCTTTAAAGTAAACTCCCCAGTATCAAGTGCTGGTGGAGACAGAACACAAACTATCACGTTAAATAAACAAATTAAAGTGTCAGATGAGGATCCAGTAACATGCGTGTTACAATCTCCTGATGCGAACGTTTGGAAATATGGAGGTATAGAGGCTAAATATAGATACAGATATGAAACAAATCTTGAATTGGGAATAGAAGTAACTAAACCGCCATAGGATTATCTTATTATTTTAGAACAACCATTTTAGATTATATGGCAGCCGAAGATGTATTGGGAACGAGACTTACCGCAAACGAAAAGAAAGAAGATGAAAAAGAAAAACGTTCCCAAGCAGTCATTTTTTACGGTCTATTGATTGCTATTTTTGTTGGAGGAGGTGTCATCGCATATTCGCTTGAAAAATTTGTTTTTCCAGCACTGGGTTTTCCATTTTTTGAATCTTATTTGTGGGGAGCCGGTGTAACAGCAGTAATAGCAATCTTTTTGATTTTGAAAAGCACAGAAAAACCAGAATCAAAAGTTCAATTATTTACTGTCGCATTAATTTTAGTAATATCATGGGTAATCTCCATGGGCGTTAGCTATGCTATGAGAGAATTAAAAATAGGAAACGTATTCGGAGTTATGGGAGAAAATATTTCAAATTTTATCAAGTCAGCTACATGTTATGTAAAAAAAGAACTTTACAATGTTGAGAACCCTTCTGAGTGTGTTACGGAGGAAGTTACACAAGCCTCTCTTGACAGACTGGATTTGAAAGTTGATGAATATCAAACCAATCCCACATGCGGATCTACAAACGTGAAATTTCCCCTGCTTTTTCTTTTAGAAAATAATAATGAGAAAGGTGAAGGAGACAAAACAGTTAAAGTCAAAGAAGTTGAAGCTTACACATATGGCATACTATCAGAATCCTTAACTCAAGACAGTAGCAGAATCAAAGGTGAAATTAAATATCCTTCAGTCATTGATAGCATTGTTCTTGAACCAGGTCAAAATCAAGATTTTAAAACAGAGTTTACTCAATTACCTCAATGTGTTCCTGTTTGCAATAAGAGAACAGATAAGCGTTATTTATTTTTTGACATCAAGTGGACAATAGAATTGGACAATAGACTCGGAAGTAGTAGATATTTGATAACGTACGCTCCAGATTCTGATATTAACGCGCCGAGAAAAGATTCCGGAATAACAGCAGTAGAAAGATTTAAAGATCAAGAAAATACTCCATTTTCTGATCCAGGTCCATTACAAATAATAAGCACAATAAGGCCAAACATAATTTTTACAAATACAGACGAACCCCATCAAATAGTTATTCATCTGAAAAACAGATTCAATCCAGCTTCGACCGCCAGCGGCGTTATTAATTTAAAGAAACTGAGAATAGAACAAATAATCCCCAATATACAACAAGAAACCGATCTACCATTGAGGATAACTAAAT
This sequence comes from uncultured archaeon, assembly GCA_964373165.1. Classification (GTDB taxonomy): domain Archaea; phylum Aenigmatarchaeota; class Aenigmatarchaeia; order CG10238-14; family CG10238-14; genus JAGVVZ01. The sequence goes on from CAYJTF010000002.1 coordinate 2,466, forward strand.
GTGATATAGTAGTACCGGAAGTAAAAAGCCTTGTCGGACCTAATGACGTATCACATTCCAAGGATGGCAAAACAGGAAATTTTATTGAACTAGTGGTAAGCCAAGACAACAAATATCTAAGTGAAATATTGGAAGGTGAAACAAAAACAATTATTTGCGATACAGAGAAAAATGCCAATACACCACCAATAACTAACACACTAACTATACAGACATTTGTTACATATGAGTTTAGAGAATCGTCCAAACGTTTTTCCCTGGAAGCTATTTGTCCGTCAACAAGCGATAGTGAAACCACATCAACACAAGTAAACATGCCACTATCAACGCAGCAAGTATTGCAACAAAATCCTAATTCAGGCGAACCTGTATTGAGTTGGCCTTTGAGAGATACTGTTGGAAGTTTGCCTCAATGCCTCACCAGTGATTTTGGAACTCCTAGAGGCAGTGATTCACATAGAGGTATAGACATCAAAGCTAAAGATGGAACATTAGTTTACGCCAGTTTTGATGGAAGGGTTGTTGATAGAGGATATGACAACTGTGGTGGTAATTGGTTATTAGTAGATCACGAAAACGGATTCAAATCGAAATATTATCATCTATCAAACAATAATTTCAAAAGCATAGGTGATACAGTTTCGAAGGGACAGCCAATTGCATATTCAGGCGGTACTGGAAATTGTATCACAGGTGCCCATCTACATTATGAGTTGATAAGATCAGATGGCAGAGCTATCCGGCCATGTTCTTATTTCGGGAGCGAGAATTTTTGCAACTGTTGTTCAACAGATCCCGATTGTAGAACTATATGATTATGTTGTCGACGGTTGGCTTGCCGGGTTTAATGTATTTTTGTTGCAACATATCTTATCTGCAGAACATCCATATCTTTCCGTAACATATGATAAACATTCGATCGAACTCGTGCATTTATATCCCATATCTTCACAACTAGAACCGGGTTTTTTTGACAGCATGACAGTGCATATATCCGCTGCATCAATATTTCTTTTTGATATTACAGACCAGCCTAGACATTCAAACAAGCCGGGTGTTTCAGATCTCAATTTATCTTTAAGTTCGCTATATTTAATTTTTGAAGAGTCTCCGAAATCTATGTTGAACATCAAACCCAAACGTTTCTGTTTTACGTCATCTGTTAGAAAATCATATATACCATACATCTCTTTATCAAAAACAGAAACAGTTACAAATTTGTCATTCTTTGTTAATACCACTTCTATATCAGTTGTTTTATACTCGCTTTCAATATTTTTCAATACATCATCACTTGTTGCTTCGCTGCTCGTCGGAGAAAATTTACATGTACATATCTGAGATGACGGATCCCAATTTCCTGAATTAGCACCAGAACCAGTACACATGCTACTGCAAGTATTAGATTCACAATTTTCTTCTCTTGAGGGTAAGCGTAAAGTTACGACATCAGTTACACATTCGTCTTTTTGTTGCCAACTATAAACAGGTAGTGATGCAGAGAACGTAGGGCTCGATGAGCAACAGACATATTCCTTCCGCGCGTCTGTCTTAAATTCATTAATTATTTTTTCAGAAATATCTATAGCTTGGTCAAAACTTGTTTTGATTTTGGATTCAATTTTAATTTCTCTTTTTATGTTTATTTTTTCTAACTCGCAACTCGATGTATCTTTTGATAGTTTGCACAGAGAATATGTTATAAGGACTTTTCCAAAACTAGCTTCTATTTTATTGGAATATTCTATTGCATGAACATCCGGATACCATCTGAGATCCCACGAACTAGCAAAATTCTTATCTGTTTCTTCCCGGTTTCTTTCATCTAAATGTTTCTTGTAGCTACTCACATAATTTGAAAAGTATGTATCAGATAATTTTTCTATTCTGCTCATCACTTCTTTTTTTTGCAACTCATCAAAATAGGGCAATTGATTATTTGCATCGTAATATATATCTCCTGCAGGATCTATGATTACACCATTTCCGACATCATGAACTGCTTGTAGCAGTGCCAGATCCCCCGCATTCTCAAGCAAATGAAAATAAGTTTCCACTTCATTTCCTATAGAAAGAAGCGTCTCTTGCGTTACCCGTTTTTTATAAATCGCTTCTTTGGTAAAAAAATATTGAGGTACGACTAAGGATGATAATAGCATTATGAACAAAGCAACTGGGAACCACGCGATGCCTTTTTTTATCATGTGCTAGCCTCGTTTATACCCAAAAATCTAAATGTCTTGAATTCAATTTTTTTTGTGAAACCAGCCCCGTCAAAAGTTACTGGAACTGGAATTACCATCCTAGTGAAATATCTGCTATCACATTTTTTATCTTCAGTTCTGAGAGTTTTAGAATTGCCAAAACTGTCAAACCCGCGTTTTCTTTCTAATACTGTCAGTTCATAACATAAAGTATATTCCGGATTGCTACCATCAATCGAATCTATACCGCTCAATAAATAATATTTTTTTATTGTTTTGTCTAATTCTTCTCGAAAGTTTCCAGATTCGATATTATTGTCCACCCTGTTGAATTTTACAGAAAAACTTTCGCCGTCATAGTCTCTCGTTGTCATAAGCAGTGGAATAAGAGACGTTTTACTTCTTTGCGCATCAGTGTAGATGAAAACAGTTATATGATATTTGAAGAAGGCTACGAATAACACAGCACTTACTACAGCAACAACTACAAAAGCCAAAAATCCTAAAATTTCTACAAAGCCTTTATGCTGGTTGTGGTCTGTAAACAATGACTTTCCCTCCAGTATTTTTTATAATGAATTCGGGACAATCAATATTTGAGTTTCCCGTATAAGTTTCTTGAACTATTTCAACAGAGCATGATATTTTTTTACATAATTGGATTAAATCATTTGTTTTAACACAAACGTCGTAATTCTTTTCATCAAGTTTGGTGATTTTTACATTATCCTGAGAACTATCTAGCCCATATGCTAATACGGTTTTTTGAAATTTGTCGCTTTCAGAACTTGGCATCATACAAGATAGCGATATGTAATATGCTAGTTGAGATAGTGGCGTTCTAGTGAGTTTCATTTTCAGCTGACCAGAATTTTTTGAATCGACATTTTTTATTATCACGGGAATTGATTTCGAGGCCAGTATTCTTTCGTCTTTCTCGATGCATTTTTTCTCTTTTTTTATAAAATTATTAAGCGCCTCTTCAGGGAATCCCAAAAACCACATTTCTCCTGTTTTAAAATCGTCTATCTTCAGCGAGTAATCGTAATTCAAGTAGTAGTACCCATCTATTTCCCTCTTTTTAGATTCTTCAGTTAACAATGCATTTTTGTCTAACACTAATTTTAATTTCTGGTCATCTGAATTTTTCGCAACAATATCGGATGAAGTTGCTATTGCATGCATTAAATCTACCGCTTTTCCATATTCTTCATAATCCTCCTTTACAATTTTGATATCTATGTATTGTCCTGTGAAGAATAGAAATAACATAATAGCTATACCAACCATCATTGCTAATGCGATAAAATTTGGAAGTGACAATTCGTCGACTATCTAATTCACCTCCAGAACAGTTTTTACATTGTTTGTTATTATTAAATTGTTAAACCCCGATCTTTTCTTTTCAAAGATGAAGTCAACACCTGCAGACGATGCGAAGTCCTTTATTATAGTTTCAGAATCATCATCGCTTGATGCCGGCTGATCAACCTTATTTGCCGTCACGAGTACGATCTTGTTTTCATCAGATGCAATATTATAGCTATATTTTTCTGGGTTCGGGTTTTGATATACTATAATAGAATTACCGGGAATGCCTTTGGATATTGTTATTAATTCTGTGGTCAAATCTGACACAGCCTTTTCATTATCTCTGGCTACAAAATTTACAATCTCGGGAACGATTCTTATTAATGCCAAACCTATTGCAAAGCCGATTAGTACGAAACCTATGATGGATGCTACAGTGAGTGTGCTGTCTCCCATTAATTTGCAACTCCTTCATTTAGTCCACAAACATGTATGGTTACTTTGGGATTAGCCCTATCGTTATTGCTTTTTGCAAAAATTTTAAGAGGTTTTTTGGCTTGAAAGTTACAATCTAATCCATATCCACTCCTCGTAGTTGCTGTACAACAATAATTTCTTTCAGTATCCGTTTCCGCAATCTCACAGGGTGGCGCATTAATGTTAGTTAAGGCACTTGAAATGTAGATGTATTTATCTGATATTGAAGATGACTTCCCACACTCTGACGGTAAGCCTATTCCTGCTATTATATTATTGTCCAATTTTTTTGATTCGAATATCAAATTAGACATAGGATTGTACTCTAAATATGAATTCTGGTTGTCATCTTCATAACAAACCAATTTACCCGATTTTATAGAATTCTCTCCATGTAGTTTGGAATTACATACATCAGGGATTCTTGGATCGTTCAATAATTGATTGCGACAACTGTTGTAAATACAACTAACAATATTTTCAATATCTTGAATCATAAACTTCTTTTCAGAGGCTAGTATTATCGCACCATTTCTAATTTCAATGTCAAAATTCCAATTTTCGTCATCTTGTTCTTTTTGCTGCTGTTTTTGTATTTGTTTAGAAACAACAGGCGGATCTTCTTTTCTAAAACCAAAATATTTGATATCTCTATCACATTGAACAGTTTGTTTGGTCACTGGTTGCTCTTTGCCTCTGATTTTATAATTTAATTCACCTTTAATCTCGTCATAAAACACATAATCTATACATGAGAATCCCTTTAACAGATCTATTTTTCTTTCTACCGGTCCATCACCAGGTCTCAATATACATCCAGCATTTCTTTGCAAATCATCTATGAAATCTTCAAAATTCTGAACACAGATGTCTTTGAATTTGTCATAGATTATCGGCAATAACAAAACAAGGGCACCGATTAAAATAGCAATAGTTACAATTAGCACAAGAGGTTTGGTTCCTGTCATCAATTAGAATTGTATTTTTTGTTATTTAATTTTACTTGAATGCGTTGCAGCAATGTAATTTAGTATCGTCTGTTATTCCTGAGCACCCATTGTTATTGTATTCATTTGAATAACACCCGTTGCCTGCATCCACACAAATTGATTTATAGCCACCAAATTCTTGGCCACTACAACCTTTTAGATTACCCGTTCCTTGACAATATGCTATAAGTTGCCCTCTACATTTTCCAAATTTTGCTGCATCGCTAAAAGGTCCTGTTCCTATAAACAGAATTCCAAATACGATACCTAGAATTATTAATCCAATTATAAGCAAAACAATAGTTCTTGTTTCCAGTCCTTTACTCACTTAATCACTAAACATATTTCCTTTTGCTTTATATTTATAATTTTCTCATGAATTTCCAGTAGTCCCGCTTCTTAAATTTTCTATGATTTTATCAAATCCCTGTTTTATGGTGTCAAAAAATGAATAACCGGACTCTTTTGTTTTGTAGATGAAAAAGAAGAATATCGCTAGCATTACTAGTCCTACTATAACAAACACTAAAACCTTTTGGGCCATTCCGATTTTATTCATCTGTTTCTAGCCTCGACTGTCCTCTCTATAACATCAGTTCTATCTCCAGATGTTGAGAAACCATTTCTTGTAACTGAAAATTTATTCAGGTAATATCCAGAATAGGATGTTGTATCATAACTAGCGCCTTCTCTGTTTAATAATTTGATTGAATAAGCACCATCGCATATATCATATTTTTTTCCGATGCAAATAGGTACAATATTTATCTCATTGTCGCATTTTATTTTTAATTCCAGACCATTCAGACCATATATGTCATCTTCACCGCATGAAAATGGTATTCCGAGGTTTTTTTCAATCTCTATTCCTGTATCTTCATCTAAAGGATAATAAAAATCTTCCCCAGTAATAACTATCTCTCGTGTTTCTCCTATATCAAAATATTCCACTAATGGTGAATCCCACAAATAGACAATAGGGATGCCATCACCTCTGTTAGGATTTATAAACATATTTGGTGCATCCCAACCAGATGATATGTATACTTTTTGAACTTCAGGTTTTAGCTTAAAACTGTTTATACCCATGTCACTGACGCCGCAACTTCTTCCGCTTTCGCTCGTTTCTATTAAATTCGATTTAACCATCAGGTAAAATCTACTGCTTCCCACACCTCTGATTTCTTCCACTTTTTCCAATGGGTTAGAAACAGGATACACACAATTGAAAAAATCTAAATCACTTTGAGTGAATTCTCTATTTTTAATTTCTGCAGGTATAGAAAATGCAAATGTATTTGTATTACAAATTCTTCCATTTGTCATACAACCATATTTATCCGTGATTTCTTTATACCAATCTGAACATGAAACATCATTAAAATTATTACTGAATATATTAGTTGCACCAGAACAATCACATTTACACTGCATACATAAAAATGGGTTTTTGGGTTCGTCTCCAGTGGGTTCATAAGACGAAATGCATGAAATAACATCGTCATGTTTAAACCAATCAAATATATTGCACGACGTCTTTCCCTCTTCGTTTTTTGCACATTTTGCCCACATGACAGTGAAAAGCCCACCAATTACGGCTAAAACTATCAAACTCAATACAAAATATATTTTCATCTGTGGAATCATTTAACCACCATTTATCTTGTCGATAAATCCTTTCAATATGTTCAAAACATTTTTGAATAAATCAGGAGAAAGAAATACTATACCAACTAAAATCCCTAGTACGAGCAGAGCAATTATTATTTTTATCATCGTTTCGCTTTCCATTTGATCTACCCAGACATTACTTTTTCACAATCTATGAACCAGCCTACCATTCCACTTGCACCTTTAAACATTTGACAAACAGCCTCTGATATTTTCTGTGAAAGCTCAGCACCACCTTTAGCTGTATCAAAAACAAACATTGTTAATATGACTATTCCCAGCAAAGCCACGATTAAAGTAATAACTATTACTAGTGTATGACCGCTCATTCCTTTTTTCATGTTTTAATTTTCACCATGTCTGAAATTATTTTTGTAACTTTGTCTATCTGTCCTGTAAAATATAATATCACAAATCCAATAAATAAGACAAACACAATCAGTAGTACGATGAAGTTAATTGATTCTCTACTTGTGCCTTTCATACGTTCACACCCGAAAAATTAATGAACGATCCAAATACAAAGAAAACAAATAATACAACAGCTGTGAATATCACTGCCCCTTTCAATAAATTAGTGCCAACAGAATATTGAATTTCAATATTATCGTCTCCTTTTTCTATTCTGATAGAGAATATGCTCAAAGAAACCAAGACCTCTATCATATATATGCCGACGACTATAGTGAATAGTTCCAATGGCATTATGTTTTCTAGAGATAAGAAAGACAAGCTCCTCACCTCTTCAACATATGGAATAGAAGCAAACAATCCAGCGATAAATGCCAATATTTTTATTAATATGCCACCCAGTCCAACTACGATGCCAGCTGCAATCGGTACTAAGACAGAAGACATCATTTTCATTGAGGATATGACATCTTCTAAAATATCTTTTAGATGCTGATTAACGGATTGAACACTTTTCAAATATTTTGAAACAGCTATCAGTGTAGACGCAGCAACGCTCATACCCTTAGATGCTGATTCTACTGTTATTCTTAATGTGTTTTTGATAAGGGGTGACGGATATTCATTTATGAGTCCCATATCTTTGTTGAAAACGGCTTCTTTCAAAGTAAGGCCCATTTGTGTTACTCTATATAGCAGCTTTTCAAAGAAACCATATATTTTTTCATTCTTTACTTTCTCAGTAACTTTTTTTAAAGAATTTTCCAAAGGCTGGCCAGATTTCAAGACAGTTCCCAAGAGAAACATGGCATCTCCAAAATCTTTTTCCACTCCTTCTATCTCTTCCTTTATTCTTCTGTTTTTATTGCTTGAGAAGAAAGTGTAAAATACTACCGATATTGTTAATCCCCAGAAGACACTTAACGAGGCAAACAATCTATCTTGCAGTTGTGCGTTCGGCGGTAAATTAAATAATGTGATTAGGCCAAAACTTGAAACAAGCAGAAAGAGCGCTGCGGATATTGGTAATAACGGAATTTCAATTTTATTTTTCCCAATAAATACAACAGCATTTCCTGATTTTGAAGACTGTGGGTGTTTTGATATATCAGGAACGTAAAATCCATAAGGCCTTTTTTCTAATTCATCTTTCATTAGCCACATGACAAGTAACGGCAATACGATATCGTATAAAATAACAAGGATATAAGTTTTCGCTGTGTTTCCCAAAGTAATTGCAATTATCGGAAATAAAATTAAAGTTATTACTGGTAATAAGATACCGAGTGCATGAATTGTTGTTATAGGCGCTTTCAATTCTCTCGAATATTCTTTCATCCTTTCTAAATTCGACTGTAAAATCAATTCAACAGCATTATCGATTGTCTTATCTCTGTTGACAGGTTCTAGTAAAGATGTTGTGAGCATGTCCAGAGATCTTGTGAATTCTTCGTTATGCACCTTCCATTTATTTCCAAAGATTTGTAAACCTTCTTCAACACTTGAATATCTTCTTACATGCACATCCCAAAGAATTTTTCTCAGGTCTTTGCCTATCGGTCCAGGTAAATTGACTGCTGCGAATGTCATAGCATTTTCTAAATTTGGAGTGTTTTTTAAGCCGACAGCTATATACAAAACGGATAAAACTAACTCAGATGATGCGTCGACTCTTACCTTTTTTGTATGTAAATCCGGGTATATCAGGAAGTAGTACGCTATTCCAAAGCCGGTAATAGATTCCAATAGAATATAAGGCAATATATTTTTGAATGTTATATCAGAATAAAAAAGATAGAACAATCCAGCAGTGAGGAACATCACAATTAATGTCAGTATAGTTCCAAAGACAAATGACGAATAGACGCTTGACGGATTCACATTTAAATTAGAAAAATTTAGCTTTGCATAAAGCTCCTTTTCTTTCTCTTCACTGATTTTAATTTTTATTAAATTGGCACAGAAGTAGCATAATTTCTCATACCAGCTCCTTTTCTCAAACTCCGTTCTTATATATTCTAAAAAATCTTGGGAAAGCTTTCTTCCTCTGGAATCATGATATGTTTCATACAAATTGTCTAATTCTTCTTCTCTCATTTTTTTCACTTATATAATTTCTAAACCACTCATCCCATCTTTTGTAAATTTCTTCGGAATCCAAAATACCATAATCTTTTCTCACCTCATCAGAGATCATGTGGAATACCTCATTGCTAAGTGAAACCCATTCGGCTTCTAAGATATCCTTCCTGTTTAATTTTCTTGCGTAGTCGACCATCGCCTGTTTTATTTTAGTTCTTAATTCGATATTGTCCCAGACAGCTTCCCAATTTCCTTGCCAGTCTTTGACTCTCTTTGAAATTTCGTTTATAACAAACGATTCTCCGTTCAGCAGGGTGCTTGTTGGTTTTAGTTGATCGTCTTTGGCAGAGTATTCCATCAGCGTTACGAAGCCTTTTTCATTCATGGGATCGTCTTTCCAATGTTTTCTAACTTCAGCAACTTCCAATATTCTTCTATATCTATGCAATCCATCACCAGATTTTATCATCCCGGAGATAACGATGATATCGATTGCCTTGAAACTCGTTGCAGTTACACCTAAGTCATTGACAACTCTATCGAAAACACCATAAGGCGATTCGCCGTGGATCGTACCAGCAACGACATTTGCTAATGCACCAATTCTCATCGCCTCAAAGAGGGCACGAGCCTCAATTGAACGTACCTCTCCGACAATCAAGCACGAATCTCCCAATCTTAATGCAGTTCTCAATGCATCATCAGCAGGCAATTCTGATTCAATTCTTGTGATAACAGAACGCGATTTCATTCTTTCGATGTTATATCCGATATTTCTTAGTTGAGTGATTGGCAACTCTAACGTGTCCTCTAAACTAATCACTCTAAACTTCTTCATTATCTCGAGCATTGTTGCTCCAAGCAATGATGATTTACCGCTAGATCTTCCGCCAGCAAATAAAACAGATCTAGACCCGTCAACAAAAAAACTCATTAAACCAGCGAATAATGGGTTCATGTACTTTGCATCAATGAATAAGGGATAAGTCCAAGGCCTATCTCTATGTCTCCTCAATGCATATGCTATGCCTTCTGGACTGAGAGTCTTTGTGATAGCAGCGACTCTTGCTCTTCCACCTGGCACAAACAGTTCAGTATCTAAAACAGGGTTAGCTTCATCTAAAGGTCTGCCTGAAAGGAGACGGAATCTTGTTGCCCAGCTTTCAGCATCCTCTCTTGTCGGTATGAGATTTGTCTCACACTCTTCATAGTCGTCATGCTGTACGTAGATCGGGGTTATTCCTATAGGAGAATTGATGTAGATGTCTTGCAGCTTACTGTCAGTTAATAATATTTCCAATATTCCAAAACCTGCTGTATACCTTACTAATATATTGATCATTTCTTCCAGTTCTTTCTGCGAGTAGCTTCCGCCAACAGCCATTTGATTTATCATATCTTTGCCGATGTTCATGAAAACTTCTCTTGCTCTTTCTGGCTGGGTAAATTCTTTCTCGCCAGGTTTATGCTCGGCCAATTGTCTTCTCGCAGAATCTATTATTCCATACTTGTCATCAGATAACTTGAATTCAGGCGCTGTGATATGGTAATAGTATCTTACTTTGTGAGGCACCCTGTAAATCTCAACTTGTATGCCTCCCGGTAGCTCGTATCTCTCTACCAGTCTTCCATCTTTGGGCGGGAGAAATACATATCTAGTAAGCATGAAAATAGGTCTGATAAGAGGATTGAATATCTCTCTATAAAGATTCCTGTCACCAACAACATGCCCATATAAGCCGTCTTTTATCGAATCAATCAACTGAGTTTTTTCCAACTCTTTTAGAGTGGGCTCAAGTATATTTTTTACGAACATCGAATAATATATTCTATTTCTTTTATCCTCGTCAGGAGATTTGATTTTTGATTCATACTGTCTAATCATTCTCCTTATTTTAACATAAGCACCTATCGGATCTCTCTTTATCATTCTTTCTAAAATGATTTTCAGCCGATTCATTGCAGCTCCTAATATCTTTACGCCAGCCTGGCCTCCTATTTTCGAAATGTCCAGACCTTGAGAAGTCAGCTTATCATATGTACCCGCCATCTCTAGCAGCAGTTTTGTTTGGTCATAATCATACTCATACTCCCTTCTCTCCGCAAGTATGATTCTTTCAACACTCTTTAATTGCAATATTTTATCGATAACAGTCTCCATTATCGTATCAGAATCCTCGATGCTAAAACCGTATATGCTGTCGAGGCAATTTATTCTCAGTATGTTGTCAATAAGTTCGTGCTCAAAAACCAATGTCATCACTATTAGAGAAATTATATTTGTATACTAATCAAAATATCTATTGATCTTTATGGTTTTCGAAAAAAGGCCTGATGTGCAAGGTTTCCAGAATGAACTTGTGAGAAGAGTCAATGATGATACGAGGAGAATAAGAACTATCGAACAAAGGCTAGACCTGATTAATAACAGAATAATGAGTATTGAAGAAAAAGTCATTGATGAAATAGACAGCCTAAGAAAAGGATTTGATCAATTGTCAACTGACATGAGCGAGATTTCCAAAGAGTTGACTGAGCTACGCGGAGAAATGCTGAAAATAAGCAAAAATTTGGACAAAACAGCGAAGAAAAGCGAAGTGAAAGAACTGGAAAGTTTGCTCGACATCTATAATCCGATAAAGGCCAACTTTGTCACAAGAGACGAAGTAAACAGGTTGTTGCAGGAAAAGATAGGCAAGAGATAAATATAAGTTACATGCATCTCAATATATTATCAGGTGCAGATATTGATTAAATTTCCTTCATTAGGTAAAGCCAAAGAGCCTGAAAAAATGGAATCTCTTGGCAAAGGTTTTGTTCCTGTAGATAAAGTGAAGCAGTTGAGCAGCAAAGGTTTTGCTGAACCCGAAATAATAGACGTTCTTAGAAAGGAGGGTTTCTCTTCGACAGAGATCGATAGAGCATTGACGCAGGCTTTGAAATTGGGTTTATCCGGCGAAGATGAACAAGCAGGTCTACCAACTCTGAAAGATTTGCAAACACAATCAACACAATACGATGACTTTTCATTACCTTATGAGCCCCAACAGATGCAGGCTCAGGATTTCAGCCAACAGATAATGGCACAGCCACAACAATTTCAACAAGAGTACTATCCAACAGAAAATTATGGTACAGAAGAACTGGTAGAATCAATAGTACAGGAAAGAATGGTGGAGTTGGATGAAAAGTTGGGAGAGTTCAGAGAAAAATATGCAAATCTGGATAGAAAAATTTCCGATCTACATAACAGGCTAGTGATTTTAGGTAAAGGGAAAAATGAGAAAGATCAGATGATAGTGAACAAACTAGACAGCCTTCAGGACAACTTGGCTGACATGGGTGCTAAGATATCTAGCTTAGAAAAAACATTTAGAGACGCTTTGCCGGCTTTGATAGAGAGCGTTCGTTCTCTTACGGAACTAGTTCAAAGATTTAAAAGAGAGTGAATCTATTTATTGTCTTAAAAACAATTTTTTTATGATAACATGGTGAATTCTTTTTTAACTGTTGCACAAAGGCTGCATGAACTTGGGTTTTTTAATTTCGTGCTGCCGTGGTTCATTGTTGCTGCAGTGTTCTATGGACTGTTGAGAAAATCAAAAGTATTGGGCGAAGGAATAGCAGTCAACGGCGTTGTATCCCTGACAGCCGCATTTTTTGTTTGGGGATATTTTGTTGTTGCGTCGCCTGCAGACTTAGCTGGCCCAATGTCAAGATTTTTTACAAGCTTTTCCGTCATATTGATAGGGCTAGTCCTCGCATTTCTTGGTGCCAGTTTGGCTTATCCTGATTTCCCATCGGCTTTAACAGAATATATGAAAGGAAGTGTTTTCATCTGGGTATTAATAACAATCGTTTCTGTTATGATTTTTTTCACGAGCGGATTATCGAATGTTATTGGTTTAGGCAACATGGGCAAGTCAAGTGCAGGAATAATGTTATTAATATTCATACTAATGTTTATAGGATTATTGATAGCAACAATTGTCGGAGCTACAAAAGGTGGATAGATGGCAATAGATGTTTTCCGAGAAGCTATACTTCAAATGAGAGAGATAGGTGCGTTCAATTTCCTGTTCCCATTCTTACTGACGATGGCTATTTTTTATGGATTGCTGAGAAAATCAAAAATATTTGGTCCACCAGAAACTAATGTTGCTGTTAATGCGATTGTATCTTTGGTTGCGGCGTTTATGGTATGGGCATATCCTGTGATCAATGGAGTTGACATTGAGGCAAAACTGTCTTCATTCTTCGCTCAAGGTATTATCGTAACACTGGTGCTGATGATGGCAATGCTTGGTTCAGGAATGGTGTTGCCGCCAGATTACGACTTTAAGAAAATGTTTGGTGAAAGAGGAGGTTTAATTATTGTCGGTATTGTTTTTGCTTTAAGTATAGTGATTGTGATAACAAGTGGCTTAGTAGGCATAATAATAAACCCAGAGCAGATAACATCTTTAATACCGAAGGATTATATTATAACAATAGGACTGATATTATTTGTTTTAATTGTGATGGTATGGATTGTGAATAGTGGTAAGCCACCTGCATCAAGTAATGGCGGTGGTGAAAAGAAAGGTGGATAGATCAAAATGGCCGATCCGGTAAGATTTAATGAAATTATTCAAGTTATGAGAGATAGTGGATATTTCGGCACGTTATTACCATTTCTATTGGTTTGGGTAATTATATATGGACTTCTTAAAAAACTGAATGTTTTTGCTGTCAGAGAAGGAAACACTCCAGGAGGAACTATCGGTAGAATTATTCCTAACGATACGATAAATATAGTTATTTCGACTATAATCTCATTATATGTAACTGTTTTTTCACCGTTTGCAACACCATTGAATTTATTCTTTTCCTCATTCTTCACTCAATCAGTTTTAGCTATGATAATCTTGCTAGTTTCTTTGCTATTTATGGCTTTGATATTCTTTATGCCATTTTGGAAGCATGATGACACTATATTTGCCAATATAATGAAGACGTGGTTCCCACTTTTATTAGGACTTGCTATTATAGGAATGGGTGTTATTTTTGTAACAAGTGGTGGAATAGAACTTTTTCGTAATTATGTGCCTGCTAGTTGGCGGTTTCCTTATATAGATTCTTATTGGTGGGCTTTAATAATAGCTGCTATACTGATAGTTGTAACCATGTTTATCGCATCACGCACTAGTCAATAAAATAATCATGACAGTATTGTAATTTCTTTACCTATTTCCAACCAAGCCCAACTCCAAATTATACACTCAAAAGCCAAGACATAATTTTTTTCTTTTAACCAGTGTTTTGAATCTTTCAGATAGGCATTTATATTAATCAAAAATTCCTCTCCTTTTTTTGATTTTGCTTTAACAGTCTTTAATTTATCTTCTAATTTAGTAATCTGTTTCATTATTTCCTTTTTTGTTATTCTATCTTTCATTTATTCCATCCTATAAACATAAATTTTGAGTTTTTTATCAATTTTAACAGGTTTCCATTGTTTTATTTGAAATCGATTGGTTATTATCTTAGTACCCCTTTTAA
>CAYJTF010000002.1:17161-56703 GCA_964373165.1 uncultured archaeon
GTTCTTTCCTGAATTTACATTTTAATTTTTCTAGAGTTTTTGGTAATAAATATGCGACTATAATATCTGCATCGCGTAAATTCACATGAAAAAAGTTCTTTCTTATTATTCGTATATTTTTATTTTTTCCAGATAAAAAAATCATTATTTTTGAGATAATAACTCTTAATCCATCGACTTCGACACCAATGCCTTTCACATTGTATTTTTTTACAGCTCTGATTAATATTCTTCCATCACCCGATCCTAAATCATATAATTTTTCATTGTTTTTTAATTCAGCTAACTCTAACATTTTGTCGATAGAATTCAAAGAAGATGGTATGAATGGAGCCCCCAAGGAATACGTATAATACATCCAAATAAGTATAATAATTGATAGTAGGTAAATAACAAAAATTTTAGTGTTGTTAACAGCAAAAAATAAAAAGAATAAATACGAAAAAATGCAAAAAAATCCAAGAATTTTTTCAAATTTCATTCTCTAAGCACTTCCAAATATTCCTTTTCTGTGAAATGCAAGTTTCCAGGAATAATTATTACCATTGGCGGCTCTCCTAAATCTTTCTTTGCAATGTTTTTTATTTTATCGTAAAAAATTGTCGGATTATTACTCCCAACTCTGGCGAAGACAATTACTTCGGAATTTTCTGTTATTAGTCCGTGTTTTTTTTCTTTTTCCATCTCTAAGATAGTTTCAATTCCCTCTTTTGCATCCATGTATTTATTTTTCTCTGCGTCTATGTCTAAAAGTATCAAGGTATGTAATCCTCTGTCTCTGTTTTCTTTTATTTTTTCGTATACTGAAAGTGGTAGTTTGTTTCCGAACTTATCTCTAAATGGTATTGTAACTACACTTCCAAATTTGTATAAATGCAAGCCCGTTTCGCCAACGGCAGAAAATATGGATGATCCATGGATGACGTATGTTTTAATTCTTTTTTTCTTACAATCTTGTCTTAGTGAAGTGTGAGTGGTTGCACAGAACGGATCGCCGCCGATTAAAAAACCAACCTTTTTTGTTTTTGCAGGTTCTAAAAGAATCTCAGAATTTTCTTCAACATCTTTCCTAGTTAAGATTTTTATCTTTTTCCCAGTCATCCTTTCTAAATTTTTGATATTCAAATTCATTTTTTGCGTATAGAATTCAGCGAATAATAAATCACAGTTTTTAGCTGTTTCTAAAGCTTTTATGCTCATATCCTTTTCGTCATATAATCCCAGTCCAATAAAATATAGAGACATAATATTCCTTATTTATAAATTGTAGATATGGATTTAATATCATGGAAATCACTTCATACGAGATTATAGGATCGAAAGAGAAGGCCGTGGCTATAATAGAAGTCCCAAGGAATTTAACAAGAAAGGAAAATGAAATAGCAAACGAGATAATGAAGAGACATAAACATGTTGTTTCAGTACTGAAAAAAACATCTGAAAGAAAAGGTGAATACAGAGTCAGGAATTATAAATTAATAAAGGGACAAAAAAATACTGAGGTTATACACAAGGAGAACGAATGCAATTTAAAAGTTGATCCAAGAAAAGTCTATTTCTCTCAGAGAGAAGGAACAGAAAGATTAAGAATTGCTGAATATACTAAAAAAAACGAAACAATAATGGTGATGTTTTCCGGGATAGGGTCTTTTTCTATTAACATCGCTAAACATCAAAAAAATATAAAGAAAATAATTTCTGTAGAGCTGAATCCGTCGGCTGTAGATTATATGATTGAAAATATAAAACTTAACAAGTTCCAAGATAAAATAATTCCTGTCTTAGGAGACGTAAAAAAAGTATGCAAGGAATGGTATAACAAATGCAATAGAGTTGTTATGCCGCTGCCACATGAATCCTGGAAATATATTCAAATCGCTTTGAAATGTTTGAAGTCTAGCGGCGTCATTCACATTTATTTTTTTGATAGCGAAAAAAAGGTGGAAAGAAATGTTAAGAGAAGAATAGAAAAATTGAAACAAAAAACAAAGAAGAAAATTACATATAAAATTAGAAGAGTGCTGACTTATGCTCCAGGTATAAACAAATATTGTGTAGATATGAAATTATCCAACTATTCCTATACCTAAATATCTGATGATCCAGTTAATAGAGTAGTATCCAGCAAAAGCTATGGCAGTCATTTTTATGAATTTGCCGGTCGACATGGCAACAAAATATTTTCTAAAATCATATTTTATCATACCGCAAAATAATCCCACAATATCAATCGGAAATGGGCCTGCTGATAAAATTAAAATCCATATAAAAAATTTTTTCTTTTCAAAAAATTTTCTAATTTTGTTTAGTTCTTTTTCGTATTTCTTTTCAATTATTTCTTTTCCACCCAGACCCACGAAATAGCTGACAGTATCACCTATAGATGCAGCAGTGCCTGCAGTCAATGCCACTAGACCAGGATCAAGTATGGAAGCAGCAGTTATTATAATCGCATTTGTTGGTAGCGGAAAGAAAAATAAACTAGCACTGGATATTAGGACCAAGATGAATAGTCCAATATATCCCCACTCATTAACTAGCAAAAACCCGTATTGGAATGCAGTATTAAGGAGTTCTACAAAAGTCATATAATCATCATAGATATTAAGAATAATTAATTTCTTTAATCAAATGGTTTACAAAACAAAAAGGACAATTGTTGTTATAGACATTAAGAAAAACCAGATCGAAAAACTCCATAAAAATATTCTGCTTCCATCCAAGGGCGGTATAGGTAATAGATTGAAAAATGCGAGTAGTGCACTGATCTGACTTAACATTGAGAAAAATTCACCAGGGATTAGCAAAAACACATATGCAAGAATTATGTTTATTCCCACACCTGCTAGAGAAATTATGCCCAAATCATGTGGAGTTAATCTAATTACCTTTATTCCCCATCTCCCAAATTTATATGGTGCTATTTCTATATGTCCTGGAGTAAAGATTCCGAAGCCGCCTATATATTTTAGGGCAATGCTAAATAAAGACAGCATGATACCCGGCGGCCATAACTTGAACGTAGCAGTACAACCAAGTCTAGTAGCCATGATTTTGTGACCTATCTCACATAAAAGAAACGATATTGAGACAATTATGAAAGAAACGAAAAACAGTGATTCTATATCAGGAAAAGAAAATACCAGAGTTAAGGCTAAAATAGATATTATCATATCCCTGATTTCTTCCATTGTGAATAACTTCATGTTTATTTTTTAGTATTTTAGATTAAATTGTTTTTGATAACACTTTTCTATTAGCAAATCAAATAAGTTTTCGGTAATATGACAGATCCGATCAAGGTTGGGTTGGCTTTGAGTGGCGGCGGAGTAAGAGGTATGGCTCATATAGGCGTCATTAAAGTTTTAGAGAAAAATGAAGTACCCATTGATTATATTTCTGGGGCGAGTGCAGGATCATTAATTGGTGGGATATATGCTAGCGGAACTCCAATAGACGCAATTGAAAATGTAGTAACAAAAATGAGAACGAGAGATATTGCTAGATTGATAGATCCGGCCAGACTTAACGTGGGATTTGTTAAGGGCGATAAATTAATGGCGTTTGTTTCAAAGATATTGACAGAGAGAAATATCGAAAACTTCAAAATCCCGTTTGCTGCTGTAGCAACTGATATACTTACAGGTAACGAGATAATTTTTGATAAAGGCGATTCTATTACGGCAATAAGGTCGAGCATATCTTTTCCTGGTGTTTTTACTCCTGTTAAATATAGAGAAACATTTTTGGTTGATGGTGGTGTAGTAAATCCGCTGCCAGTTGATATAGTCAGAGACATGGGTGCAGATGTTATAATAGGTGTTAATGTTTTAGGTCAACCTGAAGCGAAAATAGATGAAAAGAAGCAAACCATAGTAACGAAAAATGTTATTTCAAACACGATTAGGATATTGGAAAAACAGGTGGTTGATTTAAAATTTGAAAGAATAAAAGACAAGAGTGTAATAATTCTAAGACCAAACATTAATGATATTAGCACATTTTCTATATCCACGAAGTCTCTAATTCGTGCGATAAGAGAGGGTGAAAATGCAGCGAATGAAAAAATGGACCAAATACTGAAAGTCATAGGAAAATAAGGTTTTTAAAGTTGTGTTTTCAATTTATTTCTAATCGAAGTGGGTTGATGACCGGCGAAAATCTTTGCAATAACTATTGACTTTTATCTAGTTCTTCCTTTGTTCTATAAAAATGATTTAAGAGGTGAATCGTATGATTGGTGACAGTCTTTGCGAATTCTAACAGTTTAGTGACTAACCATGTAAAATACAAGGGACCTGTAATAGATATGCAAGTCCACGGGAATTTGGAGAGATTGGGTTATAGCAGTAGACCCAATATCAATGGTCACGGTTCTTTTTATTTAAGAAGTGACATATCATCGGATTACCCATCAACAAATTTAGATGTTATGAAATACAGAGCATGTGATAGCAGATTATTAACTATGGTTTACACAAATATGGGTAAACCGGACTATGACATAGATTTAGCCGAGAAACTTATAATACAAGGTGCGGTTGGTCTGGGTGAAGTTGAATTTGTTCATGTTCCTTATTCTGATAGAAATGTTTTGGTAAGAATGTTGAATATGATAGAATATATTCAAAGAAAACAAGGAAGAAGGCTTGTCGTTAATTTTCATTGTGGTTATATATCTCCCGAAGATACGGGAGTATTATTTCCAGATTATCCATATGTGGATCAAACTGAAGCTATGCATGATCCAAGAGATTTGGAAGGGTTATTTAGAGGGTTTCAAATAGGATTCGTTTTGAGTCACGGAGGAAACGG
Organism: uncultured archaeon; assembly: GCA_964373165.1. GTDB lineage: Archaea > Aenigmatarchaeota > Aenigmatarchaeia > CG10238-14 > CG10238-14 > JAGVVZ01. Next base: position 21,977 of record CAYJTF010000002.1, read on the forward strand.
TTATTTGAATGCAGCTTCTTATTACTCAAAAAAATATAGAGGTGAAAGCAAAGATGGAAATGTTATGATAGGCCTTTCTGGGTCACCTGATTTGAGAAGAAGAATATTATTTAGATTAAAGGAAGATCCTTTGCTTAGGATGAGAGTTGTTATGGAGTCTGATGGAGATGATGTTATGGGATGGATTTTTGCAAATTCGAAAGGTATGTTGGATGTGAAAGATCAGCGTCGATTATTATATGAAAATGCTGCAAGCATGCTAGGTTTATCTACGGAAATAGATAAAAACTTGTAATATGGTGAATAAATATGGTGTTATGCGGAGTTGGCAGAAACTTAAAAAGCTGAAACGGCTATGCCGCCGCCTGCAGTATACTATAATGATTTAATATGCAGACAGCGGCTTAAAGGGGTTCAACTCCCCTACTCCGCTTATAATTTGATGATGTGAAAAAATGGAAATAAAATTGTTCAATACTATGGGAAGAAAAAAAGAAAAATTTGTACCGATAAAAAAAGGAGAAGTAAAGTTGTATTCTTGCGGACCAACAGTCTATGATTTCCCTCATATTGGAAACTTACGGGCATACGTTTTTGTTGATTTGTTGAAGCGAGTGTTGGAATACAACAAATTGAGAGTTAAACACGTGATGAATATTACGGATGTTGGACATCTGACATCTGATGCAGATACAGGCGAAGACAAGATGGAGAAGGGTGCTAGGAGAGAAGGCAAAACTGTGTGGGAAATTGCAGAATTTTATACAAAAGATTTTTTTGATGCAATGAGCAAGCTAAACATCGAAAAACCCAAAATAATATGCAAAGCTACCGATCATATAAAAGAGATGATCGATATGATAAAACAAATTGAGAAAAACGGGTATGCATACAAAACACCGGATGGGATCTATTTTGATACGTTTAAATTAAAAGATTATGGAAAATTGGCTGGATTGGATATAAAAGGATTAAAAGAAGGTGCAAGAGTCGAACCAAATCCTGAAAAAAGAAATCCAACAGATTTCGCTTTATGGAAAATTTCGCCAAAAGATCAGAAAAGACAAATGGAGTGGAATTCTCCATGGAATATAGGCTTTCCAGGCTGGCATATAGAATGTAGTGCGATGAGTATAAAATATCTGGGTGAAAAATTTGATATCCACACTGGAGGTGTTGATCACATACCGGTTCATCATACTAACGAAATCGCTCAATCACAAGGTGCATTAAAGAAAGATGTTGTTAATTATTGGTTGCATAATGAGCATGTACTAGTTGACAACAAAAAAATGAGTAAATCACTGCAGAATTTCTATACGTTACATGACATAGAAAACAAAAATTTCAATCCACTAACCTTTAGATATTTACTACTTACGTCTCATTACCGCTCTAAATTTAATTTTACTTGGGAATCTCTTGAAGCAGCTCAAAAAAGCTTGGATACACTAAGAGAGCACATGATTTTGCTAAAAAGTACAGATAATAAAAAAACAGATAAAAAGAGAATATTAGAATACAAAAAAAAATTCCTAGAATTTATAAACGATGACTTAAACATTCCTTATGCAGTATCTTTAACATGGAAATTAATACGAGAGGAAAACAAGATCAACAACAGCGACAAACGCAAACTAATAATAAATTTTGATAAAATTTTTGGTTTGAAATTAAAAGATGTTAAAGATCTAAAATCTAAAATACCGAAAGAAGCAGAAAAATTAATAAATGAGAGAGAAGAAGCTAGAAAAAAAAAGGATTGGAAAAAGGCTGATGAAATAAGGGGAAAATTGAAAGAGATGAATATATTGATAGAAGATACAAAATCTGGTGTTAAATGGAGATTAATTTAATTGGGTATAATACAAAGTATCTTTATGCCAAAAAATAGAATATTTTCTAAAATAAAAGAAGTGTGGATTAAAAACAGGGATGGGTCCATAGAAAAATTCAATAAAGAGAAGATAAAAAACACTTTAGTGAAAGTCGGTACTCCATTAAGAATAGCGTCAGAAATCGCCACTAAAACTTTTTCTTGGTCTAGGAGTAAAAAAGAAGTTGATATTCATGAAATTGAGAGAAAAGTTTTTGAATTGACGGCAAAAAAGAGCATAGAAGCTGCTTACGCCTTTAAAGATTTTACAACGCAAAAGGTTATTGGTAGAGTTAGGCAGCAATTCACAAGAAAAGAAGTTGCCAGGATGATGACGTGTTTATTCGTTATAATTCAGATATACTCCTTCAGAGCTGAATATTTTTCATTGAATAGAGGCTTACTTATATTGTTGACAAGCGTAATAACTTCATCCATCGTTCTTTGGCTTTATGTTGGTAGAATTGAAATGTGGAAACATCTGATTACAGGCATTTTGATATCTGTATCCCTTTCGGTTATTGGTGCTTTAATACTTGATATAAAATTAGAGGGAATAGTTATAGCAGCTTCAGCTGCTCTCCCAATATCTACAATGGTTAATGTATTGAAAACATAAAGCATGGAACACGTTCTAAGTGGATATAATATCACAAACAAGTTTATCCGGATTTCTTCCTCCACCTTGAGAACTCGAGAGCACCAGACCACATACCTTAATACTGCTCGGTTCCCCGTCTCGTATGGTTCGATATATAACTGGTCCCTGGAGACAAGGCTTCTCAGTCCGAAACCCGGGCCTGCTAATAATACCATATCGCCTTTGAACTATGATCCCGCCATAAAGCAGACTTGCAGCAACAGGTGGCTGCTACTCACCCGATCAGAGGTTCCATGCAAAATTAAATTAATCTTTGATTTATATATATGTTTTGGCAAAACAGTTAAAATTATTTTTTAAGTAATCTAAATAAATATATGCGGAAATTCACAACTCTACCAATATTTTTGGTTATAACACCAAGTGTATTTGCTTTGACATTAGAAAACTTGAATGATTTTACCGTGTCTAATCCAGGATTTACCCAAATGTTCTTACTAGGATCCTTTTTGTTTAATTTATGTATTTTGATCTATATCATCCATGTAAAAAGAAAAAATCAGCTATTTTCTTCTTCTCCAAGCAATCAGTCATTTGAATACTCTGATGAATCTTTGTCTGAGTTAGAACTTTTTGTAAAAACATCTATCTTAAGAGGAATGGAAAAGGATAAAATTAAGAATGAACTTGTTAAAGTAGGATGGGAAGGAGAGATTATAGACTCTATTATAAAAAAATACTCTAATTGGTCCAAAGAAAATTTTCTACACGCCTAATTTTCTGGTCGCATATTCTATTTTATTCATAGCCGCTTCTATTTTTTCATATGATGTAGCATAACTTAATCTTATGAAACCTTCTCCGTATACACCAAATTCCGTTCCTGGTATAACCAGAACCTTTGCCTTGTTTAACAGAAACTGCGCGAATTTGACAGAATTTAATTTGAAATTCTCTATATTTGGAAATGCGTAAAATGCTCCCTTTGGTTCTAAGCAATTAAAACCATTGATCTCTCTTAATCTTTTTATCATCAGTTTTCTTCTTCTATTGTACTCATCGACCATTTTTTGTATGACGCTGTTTTTTGTTCTTAATGCTTCCATTGATGCTAGTTGCGATATGGTAGGTGCGGATAGTGTGGTGCCGAGTTTCAGCTTAGTCATTGCATCTATTATATCAGCAGGTCCGGCCGCATAACCGATTCTGAATCCCGGCATAGCATAGCTTTTAGAGAATGTGAATATGCTAACTGTATGATTTTCCATCCCGTTCAAACTCCCGATGCTTACGTGTTTTGTGTTATCATATACAAAATCTTCGTATGCTTCATCAGATAATATAACTAACTCGTGTTCTATTGCAAAGTCTGCAATCTCTTCCAACTTCTTTTTGCTGAAAACGGTTCCTGTGGGGTTGGATGGAGAATTGAGTATCAGTATTCTAGTTTTTTTTGGATGAACAATTCCTTTCACCTTATCAATATCATATTCAAAGTTTTCATCTTGTCTTAATTGAACAGACAGAGGAATCCCGTTCAAACTTTCAACTATTGGTATATAAGCCAAATATCCCGGATTGGGAACTATTACAGATTCTCCAGGGTCTACTAACGACATCATGCATAAGAATATAGATTCTTTTGCACCAACGGTTACTATAATTTGTTTCTCTGGGTCTACATGAATTTTATTTTTTATTTTTAATTTTTTTGATAGAGACTCTTTCACCTCGCTCATACCACCAATAGAAGTATAATGAGTGAAACCTTCAGCCAATTTTCTTTGAGCAAATTTTACAATATTTTTTGGTGTATCGAAATCTGGTTCGCCTGGTCCTAGTGATATAACACCTTTATTTTCTGTCGCTATTCTCATTATTTTAACAAATTCAGAATCCGGCAGGCCCATTTCCCTTTCTGATATTAATGATCTAACTTTACATCTGTTATGCATTTTATCATTACCTTGATTTCAAAAGTCTGCAGCTTATTTCTATTTTGTCGTTATCATTTGTTTGGTTTATTTCCTTTCCTAATATTATTTTTAAACAGTTTTCAGATTTGCCATCTATTATTTTTTTCAATTCTTTGCAAATCTCTTTTTTATTATCATTGTAATATAGGCATAGATCTTCCTTTGAAATTCCAGACAATTTTTCTATATACTGACATTTTTCTATAGTTTGAGGTTCGCCGATAATAAAAGTTTTATTTTCGTCCTGCCAACAAAATATTGTTGTTAAAACTTCTGGGACAACTGTGGACAAACTCTTTTTTGAATAATAACTGGTGATAACAATAACTGATATTGATAAAACTCCTATGAGGATTAGTAAACTAATCAATTGATTTTCTTTCATATTCAACGATATATTATTTAGTTCCAATAATAATTAATATGTCTTTTGGAAAAACATTTGTTTTTGGACCGAAGCTTATTTTTCATAAAAATAAAATCATATACCCAACAATTTTGAACTTAATTCCGATAGCTCTGTTCAGTATCCTGTTTAGCCTTAGCCTATCAAAGGTAGCGAATTTCCTGCAGTATAATACAATAGATGACATCTTGTTAAATACCCAAATTTTTGTTCAGTTAATAAAAGGGCTATCGGGACACATAGCTCTTTTCATAATATTGCTCGTTTTAACATCAGTGATATCAATTTATCTGATGTGTACTTACGTGGAGATTGGTCGAGACGCTTATAAAAATAAAAAAATTGATTTATCCAGAATAATGCCAGTTTCAGCCCAGAAAGTCTACTCAGTGTTTGCAACCTATGCTTTAGGATTCTTTGCAACGCTTTTGTTAATTTTTGTTTTGCTTTTGGTTTCTATACCATTAAAGACAGCGGGTGTTGTATTATTTCTTCTATCATTGCTTGTTGTCACCTTAACAGCGATACCCGTCTTCTGGATTTTGCCGGCTGTTATTATTTTTGAAAATAAGACTGGTCTAGACTCCATAAAAAGATCGCTTAATATAACAAAAGAATTTTTATTCAAATTGTATTCGATCATCATAGCTATTTGGTTGATCACAAGCGTGATAGATAGATTTTTACTTTATTTACCGTATATCGGGTTTTATTTATCTATTGTTGGAAGATTGTTCTTTTTTTCGTGGAAAGCACTGACTTCAGTATCATTTTATTATGAATATGTCAAACCCAAGAGAACAATGGAAGAAGACGATCTTTAATTTTAATTGTAGGAATCATAATAATTAATATGCCAAATCTTAATGCCTTTTTCAACCCAAAAACAGTCGCTGTAATAGGCGCTTCCAGAGAAAAAGGGAAGCTTGGTAATATAATATTTTCAAATTTTGTTAATAGCGATTTTTCTAAAAAAGGTTCCGCTATACCGATAAATCCTAATGCCGATTTTATACTTGGGAAAAAATCGTTCAAATCCATACTCGAGGTTAAAGAAAAAATAGATTTGGCTGTAATTGTTGTGCCAAGCAAATTTGTGTCCTCAGTTTTAAAAGAATGTGTTCAAAAAAATATACAATCTGTGATAATAATATCTGCAGGATTTTCTGAGTTGGGAACGGAAGAAGGTAGAAAATTAGAGAAAGAATGCTCGGAAATAATAAAAGGAACTAATACAAGAATAATAGGTCCAAATTGTCTTGGAATATTTGATGCTTATTCTCAGGTCGATACTTTATTTCTATCCAAGGAAAGATGCGGAAGACCGTCGAGTGGAAGTATTTCATTCATTTCTCAATCAGGTGCCGTTGGTTCCACAATTTTAGATTGGTTATCTGTGGAGGGTATAGGTACAGCTAAATTTGTTTCATATGGAAACGCTATGGATATAGACGATTCTGATCTGGTTGAATATTTAGGAAAGGACTCAAAAACTAGGGTTGTTATGGCTTATATTGAGGGCATAGAAGCGTCAGGCAAAAAATTTATGGATGTATGTAAGAAGGTTTCAAAGAAAAAGCCCATAGTTTTATTGAAGTCTGGAAAAACAAATAAAGGGAGCAAGGCAGCCTCTTCTCATACGGGTTCTCTTGCCGGTTCTGGTAGGATTTATTCTACCGCATTTAAACAAAGCAATGTCATTGAGGCAGGTACGTGGGAGGAGTTGTTGGACTTTTCTATAGCATTTGCGACACAGCCATTGCCTAAAGGTAATAGAATAGCAGTTATTACCGATGGCGGTGGTTTTGGGGTATTAGCAACAGATGAAATAGAAAGACAAAATTTGGAATTACCAGAACCCTCAGAAAAATTAAAAAATATAATGAAATCGTCTATGCCATCTTATGTTAGTTTGCATAATCCCTTCGACCTCACTGGAGATGCCGATGCTGTTAGATATAAGATAGCGATAGAAGAATGCATGAAAAGCAAAGAATATGATGCTGTGATAGCTATAACACTATTTCAGGTTCCAACTTTAGGAAACGAGATCATAGATTATTTACTTGATATAAAGAAAAAACACAAAAAGCCATTGTTAATATGTGCTTGTGGCGGTAATTTTACAAAAAATTTAAGCAGTGATTTAGTGACCAAGGGCATACCTGTTTATATAACACCAGAAAGAGCTGTTAAAGCAATGAAAGCATTAGTTTATTATAGCAGAATCAACAAGAAATCTGCTTTATGGTAACTGTCGTGTCTGGTTTAGGTGTACACGTTTCTGCCGTATTTCCGGAGCAACATCCGCCGATTTTGTTTTTTCTTAAGTAATAGTATTCTAGATTGAATAACCCGCATATTTGCTGTGCATAATTACATTCCAAATCATCGTAGTTTTCTTCCACTCTGTTTATTTTCTCTTCTAGTTGTCTTAAACTCAATTTTGTTTGTGTTAAACTGCTTGTTATTTCAGCTACTTGTGAATTACAGGCGCTAAGCTCAGAACCCGTTTTTTCTAATTCATTTTTCGTATTTGTGTATTGCGACTTTAAGTTATCTCTCTCTGTCGTGCATACACTAAACTGAGATTCCGAAGTTGCTAAATTACCTTCTAGTGCTTGATTTTGCTTTTCCAAAACCATGATTTTTGACTGGGTTTCTGCCACCCTCGCTGTATATGTAGTATATCCCGTGTAAGTAAGCCCGCCTATCGCCAAAATAGCAACTAAAACCAGTACAAGACTCCATTTGTTCTCTTTAAAACTCCTAGAATTGACACCTTTCCAGAATTCTTGATATTTTTCCTTTATTTTATCTACAGCTTCTGCAAGCTTATTCTTCTTCTCTTCGTAAGGTTCATACATTTTGATCTAACATAATTTGTAGTTTTAATACTAAATAATTATTTTTTTAATGAACCTTCCAGTTCTTTCTTAAGTTCCTTCAAATTTGATTGCAATCTTTTTATAGATTCTTGCAGTGCTTTTTGTGGCTTTCCTTCTTTTGTTTTGACAAAAATTTTAGGTTCAGCCATGTAAGGATGCTCTTTTATACTGGCCGCTTCTTCGACATTTTTGTCATTCCACAACTCTTCTCTGATAAGATTAGCAAAACCTATTGTATCCCCCTTAAGTTCAATTAAAAGCATATTTTTGTCTTCCTTTATTATATTAATTTCCATTATCTCACCAGTTTAAACATTTAAAGTACTGTAAATTTATAAGTTGTAATATTTATAACCTTTCTCTTCATGTATCGATAGATATCCCACGATTTACCTATCCTGTTTTTGGCAAATAAAACCAACAATATTAACAGAAACAACATTATAACAGCTTTTATTACGGAATATCCGTTAATATACGCAGTGTTTCCTGTTATTGGTAGATTTTCGTAATTTCCTTCGGTCAAATTCAGTTTTCTGGATATAGAAGAATCTGTTTTTTTCAAAACTTCTAGAATGTCACCATATGCAAAGGTTATTTGAGCACTATATGAATTTTCACATTTTCTAACAGCTTTAGTTAATTTTTTGCAAGGGAAATAAACATCGCAATTTATAGAAATCCCCCAATTCTTTTCATTATTTTTTAATTTATTATTTATCTGTTCTTCAAACGGGGCATGACATTTGTAATAATCCTCTCCCATTATTTGATGAACTGGGACGAAGGAATCAGTCATATAATGAGTAGATACACCAATATAAAACGAAAAATTGCTGACTGTGGCATTTTTTATAGCCTCGTCAAATTTAATTAAAGCAGGGCAATCGAAATATTCCTCGTCAGCACAATTTTCAATATCTTTGAAATAAGGCAGATTGCCAGGATCTATATCTGAAATATTTATTTCTTTACATTCTTTGCTCACATAACAATGATGATCTCTCTGGTCATCATATTCTTTATCAGGCGCAATACACCCTCTCAAAAGTTCTTCTTCATCTGTAATCATTTTTTTTAAATCTTGATTGTTTTCATATAATTTTTTGCAGAACCATTCGTGTGTTTTATAACCCCACGAATGTGCAGGGGGTATAAGTAAAATTACAATCATAAACATTATGAGAAATTTCATTTCAATTAATTCCAATTACTAAAATAAATCTTCATCATCCATGCGTGGACAAACCATGTTTACCACACAATCAAATTTCATTCCAATTATTTTTTCTTTTGATATAGTGTCAAATGCGAGTATATGGACTTCTTTTCCTTCTTTCTCTAAAGATTTTTTTAATCTCATGGCTTCTTCTATTCTATTTTGTCCTTGTTTCCAAGAAACAGTTATCCCAACCGTTCTAGCTTCTTTCAACTTAACATCATGCCATGCCTTCTTTTTTATATAAATTTTCTTTTCTTTTTGAAAATCTATTATTTCGTTTTTTTCTAAATCCAAAGAAAATGTTGGAACATCTGTAGTTAAAGCAACACCTAACGGATGGAATCTACCGGCCCCGACATACAAGAAACAGTCGACTTTATCTTTCAGTGTCGTTGCAGCAAATATTCTGCATCCCAGAACTTGGCCTTCATGTTTTTGAGACTTGTGGATAAATACATTTTTTCCGTTTTTTTCCAAGAATTTTTTAACTTCTAGCATGGCAGGCATATATTGAATACTTGTGAACAGTCCAATATTTTTACAGTTGTTTAATTTTTCTAGATTATTCTTTAGTGCTGGAATTGGATTTACATCAAAAAAGTAGTCCCAATAAATCACTGGTAATTCAGATTTTACACCAAAATCGCTATGACCTATATGTAGTATCGTATCGCACCCTAAACGTTTTCCTTCAAAATCTCTGATGTCGCATGCTCCAAAAACAGGTTCAACATTTAGGATCAGATCAAATCCTTCTTTTTCCAGAACCTTTACTATTTCCAGAATTTTCATTTTTAATCCTTCAGGAAATTGAACCATAATTCGTTTAGCTTTTAGTACTTTCAACTTACTGATTATGTTTTTTGTGTCCATTCTCATTGGATAACCTTTAATTTTATAAAAAGTAGAAGACTTATAATGCTTTCTGATATTAGAAAAATGTACCTATTTGGGTTTTTGAGGAATTTCTTCTTAATTGGTGCTATATCTGTACCATTCTTTTTGGAATGGGGAAAACTTAATTACACCCAAATGTTTATTCTTCAATCGTGGTTTTCTTTCTGGCTTTTTATTCTTGAAATTCCCACCGGTGCGATTGCAGATAAATTTGGAAGAAAAATATCAATTGTACTTGGTGGTTTTATTGCCTCTGCTGGAATTTTTATTTATTCTTTAGTCCCGAATTTTATGCTTTTTCTTATAGCTGAATTTTTAGCAGCTTTGGGTGGCGCACTCATATCTGGTGCAGATAGGGCTTTGATTTATGACAAATTAAAACAAATGAAACAGGTAAAACAGGCCAAATATGTGTTTTCCAATTATACTATAGCAAACACATTGGGAGTTATAGTAGCTTTACCTTTGGGTTCTTATATTGCAGGTTCAATGATATGGGCGCATCCGAGTAACTATTCTTTTGTAATGGCATACAATTCTATACCATTATTTTTTTCGTCTGTCGTGGCGCTATTTGTAGAAGAACCGAAAAAATCCACGAAAATCCACGAAAACTATTTCTTAATTGCTAAAAAGGGGTTAAAGTATTTTATTAATCATAAAATTTTGAGAACACTGGCATTGGATCTGATTCTAATATCAGCCATGACGTTTTACATTTATTGGCTATATCAACCATTATTGAAAAACGTGGGTGTAGATGTAAAATATTTTGGTGTTGTTGGTGCAGTGTTTAATATATTTGAAATAATATTACTTAGGAATTTGAAATTTATAGAAAAACATTTCAACAATAGAAATATTATTTTTTTAACAGCAGCCATACCGGGATTAATGTATGTGATTTTGGGTTTTTTCCAGAACATAATACTTCTGATCTTTGGACTGCTTCTGATTGTTGGGTTTAAAGAGTTAAGAAGACCCATATTTGAACACTACATAAATAAATTGATACCTAATAAACAGAGAGCCACAATTTTATCTTCTATTTCTATGTTAGAACGTATGGTTATAGCGGTGATTTATCCAATCGTCGGTATTTTGACTGATTATTCACTAAGTTTTGCATTAATAATTCTAGGAATACTTACTCTTGTTCTAACATTTTTATCAAGAATCACAAAAGAAATGTTCGATGGATGATCATTTGATGAAACTCATAATAACGTATTTTATAATATAAGGAAAAATTATCACGAGAATTAAAGCTAGTAAGAATATAATAATTTTGTTTATCTTGCCTTTAACCCATATCAACCCAAAAACTGATCCTATCAACATACCAAACAGATGAACGGGGTATGCAATCTGAGAAGGCGCAAATAAGTTCATGTATTGGGTAATGAAATAAAAAGCCCCGGAAATTACAAATGGAATAGGAATAAATGTCGGGAAAGATACAAATTTACCCGGCGAATAAAAAGTTCCTAAGCCTATTACTGCTGATATAGCTCCAGAGGCCCCAACACCCATAGATTCAGGAGAAAAAAATAGCGGAACCATCATTATAAGGTTTGATCCCACTCCACCTATGGTATATACAATAAAATACTTTAAACCATTTATTTTTTTTTCAATGGCACTTCCTAATATGAACAACGCCAACATATTGAAGGTTAGATGTAAAAAATTGGCGTGTAAGAATACTGAAGTAATTATCCGGTAGTACTCACCATGCAGAAATTTAATTGGGTTAAATGCATATGAGTTAATTATATTTTCAAAATCTGTTAAGGAATAGAAAAAAGCCAATATATTTATTAAAATTAGTGATAAAGTCAGCTTCATATTAAAGATAAACGTTTTCATTAATAAAATAAATTTAATGTCAAGTATATCTTGGAGAACTGAAAGGAAAGGCTACTGGTTTTTCAAAGAAGGAAAAATTCTGAGAGAAACAGACACGGATAAAAGAACACACTTTAGCATAAACGGTGATAACGATAAGTATTCCGTGATTTATGACAAAATTAAAAAACAGTGGAGCTGCGATTGCCAATTTTTTTCTTTAAAATTAAAAAAATGTTCTCATGTAATTGCTTGTGAATATCTACAAAAAGAAGAGAATAACTTAAATAAAGAGAAGGTATGATTGCATGCCTGTTAACGCTTCAATAGAATATTACAAAGCTGAAGAAGACTATAAATCTGCGAAAACAAGAGAGGAAAAAATAAGATGCTTGGAAGAAATGATAAGATTACTGCCAAAGCATAAATCAAGCGAACATGTTCTGGCCGAACTAAAAAAAAGACTAGCAAAATTAAAATCACAAAAAGAAGCTAAAACAGGAAGATCTGCATTTGCATTTAAAAAAGAGGGCATAGGAACTGTGTGTTTGATTGGCATGCCGAATTCTGGCAAAAGTACACTTTTAAAAAAAATAACGGGAGTGGATATTGAAATTTCTGATTATCCATATACAACAACCAGACCTGAAATTGGCATGTTGAAATTTGAAGATGTAAGAATACAAATTGTAGAAATACCTTCCACATTTGATTCTGAATGGATGAGCATAGTCCACAATTCCGATCTTATTATAAAAGTTATAGATGGTAATGAGAATTTGACTTCTCAAAGAGTGGAAATTTCTGAAATTCTGAAAAAAAACAGAATAAAAATTAAAACAATAAAAGTTATTGGAAAAAGACTTGTTGATATTGAAAAGTTAAAAATGGAAATTTGGAAAAATTTAGGTAAGATAAGAGTTTATACAAAAACTCAAAACAAACCACCAGAGAAAACTCCAATAGTTTTGAAAAAAGGTTCCACAGTTTATGATGTTGTCAAACAAATTCATAAAGAATTTTTAAAACATTTCAGATTCGCTAGAATATGGGGAAAGTCAGTTAAATTTCCTGGAGCTACAGTTGGCCTAGATTATAAACTGGAAGATAAAGATATAGTACAAATTTTTTCGTGAATACAAAACATTTATCCTTTTCTTTACTATATAATTTATGCAAAAAATTTTCGTTGCATTTCATTCAATTATAGAGAAAGATGGAAAAATATTAGTTTTGAAAAGATCCTCTAAAGATCCATTTAAAGCAGACTGTTGGGATTTGCCTGGTGGTATAATGAATTTTGGCGAAGAAGTTGTGGCTGCCTTAAAGAGAGAAGTTAAAGAAGAGTGTGGTCTAGAAGTTGAGACTTTAAGCCCAATGGATGTTTCTACCAGAATAGATAATGAAGAACAATATGTTGCGGTAACATTTATTTGTGAATACAAGTCTGGAACAGTAAAGTTAAGTAAAGATCATTCTGAATTCAAATGGGTTGATGCTAAAAAAGTTCCTGATTTAGAGGATTTAAATTGGGTACTGGAAAAAGCTATATATCCATATATAGAATTTACATCTATATAACTAATCTGATAAATTATTCTTATGACTATAGTTGCTGTTTGTTCTATAATCGAAAAAGGAAAGAAAATTTTGATACTACAAAGATCTAAAGATGATATTTATTATCCATCTATGTGGGATTTTCCAGGTGGTCAACTTAATGAGAATGAAGATATTATAGATGGTGTTAAGAGAGAAGTTAAAGAGGAAACGAATTTAGAAATAAATATTCTATTCCCAGTAGATGTCTCAAGTAGAACGTTCACCAAGATGTATCTTGTTCTTATCACATTTGTCAGCAGTTTTAAATCAGGCGAAGTTAAACTAAGCAGTGAACATCAAGATTTTAAGTGGGTAACAGCAACAAAAAATAATAAATTAGATGGCATGACGCCACTTACAAAACGCGCTTTTTATTCATATTTGAAACTAAGGAATATTGTTAATCCACTATAACAACATCCAATTTTTGTAAATTACAGAAATCTGTTGAAAAATTGTAAGCTCCGGCATTTAGAAAAATTATTTTGTCTCCTATTTTAGGATTTTTGAGTTTTACGTCATATCTAAAGATATCCATTGAACATGGTGTACATCCTTTTATAACGAATTGTTTGCCTTCTTCTAATTCGTCTTCAACTAATAATTTTGTGGGTATTAGGAGTGTATCAAGTGCCCCATTATAAATTGAAGCATCAACAACAATATTATTGTCGTATATTGTTAGTATTTCAGTTTCAAGTTTTGTTGACGGACCAGCTAAAAATCTCCCAGGTTCTATAATGGTTTTTATTCCGTAATTATCCATGAGCCAGTTTTTCAATTCCACAATTTTTTCAAAAATAAATTTGGCATTCCTATCACTTGAATTTTTGTATTCTATAGGTATACCACCGCCAATGTTTACGACATTTATTTTTTCAATTGTCTCTTTTTTCAATAGCTGTGATAATTCTTCTTTTAATGACCATTCGCTAGTATTCTGTGTTTTTCTATGAAAATGAATTCCTAACCCGTCGATTTTTTTGTTATTTCTTAATTTTGGTATTAAATCATTGATTTTATCCGAACTCATTCCAAACACAAAATATTTTCCTGTATGTATTGTATATTCCTTCAATTTCATTCTTAACAGAAGGTTGATTTTTACATTAATTTTATCTATATAATTTATCAGAGTTTCTAAATCTTTCTCATTATCGACAACAAAATTTCTTATACCCATTTTTAGAATTTCATTTAGTTTATCATTATTCCAGGCTTGCGCTAGAAACCAGATTCTACCTTTGTCTTTGATAAAGTGTAATGACTCCATCATATGTATGCTGAAAAATGAATCCGTATTATCTTCTAATATATGAGCTATCTCCGGTAGAGTTTTCAAACTATAAGAAATATCTAATCCTAAATCTTTCAGGATTTTATACTGACTCAATAATTTAGATTTACTTACAATGAATCTTGATTTTGTCATTTTATCAATTCCTCTTCGGATAAAACATCCAACGCCGCCATCATTGTTAGAGGGAAGAATACACTAACATCACCTATGACTGTTACGGCATCCGCGTTATCTTTTATTTTGCCCCAGCTTTTCGCTTCTCTTGTTGTTGCCCCGCTCATACTGCCAGAGTACTCTCTTGCAGTTGTCATATAAACAGCATAGTCAGCGCCCCCGTTTATTAATGTTCCCAGAATAGCATGATGTTTAGATACGCCACCACCTAAAGCAATAATACCTTTCTTATCGTCGTGTGTTGAACTGAAAATTAAATTGGAGAAATCTTTAATAACATCTATCATGAAATCCGGATGATCTTGTTGGAATAGAAATAAATGAAAGCCAAACGCGCCATCTGTTATAGCAGGACAAAATATTGGAACATTCTTTTTTGCAGCTTGGTATAAAATTGAATTTTCGTTGTTTAGCATTAGCCCAATCTCTTTTAGCAACTCACTAACAGAATATCTGTTTTTTTTCTCATAGAGTTTTCTCAACGCGTCTTTTATATATGCTTCAAATTTTTCATAACTTTCGTTTTTGATAAATAAATTGCCTACTCTGTTCATTCCTCTTTCATGAGATGCAACATCATCAGCAGAATAACTTCCAATAATAAAATCTTCGCCAATAGCCTTCATTATATCTTCTTCTACACTTCCGACAGTTGTTATTAACGTATCAATTATACCAAGCTCAATTAATTGTGCAAAAAATCCTCTCAGTCCAGAAGTTGTCATGTTCGATGTAAACGTGAGGTATATCTTAGCTTTCTCTCTCTTCATTTTTATTATACATTCTGCAGCTTTGCCTAATTCAATTCCTTGGAACCCACAACTACTCAGATCCTTAACAAGATCTGTTATTTTCTTTCCTTTTACCCATTTGATATCTTTTACTAAAGTCAATCTATCACCATTTTAGAAATTTAGAATAGATATTAGCGGAATCTAATATTCAGAAAACTTAGGGAGTTTTTATTACAAACATCTTAGAAATAATTAAAGCATAGAAATTTAAATCTTTTGTAATTTATTTTTATCCCAATACTCTATTTAGAATCTCATAAGTTTTTAACGAATCTTTCCTATCAACGACTATTATTGTATCTGTCCATGATGAAATAAATTCCAACACATTTATATTTTCTTCAGCAAGCACAGAAGTTATATATGCAACAACGCCAGGAACGTTTTCTATATTCTTATCCGATTTTATTGAAATCACTGTGCAGTCTGTGTTTTTCTTTAGTGTATTTTCTGTGATTTTCTCTGCTATTTCCTTCTCGGTCAAATATACAAAAAAGTTTGGCGCATTTATTTCAATTAAATGATCTTTAATTAATGGTTTGTCTGTTATTATTGCTGAATAGCCGTCGTAAACAGTAGTTTTGCTTTGTTTTAGTATTTCTAAAACCCTTTCTTCTCTGTTATGTTTTGATTTTTTCATATCTTCTGACGATCTTCTTAATGCAGCTTTAATGGCTTCAAAATTTTTAATTTTTAGCTCTTTTTGTATTTGACGTGTTAACGATGAGAGATTAGCTATATTCTTCTCTATTGCCTCTCTTATGTAAGGTTTATTCTTTAAACATATTCTAACTTCTTCTGCTATACTCATAAATAAATGTTCTATTTGGTATATTTAAGTCTTATTTTGTTATACAAATGCCGCAAAATTTATATACTGTCTTAATAATATTACTATCACAAAGTGAGAAAAATGAAACTAGAAATAAAATTAGAAAACGATTCTGTAGTGTTTAGTTTCATCGCTCTTTTTTTCAGGTTTAGACCGTAAATTCATTCATTGGTTTCTGGCCCCCGTGGTCTAATGGATAGGGCACAAACTTGGTGTGAGCCTTCGGTGTTTGCCTTCTAAGGTGCGAGCTTCCTAAGTGTTTGCCTACGATTATTGGAGATAGCTTGGTTGTATGGGTTCGAGTCCCATCGGGGGCATGAGGTGATTATATGACAATTAAAATAGGATTAGCAAAAACCGGGGATGTAGACGAAGTATTGAAAGTTGAGAATGCTGCATGGCCATCAACAGATGGGTCTATGGTGGCTGATAGAAAAAAATTTGAAATAAGACAGTCCATAGGTGGCTTACTAGTAGCAAAACATTTAGGAGATGAGGAAAATTATTATCCCAACGAAGTCATAGGAATGATAAGTTTTCAAAGAGCTTCGTGGACAGATCATTTTACAGTTCAATATATATTAGAACACGAAAACCATAACTGGGGAGAAATAGTAAATAAACACAAATTTCCACCTACTTGGTATGCTGCAACGAATGACGGATATATTATAAAAGATAGGACTTCTACACACGATCCTACTAGTTTAGTTGGTCATCTAATAGGAGTTGCAATACATCCTAAAGGAAGGGGAAGACAATTAGTTGATAAGTTAATATCAGCAGCCATTTCACATATGAGATCTGAAGGACTAAAATATGCAATAGGCTATGGCAGATTACCTGCTTATCATCAATATTCAAATATACCTATAGATCAGTATGTTAAAATGAAAAAATTAGATACAAATTTACCTTATGACTATGGTTTAAGATTTCATGTCAGAAACGGAGCAAATTTTATATGTCCAATACCTAATGCTATGTGGGACGATGAAGAAAGTTTAAGGTGGGGCGCTCTTCTAATCTATAAGTTATAAGTGATAAGAATGAATACAAATAACAAATGGATTGATGTTAATGAAATCCATAAAGATATTTTTTTAATCAAGGAGGTTTTTTATAAAGAGCACGCTAATTTATATTTTATTAAAGGTGATAACTGCAATCTATTAATTGATACGGGCACAGGTTTAATAGACATCAAGAGAATTATAAAGAAAATTTCAAAAAACAAAACTATAGTTGTTAATACCCATTCTCATTATGATCATATAGGATGTAATTATATTTTTGATATAGTTAAAATACATAAGTTAGGTGTAAAAAATCTTAGAAATCCCAGCAATGAAGATACTTTGATTAATTTATTCAATAAAAACGATTTAATAACAGAACCAAGAGATTTTGTTGAATATAAGGTTTTACCTACAAGAAAAATAGAATTTTTAAAAAACGGAGATGTAATTAATTTGGGTAATTTTTCATTCAAAATAGTTTTTACGCCTGGGCATTCCAATGATAGTGTTTGTTTACTAGATGAAAATAATGAAATTATTTTTTGTGGCGATACTGTTTATGACGGATCAATATATTATTTAAAAAATATTGAACAGTACAAAAATTCATTAAAAAAACTTTTGAAACTTAAGATAAAAACGGCTTTTCCTGGTCATAATAAGATTCTAAATTATTCAAAATATATAATAACAATACGAAAAATTTTAAACGATTTGAAATACTCAAAGAAGGTTAATAAATTTTACATGTTGAATATTAAGAGGGAGAATAGACCTGGAACTAATTAACAAAATAGAAAATGAGATCGTAGAAAAATTAGATGATATAGATATACTTAGAGGTAAGAACATAAAGGAAACTTTAGAAAAACCACCCCAAGAAGAGTTTGGCGATTTGGCAAGTAATGTATGTTTTTCGTTAGCCAGAGAATTGAAAAAATCTCCTATGCAAATAGCTCAAGATATCGTCTCTAGAATTCAAATACCAAAAAATTCTTTGATACAGAAAATTGAAGCTAAAGGCGGATATGTTAATTTCTTTTATAATCATCAAGAAATTTCTAAATTATTGATAAAGGAAATTTTGAGACAGGATAATAAATACGGTTCTTCTAAAATTGGCAAAGGTAAAAAAGTTATAGTTGAATATAGTTCACCAAATATCGCAAAGCCTTTTACCATAGGTCATTTGAGGTCCACCATAATTGGCAATGCAGCTGCAAATATATTGGAATTTGCTGGATGGAAAGTTTATAGAGATAATCATTTAGGCGATTGGGGAACACAGTTCGGTAAACAAGTTTATGCAATTCAGAATTGGGGAGACGAAAAGGAACTGGATAAATCAAAAAATCCTGTTAAAGAATTAGTTAATCTTTATGTTAAATTCCATCAAGAAGCAGAAAAAAATCTTGTTTTGGAAGAAGAAGGACGTAAATGGTTCAAAAAATTAGAGGATGGGGATCCTACAGCAAGAAGATTGTGGAAGAAATGCATCGAGTGGTCGATGAAAGAATTTAATAGAATTTATAAGCGTCTTAATGTAGAATTTACAGAAAATAATGGAATGGGATATGGAGAATCGTTTTTTGAAGATAAGATGAAAGATGTTGTAGAGGAATTAGAGAATAAAAATTTACTCAAAGAAAGCAAAGGTGCGAAATTGATATTTTTCCCAAATGATAAATTACCACCTCTTATGATTATTAAGAATGATGGCGCGACTTTATATTCAACACGTGATTTGGCCACAGATAAATTCAGATTGAATAAACATGGCAAAGATATTGTTGTTATAAACGAGACAGGTTATGAACAGTCTCTGTACTTCAGTCAAATATTCGCTGCTGAGGAAATGCTTGGATGGTATAAAAAGGGACAGAGATATCATTTGAAACATGGTATGTTTAGATTCAAAGAAGGCAAAATGTCAACAAGAAAGGGTAATGTCATTTGGTTAGAAGATGTATTAGATGAAGCAGTAGAAAAAGTTAAGGAAAAAATTGAAAAATCCTCCAATGACAAATTATCGAAAAGACAAAAAATAAACACAGCAGAAACCGTTGGTATCGGAGCCATTAAATACTTCGATTTATCTCACGATTCGGTTAATGATATAATTTTTGATTGGGAAAGAATTTTATCTTTTGATGGAGACACAGGTCCTTATTTACAATACGCATATGTAAGAGGAAAAAATATTTTGAAAAAAGCGAAGAAGTGGAAGGAAACCCATTCATTCGAAAAGTTGAGTAATGAAGAAAAAAAAATATTGAATAAACTTTTAGAATTACCATCTATTATTGAAAAGGCATCAAAAGAACTGAAACCGAATTATATATGCAATTACGCTTATGAACTATCTGATTTATTCAATACTTTTTATCATATGCATCCTGTACTGCAGATACAGGATAAAAATTTGAAAAATTTTAGACTGACTTTGGTCAAAGCATTTACAATCACACTGAAAAATTGTTTGACCTTATTAGGAATAGATACGCCAGAAGTGATGTAAAGACTATTTCCTAAAATTTTCTATTATCTCATTTAATATTTCGAATGTTTTAGAAGCTTGTTCTTGAGGAACAACTATAATAACTTCCGTTAGTGTGGACATAACTTCTATTACATTTACATTATTTATTGCTAGGTTGTTCAGCAAAAAAGCATAGAATCCTGGAACAAAGGTTAATTCTGTGCTGGGTTGGTGTATTGAAACAGCAGTCAGATTATGTATGACATTTAACACCATTTCTTTTGGTATTAACTCCTTAATTTTATTATAATTTATCCTGTCTAAGATAATTTCTATTTCATTTCTACCTTGAACCATGAACATAACTCCACCGTTTTTCCAATCAATTTTGCTATTAAAATCATCTACAATTTCTTGAACGGGTGGAGACTTTTGAAAGGTGAGGTCAATAATATCAGAACGGATCGATATACTACATTCAGAAATGCCTCTTTTTAATTTTTCCGAAATTTGTTTTTTCGTCATTTCTTTTTGATATCTAATAGCAGCGACTATGATCGATTCTTTACTAACTTTTTTATTATACTTCTTGTTTATTTGTTGGATAAGATGTCTTGCAAGTGCTGAATAATTCAATAGATCCATTTCTAAAGCTGTTCTAATATGTGGACTTGAATCTACCACTTCTCTTACTATTTCACTTACCGACCTTTCATTTTTTACATTTTTTAACATAAGTGTTATATATATAACATAATGTATAAATATAAAACATTTCATATTGTTGTTACAAAGAAGTGAGGATAATGATTTCGAATAAGATATGCATAGTATTGAGCGAAAATTTGCCTACGGGCGTCGCATTAAATACGATTGCACATTTAATGGCGAGTTTTGGGTGTTACATGAAAAATATAATCGGACAGGAAGTTAGAGATAAATCAGGAAATTTGCATAAAGGAATCCCAGTTTATCCGAATGTAGTATTGAAAGCTAAAGAAAAACAAATTAAAGAAATATTAGAAATAGCAAAAAAGGAAGAAATATTTTATATTGATTATCCTGAGGAAGGTTATACTACATATACTGATGCAGAATTTGTAGGGAAAGTATCACAACACACAAAAGATACGATCAAATATATAGCGATAGCTTTGTTTGGTGATAAAGAAAAAATCAATGAATTAACTAAGAAACTAAGTTTATGGGGATGATGTGATGATATATGGAATTTAAAATAGAGACGGAAATATTCGAAAAATTTCAAGGGTTGAACATAGGTGTGATTATTGCCAAAAATATAGATAATACTGGGGAGTCTAAACAGATAATTAATGCAATAACGGAAGAAGAAAAAAGAATAATAAAGGAATTTGACACTGAGAGTTTATCTCAAAACCCAAAAATAAATGTATGGAGAAAGGCATATTCTACATTTGGAGCTAAGCCGAAAGAACACCGATCTTCTGTTGAGAATCTTTACAGACTGATATTAAAAGAAGTGAAATTGAAACACATCAATAATCTTGTTGACATTTACAATTTTATATCTATAAAATATATGCTTCCTGTCGGAGGTGAAGATTTAGATAAAATGAAAGGCGATGTTATTCTAACCTTTGCAAATCGAAACGAAACCCCTGTTTTGTTATTAGGCGATAAAGAACCAAGATCGCCGCATGAAGGAGAAGTTATTTACAAGGATGAAATTTCTACTATATGCCGAAGATGGAACTGGAGAGAGGCGGATAGAACGAAACTTACTGAAGAAACAAAAAATTGTATTTTAGTTATAGAGGGTCTGTCGCCAGTTACAAAGGGAGAGATAGAAACTGCTGTTCGAGAACTAAAAGAATTAGTTGAAAGGTATTGTGGCGGTAATGTAGTCTATTATGTACTTAATGAAAATGGAACTGAAGTTTCAATTTAGATATTTTATATTTCTACTTCTAACAACTCTTCAAAAACTTTTTCAATACGTTCTGGATCATGTCTTATTACTTTCTGCCTGTTATCAATATCCGTGCCGACGATAGCAAGACTTCTCCTCAGAAGCATAGGAATTTTGCTATACGGTGACTGATCAAATGTGGATTTCAAAATTATTTCATCTTGATTGGTACATTGTACTGGTGTGGCGTGTTTTCTTGCATATCTTTCTTGTATATAATTTGGGATTCGTCGTCTTTTTGGAGCATATATCCCATAATCGTGTGCAACAACTACGTCTGGGACACGCCCAGTAATTTTTGTAGCCAAAGCAACGTGCTGAGTTAAATCAAGTCTTACAACAAACCCATTGATTACGTAATGCGTTTGATTTTGTTCTGTCATTAAATTTACCCAAAAATCTAAAGGAAAAGAAGAACGTTGTATATATTCTCTTATTTCCGGCAACATCATACCCCAAAGATTTGCCACCATACTAGTAGCGCATAACGACAATCTCCTGAGATTTGGTAGTTTTTCCCAAACTTCTGGATTAACATCTACTTTTCCACCACCATTTTTGCTATGTGTCACGTTATATACAGGAGATATAATTTCGTCCTCGTCTAAACGATGTTCTCCAGTCAAAGAATTTCCATCGATAGCGGTTATGTGAAGCGTATATGGTGATTCACTTACAGGAACGCAATAAACAGCTGAGTCTAGTCCTTCTCCAAGTAATCTTATACCACCAATGTTCCCGTGTTTAAGCATCAAAGCGGCAAGAATTAAATTTCCTAGAGTGTGACCTTTTGTCTGACTTCCTTCTCCAGAATCTTCTCCAAATTCAAATCTGTAATCAGGAGATAATATATCATATATAACTTTTAATGCCCCTTTGCAATTTCCTATTCCTCTTTCATCGGCAGCTATTTCTATTAATTCTCTTACCGGTCTTTTTTTCAATGGACCATCGTGATCAAATCTGTAGAATAAGAGGTTAGCTAGATTATCATAGACCTCTCTTTTATAACACGAAGCACCCATTATTAATTTCCAGTAATCTCCGGGTGGAAGTAAACCGAAATTTCTGAAATATTTTGACGAGCCACCATCATCCCCGCATCCACAAAAAGCAATAACAGGAACGCCTAGATTCCGATGCAGTTTTTTAATAGCCCGACCATACTGAAAACCTGAATGACCACCCGTTATGATTCCTAGCGGTTTTCCAGAGTAGTTGTTATTTATTTCATCTACCTCTTGATATTACAATTTATATACTGTAGAAACGGGCTGTGTAAATATTCTAGAACATTCCTTACATTCAAATATAGATGGATCTCCAAAGTCCAGTATTGAAACTTTTTTTGACCTACAATGTTTGCATATCATACTCATCATCTAAAAGATCCACAAGAGGAAAGCTGAAGTCGCAATTATTTCGGAACAACTCCTTTAGATTTGACTTGCTTTCCTCGTAATCTAATATATAATATGGTAACAACATATATAAGGAGTGCCTAAAAATGGCTTCTCAGGTATAGAATAGTTCGGTTTTAAAAGAGGCTAATTAGGTCGTGATCACTAAAAAAATTTTTATAATATTAACACACCATTTATAATGCATGAAATATCTTCTTGAAGAATCGGAAGAAGGTCACAAAGCGTTTACCACAATGATGATAGAAAATCCCAAGCTATTTTCTATATTGTCTAATGATCTTGCCCTGAAAATTATAAAAGAATTGGGGAAATCTCCCGCATGTGCCTTTGATATAGCAAGGAAACTGAAGGTTCATGAACAGAAGGTTTATTATCATATGAGAAATCTGGAGAAATCTGGAATTATAAAATTAATAAAAATAGAAGAAAGAGTTGGAGCGTCGGCCAAAATATATCAACCATCCTCCTCGATGGTGTCATTTAAGCTCTTCGACGGAGAACCAATAAACGATATAAAAACAAAAATAACACAATTGAAATTTCTTAAGCCTTTTATTGAGAATGGTAAATTGAATTCATTAATTATTGTCGGAAGCCCAGATCCTCATGGAAAGTATAAATCTCCGGCCTCTGATGGGTACTGTGCCATAAATCTAGGCGCTTATCTTGGACAGTTCATTACGGAATTTAACGAACCTCTGTATAAATTAGATACACAAATAAAAGAGGTTGATCTGGAGCAAAATTTAATATTGATAGGTGGTCCAAAGGCAAACATGATCACAGATAAAGTAAATAAAGAACTCCCGATATATTTCGATTATTCCTCTGAATCACTTGATTGGAATATAGTGTCTACTACATCGAAGAATGTCTATAAAGACAAATACATAGGCTTTGTCGCGAGAATAAACAATCCCTTTAACAAAGATAAAGAGATTTTAGTTCTGGCTGGAAAAGGATTTACGGGCAGCAGGGCCGCTGTTTTGGCGTTGACTAAACACATGAAACAAGTATCAAAAGGTAATTTAGTGAACCCTGAAATTATAGCAAAAGTTGTTAGAGGTATAGATGTGGATTCTGATATGCTCGTGGATGACGTGGAATTTTTAGAATAAATAAATTTTTTATCTCTAACTTTTTATCAAAACGTCTAATATCAAATCACTAAAGCTTTGATAAAAACATATATGCCCTGTACATGCCAAGATACCTGAATTTTCACTGAAAGATGTTCGTTATATATTCGATTTCACATAGTATATTGATGCAATGGAAGACCTTCTATGTCCAGAATTCAAGTTCTACAACTCAAATAATAGGCTATGATTCTAGAATGGCTTTAGCTAAGGTTAAAAATATGGGTCTGGAAGGTCCATTTGTAATAAGAGAAAAGGGGATTGTGCTTTTGATTGAAATAAATGGAAAAATAATAGAAAAAGAAAAATTAACTGAGAAAATGTTACTAGATAGTTTTCCTGATCAGACAAAAGAATGGTTAAGAAGAACGTTTGAAAGCTTCAATCATTAAGCATGTTATTGGTATAAGATTATCAAACACCAGTGATTTTGTTTTAATAAGACTCTTCATACAATCAATTTTAGAATAAATTCGAAAATAAAAATAAAAAATTGCCAATTAGAACATTTCAGGTTTGTTTTCGTTGTTTACTGAGAATTTTCTTGTAGCCAATATTGATATTATTCCTATTACTGTTATACCTATATACATCCACAAAGCATTTTCTGAAACAGGCAAAGAGAAGCCAGATTCTTTTACTTTATTATCATTTTCAGTCGCAGCCGAACTTATCTTTTCCGTTGGCTTTTCTACAACAGTTTCCTTCACGATCTCAACTAGCTTGTCCGGGTTTTCTCTTACTTCGAATACTGCTCCAGGTGACCAAACTGTTTTAACAGTCCCGCAAACAGGATCCTTTAATTCACCTTTTACGAACGCATAATATCTTCCTGGTCCCAGATTACCTGCTATGAAATCTAAACTGGTAACCGTATACTTACCGTTGCTGACTGATAAGAAATGGCTTTGTTTTAAAATAGGCATGCCTTCTCTGTTTTGTTTTTCATATAAGTACAAAGTTAATTTCAATCCCTGTCTTACATAATCAGTGCCTGATACAACAATAGTTGTATCTACTTTTATTTTTTCGTCTGAACCTTCTCCTCTATAAACCATGTATTTCGAAAATTCAGGTTTTTCTATAGCAAAGTCATGTAGTTTCACTGGTTTTTTAACTTGCAATGAAGTTGTAGAATACTCAGATTCTCCTAAGGCACCTAGTAACACTCTTACTCCATGAGTTCCCGGATAAAGCATTGATGTATCAATACTATCTTCTATTATAGGATCTCCTTCATCTGTTTCGAATGTGTGTGTACCAATAAGATTATTATCCACATATACTTTTACTCTAGCCTGTCCGAAGACATCTCTTGCTTCAACTGGCACTGAAAGTTTTACTTGTTTTCCTTGGCATACTTCCTTGTCTGACAAACTGATTTTTCCTACGTTTAAGCTAGGTTCGTGTGCCATTATGACGCTAACCGACATTAATAGCACTGTCGCTAGTACAAAAACTTTCAAAAATTCCTTTTTCATATATTTTCTTTGTCCAGACAGACATTTTAACCTAATTTATATTACAATAAAAGAAAAATTTCTATTTAATTTCATGAGAAATAGGACATTTTGTATCGCTGAATTCACATATGACACAGCATTTTTTTTTTGATGTAACGATTTCTTTGCAACTATCGCATTCAAAAAAAGGGATGCACTTGTTTGTTGGCACTACCATTTTGACTACGGTCTTGCAACTAGGGCATTTCACATTCGCATAATTATTCATTTTATCCGCTTCTTTGTTTTAATATTCTTTCTAAAGCAGGTTTGTTGAAACCCACTATAATCTGACCGTCAATATCTATGACAGGAACGCCCATCTGACCGGATTTTTCTACCATTTCTTGTGCTGCTTTAGGATTTAGAGAAACATTTATTTCTTTGAATTTCACGTTGTTTTCTTTAAAATATTTTTTAGCCATATCACAGTATGGACAGACAGATGTAGTGTAAATTGTTATACCCATATTTTTTACCTCTATTTTTTCATCACTTTTTTTGTCGCATGACAATTTGGATTGCTGCATTTATAATAATATTCCTTTTCTGAACTTCCGGCCAGAATCCACTTATGCATACCTAACGAGCAAGACATGATACAATTTATAAAAGTTAATAATTAAAGTTTATTGAGTCGACAGCTGTTTTTGTTGAGAACCTATATTTATGAATGGGAGTGCATCACCGCCCCAATAGACAGGCATTTTTCCATCCCATCTTTCTATTGCTTTGAACTGGGTTAATTCCGGAGTCACTTCTAATTTTTGTAATTTTAGTGCCTCAGCCTGCGCCTTTGCGGTTAGTAGAAGTGCATCTGCCTCAGCCCTGGCTTGCGTAACTCTTTGTTCTGCTTCAATCTTTATTCTGTCTAGATCCCTTTCAGCCTTCAATGCAAGCTGTTCAGCAGTGACCTTTTGTTCAATTGCTCTGTTGAATTCATCCGAGAAATCAAAATCTACTATATTCAATTCATTCACTATTATGTTGCCGCCTGACAGGTCTCCCAATTTCTCTCCCAGATTTGTTTTTATAACATCTCTGACAATAGCTCTTTTGGTAATCAGCTCCTCTGCCGTGTATTGAGCAGTTGCAGCCTTTACAGCTTCTTGTATTGCGGGATCTATTATTCTTTCTCTATATCCAGAACCTATGTTTTGGAATAACCAGTTAACTCCACTAGGGTCAATATGATAATTTAAAGCGATTTGTGTCGTGACGATTTGAAGATCTTTTGACGCGGCGGATGCGTGAGCTTCATATTTTTGCGTTTTCACGTCTACTTTGACGACGTTTTCCATTATTGGTACTCTTAGGTTGAGACCTTCCTGCATTATTCTATCTTCAACCGCGCCAAATTTTAGAACAACACCCCTTTCACCAGCGCCTATAATGACGAAGGGATTAAGTGTCATTAAAATGAAAATCCCTAAGACGATCAGAAGATATGGTTTTATCTTATTGAAAAAATCAGGAGGCTCAAATGGCATGTCATTCGGTCTTTTTACCATGACTTGTATTTGCATTTTTTAATTAAAATAGGTTTCATTCTTTTTAATTAAAATTTCTTTGAAAATTTTTTCCTGCTCTGTCGTCACTTTTCCCCGGGAGGATAAATATAATAAAGGCATAAAATGTTTCACAATTTCGTTTCTTTCCCACTCTCCGACAATTTTTGAGAATTCTATTTTATCAGAATTTAGTTTGCCAAGGAAGTCATCTATCTCGCTCATCAGTTTATTTATTCTTACTTCTATGTCCTCCTCCTCAAAATTGATTTCTTTGGCAATTCTCTTGCCTAAAACCTTGTGTTTAACTTCTTTTTTCTCTTTAATTTTCATTGCTTTCCTTAACGCATTCACAAGCTCGTCTAGCGTAACAGATCTTGTAGCATGTCTCTCAACAGGCGGAGACAATTTCAATTGAGCTAATTTCATTTTTATTTCAGCAAAATCTTCAGATTTCAATTGTTCTTCCAGTTGGTTTTCCTTTTCACTTTCCAACGAATATAATGTATCCGATTTCAATTTCAGTAATATCGCAGCTACCAAAACAACCTTTGCTGGGATTCTGAAATCAATCAACTCCAGATTTTCAATGTATTTCATGAAAGAATCAGTTAGCTTGCCTATGTCGACATCCCAAGGATTCATTCCTTCTAAACTAACTATATGATAAATAATATCTTCCCAACTTTGTTTTTCTATGACCTGACTCAATAACTCTTGCTCATCCATCTATATCACTTGTGTTTGGGGCTCGGTTTGCGGCAGTTCTAATCCCAGTATCTTCGATTCGCCATCTTCCAGTGTGATGCCATATACTTTATCAGCTTCTTTGATCGTGTAATCGTTATGGCTGATCATAATGAATTGTTCTTCCTTTGATAATTTTTTAACAAGATTGACAATTTTCTTTGTATTAGACTTATCCAAAAAAGCGTCAACTTCATCAAGTATGTAAAACGGAGACGGTTTGTATAACTGAACACCAAATAAGAATGCTAGTGCAGCCAATGATTTTTCGCCTCCTGACATGGCATCAATATTAACAAGGTTCTTTCCACCAGGACTAACCTGGATTAATAGTCCGCTTTCAATATTTATTGGGTCTTCCAACTCCAGCGACGACTCGCCACCAGCAATTTCTTTAAAAACATTTTTGAAATTTTTATCTATACCTTTCAAGGTTTCATAAAAGACTTCCATTTTTTTCTCTTCGATTCTCCGTATCATTTCTTGGATTATGCTTTTCTCCTCGTTTATTTTATCAAACTTATTTTTCAATTCATCAAACTCAAGTTTGAACGCATCATACTCTTCTATCGCTTTCAAATTAACAAGTCCCAGGGAATTTAATTCTCTTATGGCATTGTTGATGTGAACTTCTAGTATTTCAGGCCTGTCATCGATATAATCCATTTCACCATATTTTTCCGCTTCCAATTTATAATTTTCTAACTCGGCCTCCATTTTTGCGGATTTAATTTTCAGTTTGTTTATTTTGTTTTGCATTATGATTCTTATTTCATACTTCTCCTTTCTTTTTAATTTCAATTCTTCTATTTTTTTGTCAATATCAGTTCTCTCATCCTCTAAGCCGATTACTTCCTTCGCTTCTCTCTCTTCGCTTCTTCTTAAATCGTCTATTTTTCTGTTCAGCTGATCTATTTCAATCTTTAGAAAATTATTTTCCTCTTCCAACTCTCTTTTTGAATTTACATATTCTCTTATTTCGTTCTCATGCCCTAACATTTCTCTTTTCTGATAATATCCACCTATCATTGCGCCGGATCTTTCTGCCAAATCTCCATCTAGAGTAACCATTCTTATTTTTCCTATTCCAATCTCTCTTGCCACACCAAGATTTTCAACTATGATTGTGTCTCCAAAAACATGCTCAATCGCCGGTGCAAATTTTCTGTCGTATTTGATTAGGTTAGTTATTGATCCAACAACACCCGGCCTTTTTAATAATCTCATTTCTTCCGGTGATAATTTTCTTGGCTTTATTCTGTTTAGAGGTAAAAATGTAGCTCTTCCTAATCTCTCTCTTTTCAGATAATTTATACACTCAGTGGCGATTAGTGAGTTCTCTACAACTATATTTTGAAGTTTATTTCCGCCCGCAACTTCAATAGCAGTTTCATAATCTCTCGAAACTTTGATTAAATCTCCAACAACACCGTAAACACCATCTTGTTTCAGGTTGAGTATTACCTTGACACCTTTGCTGAAATCTCTGATATCACCGAAAGATTCCAGTTTTTGTATAAGGCTGTTTATTCTTTCCGTTTCTCTTTCGTTTGATTCCACTTTCGTTTCATTCCTAAGGATTTTATTTTTTATATCTCCGATCTCTTGCCTTATGCTGCTCTCTCTCGATCGGACAAACATTTTATCGGCTATATATTCCTTCCTTTTCTCGTCCTGTTCTATTCCTGTTTCTATCTCCCTGATTTCATTCTCTAATTTTTGTATTTCCTCTTCACTACCAGCGACCTCGTCATTTGAGGTTTCATAGTCTTTGTTCAACAATGAGAATCTTTTATGAGCTAGAGATGCCCGTAGCCTTTCGAGATTTTGTTGTAAATCTTTGTATTTTAATGCTGTGTTTCTTTCATTTTCTAGCTGCACAAGCCTTTCCATTCTTTCAGAGATGACGATTTCTACCTCTTTCAATTTCTGTTCAACCTTTTCCAGATTGGCTAAGGCCTTTTCCTTTTTTTCATTGTAATGTTTTATTCCGGCTATTTCATCTATGATCCCCCTTCTCTCTTCCGGGTCCATCTCAATAACTTGCGTAACATCTCCCTGCATGATTATGTTGAAACCGTCTGGATGAATTCTGGCTGCTGACAATAATTCTAGAATCTTTTCTCTGGTAGTTGTACTTCCGTTTATTTTGAATAGACTCATTCCTTGTTTGTTTACCTTTCTTGTCACCGCTACTTCCTCTTCGTCGAACGGGAATATTTTTTTAGAATTGTCGAACCATAATGTTACAGCAGCGTAGTCTGCTGGCGGGTTTCCATCGTGTCCATGATAAATCAATTCATGGAGTCTGTCAGCCCGTAATGATTTCGCAGAACTTCTGCCTAACGCGAAGCTAATCGCATCTGCTATATTCGATTTTCCACAACCATTCGGACCGCATATACAAACAAATCCATCAAAAAAAGGTATTGATATTTTTCTTCTAAATGATTTGAATCCCTGAAGTGTTATTCTTGTGAGTTTGGTGCCGAGCTCATTCATGCTTAAAAAATAGGCGGAATTTCATTAAATTGTTTTGCTTTTCAGTAATTAAGCGAAAATATTGCTTATTAGAAGAAAAATTATAGCCCATGTGAATAGGTAAGTTGAGAGTCCGTCTGCGATTAAGGTTTTTACTTTGCTGTTGTCTTTAGATTTGTTTAATAATGGGATGAGTGTTAACAGATAAAATCCAATCAGTATTGAAAATAACAAAAAAACATTCTTAATCACTGGGGAGATGGATCCTATTGCTATGCCCGATATGAGATATACTATCGCCATTTTTCTTGTTTCCATGGATAATTAATAGACTTTAAATTTAAAAAGAAACATTTTAAGTTGGAAAATTATAAGTTATATTTGATGGTAAACGAAATTAGTAAATTTCTTGGATTAATTTCAAAGTACATAGGCATAGATAAAGTATTGCTAACACCTATAAACTTCTTTAAAGCGTTATTAATCCCGTTTTTTATTTGGTGGTATGCCATCTATGAATTTTTAAATGAAATGAGATTTTTTGGTGGCAGTGTGGTGAGTATAATACTAGCATCGCTATTATCTGTATTGGCCATAAAATCCTTCTCCTTTTTAGCTACATGGACATGGCTGAGCGCTTTAGCTCCCCTCGGATATTTATTATTTATGAGATTTAGAATGAATTTGATTTTGGTTTTAGTGATTATGGGCGCTTATTTTTTATTCAATCTCGTGGCTATAGACTTTATAGCAGAGATAATTTTTAAGTAACAAATTATCCTAGGTTTATTTATTTGAAATACTAAAAATAAAAAAGATAGGATATGGCATACTCTGCAAATGTTATACGCGCTCTTATGGGCATTAAGAAACTGACCCCATTTATAGTGATTATTTTAATAGCGATTATAAGTTTTTTGTCTTTTATTGGCCCACTTGTTTTGTATATACCATCGAATAGTTTACAAAAAGTAAAAATACCACAACCAGTTTACAGTATTATGGCAGTTATGGGATTCCCGAAAGAGTGGTTGTTTTTTCCAGCTATTATTTATACCGGTATAGTACCTTTCTTAATTTTATCTGTTTCCATATATGGGGTTTTAAACGATATCGTGAAACTTTTCAATGAAAAACTAAACATGATTTTAGCATTCTTAATCCCAATTACAATAATTCCGCTTGGGTTTTTTACCCGAATAGTTTCTTATGTTCTTTCGACATGGACAATATTTTGGTTTGGTACAATGGCGGTCATACTATTTTTGAATGTGATTATTCATTTCTGGGGCAGAATGAGCGGATTTGGTTTTATGGAAGAACTTGAAGATAATTTAAATAAAGAAAAATTAGAGGTTGAACTTATACAACTACAGAATGAAGTTACCCAAATAATCGCTACAGCTCGGTCGGCTGCTCGTGCTAGTGGAGATCAAGAACTTGCTAAAAGCGTAGTTAGAGCCCTTGGAAAATTTAATGCTGCTAATACTGTTGGACTTATTTATGCCGAAAAACAGAATATTTTAGATCTCAAAAGAGCGATCAGTCTTCTGAAGGAAGCTAGAGGAGAACTGGGATAATGCCAATACTAGACTATCCGACTAATAGCATACTTTTTGGATTAATTGTACCTTTCTTAATATCGTTCACTATATTTTTTGGAGTCTTATCCATAGTAAAAATTTTTGATAAAAAGATTAATTCGGTATTATCAATTATAATATCATTATTTGTATTAAATTCCGGTTATTATGATAGGGTGATAGCGGTTGTGGGAACAGGTAATATGCTGATACTTTTTGCTCTCATAGTCATAATAACTGTTCTAATCTTAAAGAATGTTAAAAACAGATTCTTCCCATCAGGTACTTCTATATCTTATTTTAGAGGTGTCTAAATGGCTATACCGGTATTAAGCAATATTTTATCTCTTCCTCAGATTCCATACATTTCTTTTATTTTGATTATTTTTAGTCTGTTAAATTTCCTTAGGATTTTAGGTAAGCTCTTTAATTTCATTGCTGCCATCGCGCTGACATTTGTTATATTCAAATTCGGGATATATTCACAATACCTTTCAGTAATACCACCTTCATTTCTCCCGTTCTTAGGATTAGGTCTTCTCGTAGTTTCAATATTTTCAGGAACAAAAAAGAAGCCGCAATTAGGACCGATAGGGCAAACGCCAGTTCAATTTGGGGAACTGACTAGACTGATGAACGATGAAAAAAAATTGGAAAGAAGGTATTACTGGTTTTTAAGCAAAGGATGGTCTTTCCCCGCTTATATGACTCAAAGGAAATTATTAGGGATCAGGAGCAGAATAGAAAAATTAAGAAGAGGAATAGGCAAGTAATTGTTAATTCAAACTAGTTTTAATGGCCTGACAGGATGCACATCTCCTTTACCTATATATCCAGGAACACCCAACACTTTTTCGTCCTCATACAATTCTCTTACATAATCTCTATTATACTCTCTTGCTTTTCTAGAAATCCTCCAAACATCATAAATCAGAGCGCCTGTGGCTGCTAAAGTTTTTTCTGGTATTACGCTAGCAACAGTATCTATACCAGGAATTTCCGTTAAAAATTGATATAATCTAAGGAATCCGCTTAGATTGGGATGATAAATATTCATCGTTTCGTGATATGCCTTTTCTGCCGGTGCTAGAATAACCCTCTCAATTAAAAATCCGAGTATTTCTACGGGAAGAAGTCCAGCACCTCCAGTAGGTGTGCCAATAGCCACACTTAATGCATCTTCTAATTTTTCCCACACCGCATCGCCAAAGTCTGCTACAAGCCCATAGGCAACTGCATTAATATCTTTACCTAGTCTATAAACCATCTCCTTTTTTACATTAGGATACCTGATTGCAACTCCAGCAACATCAGGATTATATCTAGACAAAACTTCTAACAAGTATTCAGCTACTTTATAACTAGGTTCAACATGAGTTTTTACAGGTTCTTTTACCATAACATAAATATAAATTATCGGAAATATAAAATATATAGTAATGAAAGTAAAAGATTGCAATATTGATGATGAACATCAGATAGTGAATGCTGATGAAAATCTTTTATCGGTTAAAAATAGATACTGCCATATTCTGCTTGTAGTAAAAGACAAGAAGCCTGTTGGAATAGTAACGAATAATGATTTAGTGAAAAAAATAAAAAACGAAACAGACTATACAAAATTAAAATTCAAGGATATAATGTCTAGCCCTGTAGTTACTGTAAGAGAGAGTGATGATCTCGATAAGGCTGGGAGATTTATGTATGAAAAAGGATTTATGTCTCTTCCAGTCGTGGATAATAAAAATAATTTAGTAGGGCTACTGACTTATTTTGATTATTTGGGAAAAATTGGAGAAAAAATAAGAAATTTTAAAAAAATGAGCGAGTCAAAACCAAAACAGAAATCAAAATCGAAGAAACGAAAAACTAAGAAATAAATTAGTTCCATTTTATCTTATCTTATTTTATTATTGAATAACTTCTCAACTTTTTTTGAACAACTTTACTCACAATCCCCCAGATATTGATGCTCTTAGAATGTGCAAGATGAAGAAATAAAAATTTATTTTCTGAACTAAGCTGTAGCTGTTGCGTAGGCAGTAGCTTGTCCTCTGTTATATTGTCTTAGATCTAGTATTGAGTTAGCTGTTCTTAGTAAGCAACCATAAGCAAGTCTAAAATCATCACCCGTTTGAGGTTTTTTTTCTAACGAATGTACTAAAGCTTCATACATTAGGGCAGTAGAAATTAATAAACCACCAAACGTATTTAATCTTATATCATCACCATCGCCATGTCTTCTAGCAGTTTCTAATGTTGCTCTGTAGAGATTCCCTTCGCCTAATATCTCATTTCTGTATACATTTATCATTCTTCCTCTAATTCCATCATTTAAAAACCAAAGACCAGGTGTGTATTTTATACTATTTAATCCTCTTAACGCTAATTTTCTCCATAAACTTAATTGTCCAGTTTTTTCATCTGCCA
The DNA here is from genome assembly GCA_964373165.1 of uncultured archaeon. Taxonomy (GTDB): domain Archaea; phylum Aenigmatarchaeota; class Aenigmatarchaeia; order CG10238-14; family CG10238-14; genus JAGVVZ01. The sequence continues at coordinate 56,656 of CAYJTF010000002.1, forward strand.
TAGTGCTTTATATGCAATAAAAGGTATTTAAAGCTATCTAGAGTTCTT
>CAYJTF010000003.1:0-46122 GCA_964373165.1 uncultured archaeon
AAACACGAGAGACATATCAAAATCAAAAGAACGGCATTTTTCATCGCTAATTAGCGTCACTTACTTATTTTTATCAGCGATTTCCTTTACTCTATTTAATTTCATCATGACACCTTCAATAGAATGTGCCAGATCCTGCCCGTCTTCTGTTAACTCTATGATCTTTATTCTCCCCTGTTTTTTAAATGCCACTAATCTTAAATCTTCTAACTCTTCTAGTAATTTTACAACATGAGAATAAGTACAATCCACATCCTTAGAAATTTGCGTTGCATACTTCGGACCTCTTTTTAGTGAAATAACTATATTTACCGGTTTTAGCCTTAAAAACAGCTTTGAAAGATTGTTTTGACTTAACGCCATTATCATCTTATTATATTAAGTGAAAACATACTTATATAGTTTAGTCGTTTAATTAAAAAATATATTTAATAAAATAATAGAAATAATATAGTGATTTAAATTATTATTTTTTATAGTATAAATTAGAATTAGTAAAATTAAAATATATAATAAAAAATATATAATGAAGTAAAAGTATGACGTTTTTTTGTAAGTGTGAGCTAGTAATTTGGGCAAATAATTCTTACTGATAAGTGGTATATATATTCAATCATGAAAAATTAAATTTTGATAAATTCAAAATATTGTCAGATATGCTAAAAAATAAACTGTTTTGTGTCAGTTTGATTCTAGCTTTAGATTTGTTTTGTGTTGTTTCTGAATCAAAAGTGATAGTTACGGAAATAATGTACGATCCTATTGGTAATGATAATAATCATGAGTGGATTGAGATTTATAATGATGGTGAAGAGGAAATTGAAATAGTTGGAGGCGAATCCGAGGGTAGCTGGCGTTTCAACGATGGAAACAATCATAAATTAAACAAAAGTGGATTTATAGATCCTATGTTAATATACCCAGGAGAATATTTGATATTGGCAGATAATCCTACAACTTTTCTACAAGATTTTTCGGATTATGAAGGTACTATAATTGATACTATAATGTCGTTATCCAATAATGGAGATACTATTAAGTTAAGTGACAACGAGGGAAAAGATTTTTTTGAGGCTGTAACATACACCCCAAATATTGGAGGAAAAAACAACGGTAATTCTCTTCAATTAATTAACAACAAATGGATAGAATGTGCACCTTCACCGGGTTTGGAAAATGACTGCTCTATTTCGGAAGATACAACTACAATCCCAACAGTTAAGGAAGAAACGTCCACTACAACAACCATAACGACTTCTGAAGTCACCACGACAATTCTAAAACCTGATAGTAATAGATGTGATTTCAAGATTTCTGTAAACACAGACAAACATTCCTTTGATTTGACAGAAAAGATAAAGTATAAGATCAGATTGGAAAACTTGGATTGTAATAAAAAGAAGAACAAGATAGAAATAGAGCATTGGATTGAAGATCAAAATGGAAATTTAATAAAAAATAGAGATAACTCCACTGTTGAAATAGTTTGTCAAAGTTCTAAAATTTTTCAGTGGACTCCTAAAATATCAGGTATTTTCATTGTAAAATCAAAAATATCAGGTATTTCGTGCCTTGATTTCAATGAAAAGAATAATGAAGATAATGAGAACATAACTATTCAAAAAAAAGTGGAAGCCGGTGGTCATGAATCAATTATAAAAATTAGCAAAATTAAAACTGAAAATCGAATTAAGTTTGGAGAGTCGTTTATATTAGATATAGATATATTCAGAGGAAACACTTCTGAATCCGCGATTAATTTTTGGGTACAAGATCATAGTGGTAACAAGATCAGTGATGTGTATTCTTTGCATATTAGTTCTAAAATGAAGCATTATAGATTTTCTGTTCCACTTTACTTATTGCCCAATTGCGACGGTAAATACAGATATGGAAAATATGATATTATTGGCAGAGGTCTGGGCCTGAATATTTCCAAAGAAATAGAAATAAATGAAAATTCTGATGTTGCATGCAAAACCATTGTCAAAGAATCTATCAAAGAATCATTGAAAACTGAAAACACAACTCAGAAATCAGTTGAGAAACTAAAAAGTGTAGGGCATTTCATAAAAATTAGAGACAAATTAATTAATTTTTTTAAAAAAATTCTCTCCTGATTTAAATTATTTTAATCATTAATTATTTGCATGGAAGTAAAAGAACAAATAAGACACTGGAACAAAATAGCCAAAGCTTACTCAGACAACATTTTAGGTCCGTTTTCTGAAGGAATTTCTAATCCAATTTTCTGGTATATCGATAATAAAATAGAGAATGTGAACAGCAAGTCAGTGATAGATATAGGAACAGGCGTTGGAAATTTTCTTCCACACCTTTCAGAGAAATTTCAAAAAGTTGTTGGTATAGACATATCTCTGAAAATGATTGAAAAATCAAAAGAATTGACAAAGGATATGAAAAACGTTTTTCTTCATGTAAAAGATGCAAGAGATTTGTCAGAATTCCATAATCAGTTTGATGTCGTAATTGCTGTTAACTCAATACTAATGCCAAATATTATCGATATTAATAAAATGTTTAAAGAACTTCACGATGTACTAAAAGATGATGGTATACTACTTGGTACTTTTCCAACAATGGATGCTGTATTATTAATGGGTTTGCTAGGCATGGAAAAAGCCATAGAAGAAGGAGGAGATCACGATTTAGCCATTGAAAAGGCAAAAAAAGTCATGTCATTTGAGAATTGTGATTTTGTTCTCGGTACTTATAATTATGACGGCCTTGTGCAAAAACATTATTATAGGTTTGAATTAAAATATAGACTGAAAAAGGCGGGTTTCAAAAACATAAAATTAAGAAAGATTTTTTATCCATGGGAGGATTATGGTGAGGAGAGGTTATTAGAGATTAAAAATAAAAATAAACCATGGGACTTGTTTGTATTCGCAAAGAAATAGCAGGTATAATTAATTAACTTTACAAAATTAAGGATATGATTACAATAACATTTTTAGGAACGGTATCCGGTATTCCTACTTTGAACAGAAACCACCCAGCTATAGTTATGGAGTACTATTCTTATTACAGAGACGTTTTTCTTTTTGATTGTGGCGAAGGCACACAAAAACAACTGATGAAATCTGGCATAAGCTTTATGCAGATAAAGAAGATATTTATCACACATTGGCATGCTGATCATTTTGCTGGCTTGATACCAATGATTCAAACTATGAACCTGGAGAAGAGAAAGGAACCATTAGAGATATATGGGCCTGAGGCAGAGAGATTCGTCTCGAATATACTTGATTTAGGCTATTTCGGCATGAGATTTCCAATAAAAGCTTTTAATTTGAAATTTGAAGGAAACGAAGTATCTAAAATTGTTGAAACAGATGACTATGAAGTTTTATCAGTTCCAGCTTATCATACAGTTCCGGCAGTTGCTTTCTGTTTTAAAGAAAAGGATAAATGGAATATAGATGAGGATAAACTAAAAAAATATGACATAAATAGAGGACCTTGGCTGAAAAAGTTAAAGGCTGATGGAAAGCTAGAATGGAAAGGTAAAACGATTAGAATGGAGGATGTCGGCTATGTCAAACCGGGATTGAAAGTTGTTTATTCGGGTGATACCAAACCCCATAAAAATATTATGAATTTATCTAAAGATGCAGACGTATTGATTCATGATGGTACGTTTTTAGAAGAAGATGTAGCTGAGAAGTCTCACACAGACGTAAAAGCGGCCGCTGAACTCGCAAAAAAAGCAAACGTAAAAAAATTGATATTGACTCATATAAGTAGGAGATATACTGATACGAAAGAACTGGAAGAACAAGCAAAAAAGTTATTTGAAAATACAAAAATTGCTTATGATTTTATGAAGGTTGATTTGAAATAACAAATTATTGGTTGAATCCTCCTCTTTTCTCCCATTCGTGTATTATATTGAGAGCTTCCTTTTCTAATTTTGATAGATGAATGTATTCCATCTTTTCATTAAACTCGGATAATACCTTTTTGTTGTTATGGTTACCTTCATAATAATCGTTTTTTGTAGATTTTCTACTCGCAGCAAAAACTACCCTTCTTATTCCTGTCCAGAATGCCCTGCTAAGACACATTATACAAGGTTCTACAGAACAATATAAAGTATATTCTGTTAGTTGTTTCTTTTCTTTATCTATAGCCTTATCAACAGATTCGGAGTCGGCATGTTTGTTAGCAGTTGGATAGGATGAGCTAATTGCGGATGATAAAATATTATTTTTTCTTGCTACAACAGCACCACCTGGAAATAACTTTAAGGCAGATGATTTCTTTGAATTTTTTATAGCTAATTTCAAATTGTTAAAATCAAAATTACTCCACAGATTTTTGATTTTGCTCATATTATTTCCACTACTAATTGGTAGTTGTGGAATGTATATTTAGTTATAGCACCCAATTTTGTAGTAGTATGGAAGTAGAAAAGTTGTTGGAAAGCGTCCAACTTACGGAATACGAAAAGAGAGTTTATTTAGCTCTTTTGAAATTAAATGAATCTAAAGCATCTGAAATAAGCAGAAAATCAGGCATACCACAAAGCAGAATATATGATGTGCTAGATTCCTTAGAAAGTAAAGGCTTTGTTGAAATATTCCTTTCAGAACCGAAAAAATATAAAGTAATTGACATAAGAATAGCGATCAACAATTTTATAAATTTGAAAGAAGAAGAGTTCAAAAAATTAAAAGAGATGACTAATTCTATAAAACTAAACATACAGAACGTGCCAAAAGAAGGTGTCTGGTTGTTAAAAGGTAAGGATGCCTGGGATAGGAAAGCATATGAGATGATAAAAAGAACCAAAAAAGAAGAACTCTATTTTATAGGATCTTATTTTACTTTCAGTTATGGCTTGGCCAAACTAGAAAACGAACTGACTAAACGCGGAGTAAAATTTAGAATGCTATGTTGTGTGAACAAAGAGAATGTCGAAGAACTAAACAAATTCTTAAAATATCAAAAAACCCAAATAAGACATTATCCACTTAATGATATAGATTTTGCTGTCCATGACAGAGAAGAAGTAAGAATTGGTATTTATGGTAAGACTACTCCATTAGAAGAACAAATTTGTATTTGGATCAAAAACAAAGGGATTGCAAACACATTAGCAGATTATTTTGGGACTATTTGGAAAAAGGCCAAACCAGTTAAAGAAGTTATGAAAAAATATCTGTGACTTTTAGATGTAATTTTTAAACACGAATTTCATATTTTTCAGTTATTTTATGCAATAATGAGTTTAGTTCAATTAAATGCCCCCGCCGGAATTTGAATCCGGATAAGAAGCTCCGCAAGCTCCTATGTTATCCTAGTTGCATCACAGGGGCATTAAATAATATTGGCTAAGAAAAAGTATATTCTTGCTTAATTAAATAAAAAATGCTTTAAAATATATAAAAAAGATTATAAAATCCTATTTATTTAAAATAAAACTTATAAAAGCTCAATAATTTTTTTAGGTTTTAAATGTCTTATTTATTATTGAACAAAGCATATGGTTCCTTCTTTTTTGCGTTCAAAGAAACTCTACTCCTACAAACGCATGTATACTATATTACTTAAAAATATTATTGGGGTGTAAATGCAAATTAGCTATAAATTCCGATTATATCCATCAAAGAACCAGAAAAATAAACTAGTTTGGACTATTGATAAATGCAGATTTACTTATAATAATCTTCTTGAAAAATTAAATAATCAAAAAGATATAAACAGAAACGAACTCCAACACTCAATTTTAAAATTAAAAGAAGAAAATCCAGAATTGTCTAATGTTTATTCAAAAGTTTTACAATATGAAAATCATCGTTTGTTTTCCAATTTAAAGACACTATCAAAACTAAAGAAAAATAGTAAGAAAGTAGGTAAATTAAGATTCAAAAGTAAAAATTGGTTTAAAACATTTACTTATAACCAAAGTGGATTTAGAATTATCATTACGGGGAAAAGATTTCAAAAACTCCATCTATCAAAAATTGGAGATATAAGAATGAGGGTGCATAGAAGTATAAAAGGAAACATTAAGCAAATAATAATTAAAAGACACCCATCAGATAAATGGTTCGCTTTTATTGTTGCTGAAACAGAAGAAAAGATAAGTAAAACGCAAATTAATGAAAAGGTTGGTATAGATTTGGGAATTTTAAATTATGTTTGTGATAGCTTTGGGAACTATTTTAATAACCAAAAATATTTTGATAGAAATCTTCATAAATTACAAAAGGAACAAAGAAGATTTTCTAGAAAGAAAGAAGATTCAGTAAATAAAATAAAACAAAAACTAAAAGTAGCAAAAATTTATGAAAAAATTGTGAATCAAAGAAATGATTTTTTGCATAAACTTTCAAGATATTATGTTAATAACTATGGGTTCATAGCTGTTGAAAATCTGAGAATTAAAAATATGACAAGGAATCATTATCTAGCTAAATCAATAATGGACGCTTCATGGTCTAAATTTATCCAAATGCTTGAATACAAGGCTGAAAGTGCTGGTGTTCAGGTTATAATGGTAGAGCCGAGGAATACAACACAAACATGTTCAAATTGCAGAAGAATAATAGACAAAAAATTAAAAACGAGAACATTTAAATGTTTTAACTGTAAATTGGTTATGAATAGGGATTATAATTCGGCAATAAATATACTTAAAAAAGCAATACTGTTGGAGCAACAGAAATTTACGCCTATGGAGAATGAACCTCTACTGAATGATCAGCAAGTTTGATCTAAGAAATAGGAGACCCTTTAAATGGGGGTAGCTCACAAGCTTTTAAAATAATAACAACAAAATACTTGTGAGGATTTCAAGGTGATATATTGGTAGAAGAAAAGGAAGAAATGAAGTGTAGTAGCTGTAAAACCAACCTCTTAGGTGATACGAATTTCGTTCAATTTAAGTGCCCTGCTTGCGGAAAGATAGACATTTTCAGATGTTCAAAATGCAAAAGATTATCAAATATTTATAAATGTCCTTGTGGCTTTGAAGGTCCTTAGTTGATTCTATGAGCAAGGGAACAGTTATCGTTACATATAGAGTGATGCCTAAAGGCGTAGAAACGAATATGGACGAACTACAAAGAGAGATAACTAAAAAATTTCAGCCTCAAAAAATGGAAGTAGTTCCAATCGGTTTTGGGTTAAATTTCATTAAAATAATTAAAGTTCTAGATGAAGAAGAAGGATTAGCTGATAAAGTTGCTGATGAAATAGCAACAATAGAAGGCGTTCAATCTGTGGATATAATAGGAATGAGCAGAGGGCTATGATTTTAAATCTACTTCTTATAATATTTAATTGATGAGTAAATCTAAAAATGATAAATATCTTAATTCTAAGATAATTCTACTTTTAGTGTTAGGGGCGTTTTCCGCTTTTTTGGCATCTACTATAGCCGGGAATGCTGAAATCAATTTGGGTACGTCGCCTTCTAGCTATTTTCTTGCTGCGCTGATATCTTTTGCTTTGTTTCTGATAGCAGGAATAATTTGGGTTTCTGTTTCAATAGCTATGAAAGAGACAGATGTAAAGAGCAATAATCAGTAAGGTACAAATAGCCTATGCCTATCTATTTCTTTTAATTCGTCTATTATTCTCTTTTTTACCATCTTTTTGGGGTCTGGTAACATTTCAACTCTAGTTTTCAAATCTTCGAAATCAGAAAAAGGCTTATTCTTTCTTGCTTTCAATATCTCCCACATATGCTTTTTTCCTATGCCCTGTAGCAATTCTAAAGTGTGAAGACGTGTAGTTAGGGGTCCAGTCTTGTTAAAGAAGTCTACGAATTTTTGTTCATTCTCGTTAATTATCTTATCGATAGCTACTTCCAATTCTGTTTTTGCATAACTCGTTAATTCGTTATATCTTATTTTGCCTTTTATTAGTTTTACTTTGTCCCATTTTCCTTCTCCAACATAAACCAGGTCTCCCGATTTAACAGTCTCATCTGGTTTAAGAATGATCTCTAATAGATTTAAGAATTTATTTCCTATTCCCAAAACAACAGGCTCCGCTCTCCTACTTGCAGCCATGCCTTTTGGAAGGAAATCCAAGACTATAATATATTCGTCTTTCATACAGAACAACCCTGTTTATACAAACTTATTTACTCTTTCAAGAATAAGTGCTTTTTCTTCTTCTGTCAAGTTTTTGTAATCCTTATCCAGAATAACTCTTACTTCATCCCTATCTTTAGGCAGCAAGTTCACTATACTTATTATCTGCCTCTCTGTTAATTTTGATATTTCCTTTAATTTTTCGGTTAATTCTATAGCATTTTTTTCGCTAATTTTTGTATATTTTTTGAGATGTTCAAAAGCATTTTTTTGCTCATACCCCAGTTCTATCTCCTTGCTCCTCTCTTTGAGTATTTCTAAAGCTTCAGCATTTGATATTAACCTTTCTTTTAATATCTCTTCCATCTAAATCAACCTGATATGTTCTGGCCTGGAAATTACCTGTTTTTCTTTATTTCCATCCATTACTTTGATAATATACGATTGCCCTCTTTTATTTGTTATCACGCCTATTTTGCCTGTAAATCTCTTAAAAGGCATTCCTTTGTGGCTTGAAGGCATAGGTCTGATGAGAACCATGTTACCTATTTCAAATTCCTGTAAATACTTGTTTATAGTCAGTCTTTCTCTATTACCTCTCCTTAAGAGCTTTCTGGTCTTTCTTTTCGGTCCCTTGGATTTTATAGGCATTTTCAATCACTTTATTCTATAAACTTCTATATTTAAGATTTTTAACCTTTTCAGATTTCATAAAAATGACTGTTTGGGTAACTTTTCATGGATTTTTATTACATCTAGTTCAATTTTCTTTACTTTGTTGTCTAATAGATCAGCTACATTAGGCGTAGTTCTTCCTTCATCCCCTGTAATGAGTTCTTTTATGTATAAGCCGGATTGAGAAGTTATTTTGAGTTCAATCTTCTTACTGTCTAGTTTTTTAAATTTGATATCCTTCACGAGTCTTCTTCTTAGCTTATCAGTTCTTCTTCTTATGACTCTTACAGGGGTATTTTGCGATATAACAGTGTTTTTTAATCCAGCTAATTTGTTAAGATTTTTTATTTCACTATCAAAAGTTATGGTTGCCAGATATGTTTTGTCATGTTTTACTGTTTTTATGTCTCTAACAACGTTTTTGTTGGTATATCTTAACTCTTTGACCTTCACTTTACTCGATTTATTTATCTCTTTTTCTATTTTTTTCAGATCAAAATATCTTCTTATAGGATTGAGTATTTCTATTACAAATGGTCTCCATCCCATACATCTGACATCTATGTCTTCTCTCCCTTCTCCATGGAAACTTGTATCCACAGTTTTTGAATGTTTTAATAAAGGTTTAGCTATGATTTCTTGCACGGACGTTTTATAGATTTTTCTTTTCCATTTAGTTTGAGGTATGCCGCGAACTAATTTTTGGTATTTGCCAAAAATATATAATGATCTGACTTGTAATTTAACTGAATTCCTTTGAAAATCATAGAGTATAGTGATATCCGGATTTTTCCTATCCATTTCCTTTTTCATAATTTTACATATTTCTTTACCTAACTCTCTATTCACTTCTGTTCTGATTGATTCTACCCATTCCACGCCTATCTTGTTCCATAATTCTTGTTCTATCTCTAACAAATTTGAGGGTAAGTTTGTACCGATAAGCAGTGTCTTAAACTCATATTTTTGCAATTGCTTAATAAGTGGTTTTACTTTTTTTTTTAATATTTTGAAAAGATTGTTGCAAAGAGAGCATTTGCCAGACTCTTTAGTCTTAACTTTGATATTTCTAAATTCAATTCCAAAAAAATTTGATTCATTAACATTAACATTTTCTCCAGAATCCACTAAGAATGCCAAATATCTCCTAATAGTTTCGCCTCTTTGCTCATTAGTTAATCCCGTGAGCAATGCGCCGAATCCTCTTCCTAAACAATTATCGCATACAAACCTGTCTTTCATAATTGCTATTGCTTTCTCTTTAATGTCCATTTAAATGCCTCTTCTATCTAATTCGTTATTTATTACAGCTATGACAGTTGAAGATAAATAAACATTGGGGCCGACCGATATTTTTTCAACACTAAGTTTATCTAGTAAATTCTTCGTTTTCTCGTCTATCCCGATATGATCGCCTAGAATGCAACAAAAATTTTCTTTAAATCCGAATCCTCTTATGTCAACACCCGAAGGATCGAGATAAATCAATTGCGTATTTTCGCGCTTGCTACTTATTAGCTCTTTGAAATTTTTTTTCATTATAATAACACCCGGTTCTGACTCTACGGTGCCTCCAAATTCATTGAATTTGTTAATAGCAATTTTTATATGAGACGCAATATTTCTTTCATCAGGAGAAAACCTCTTAATTTTTGACGAATCTAATTCTATTGTTAGCGACGGGTTAGGCTTACCTTCTAATACTATATACATTTTTGTATTTTTTCTTAAACCATCGGAGATCCAAAAAGCAGAATTTATTGATCTACAAACAACATCCATTCTGCCAGCTCCAGGCAGATCGTTTAGGGAAAAATCTGCAGTGGTTGCTAATGATGCTTTTAGAATGAATTCTTTCATTGGTTAACCTCAATTTAAGAAATTATATTTTCAATCCAAATTTCTTTGCCAATTTTGCTAGTTGGCCTCTTTTTAATCCGCCCATGCCGCCTATTTTCTTAATTAATTTTTTGGATTGTTCGAATTGCTTCAGTAAATCTCTAACATCTTTTTCAGACGTTCCTGATCCCTTAGCGACTCTTTTGATTCTTGAAGCATGAATTATTTCTGGTTTTTCTTTTTCTTCATGTGTCATTGAATCTATGATATATTTGAATTTTTTCATTTTTGTTTCTTGCAACTGCATCAAATTTTCTGGAACATTATGCCCCAGTCCGGGTATCATTTCCATGACTCCAGATAATGGTCCCATTTTCTCCATACCGACCAGTTGATCATAAAAATCTTTCAGAGTGAATTTACCAGATAATAGTTTCTCCGCATCTTCTTCTTTGAATTCCGCATCTTTTACCTTTTCAATTAGCGCTTGCAGATCACCCATTCCAAGTAGTCTTGAAACAAATCTTACAGGATCATAAGATTCTAAATCTTCAATTTTCTCTCCCGTTCCAATGAATTTCACCTTTGCCTTAGTGATAGAACAAGATGACAATGCTCCACCACCTTTTGCTGTGCCGTCTGTTTTTGTGACAATAACTCCAGTAACACCTACTAATTTATGGAATTCTTCTGCTTGCTTCCCGACAGTTCTGCCGAGGTCGGCGGGTATAACGAGCAAAGTTTCGCTTGGCTGAAATATCTTGTATAACTCTTTCAGTTCTTCTGCTAATTCATTGTCCAAGGCGTTTCTACCTGCGGTATCGACGATTATGACATCATATTTTTCAAATTTTCCCAGACCTTCTTTTACTGCATTATAAGGATTTTTATCGTCATTGATATGAACTGGAACATGAAGTTTATCACCCAGTTGTTGTAATTGTTGCGGTGCGGCAGGTCTGTGGTAATCACATGCTATCATGGCAGGTTTCAGCCCTTGCTTTTGGAAAAATTTTGCAAGTTTAGCCGTGGTAGTTGTTTTACCAGAACCAAAGAGACCCACCATCATAATTCTTTTTTTGCCCAGCAATTCCGCCCTTTCTTTTCCTAGGAGATTAGTTATTTCTTCATAAACTACCTTCATAACATGTTCTCTTATTGTGAGCCCAGTCGATATTTTTTCCTGAATACATCTTTTTCTTATAGTGTTAGATAGGTCATAAACAAGTTTTACATCGACATCTGCTTGCAACAGGATTCTCTGCAAGCCTTTCACTATTTCTTCTATAGCTTCTCTGTCAATACTAGATCTGGTCAAAACCTTTTTAATTAAATCGGTTATACCTTTACCAAAATTCAGCATATTTCTCTATGATAAATATAAAGTGGTTTTTTTAAACTTATAGATTTGATTTATGAAATACGCTTATTTTTATGGGCATATTTCAGCCATAATTTTTTAAAGAACGGTAAAGTTAGAGTGGATATCATAAATCCCAAAGTAGGGACGATAGCATTTATCCAAGGTTTAAGTATATTTATTGAATTCAAGTACAACCCGATTGCTAAATATGTAAATATTGAGAGCAAAATCCTTCTCGTATAACTTGTTTCCCAGGCTTTATCGTTCTCAACTTTCTTATTTCTTTCTTCTATTTTCTCTACTCTTTGTTCCAGTTCCTTTAAATTAGGCATTGAACTCACAATAAATTTTCTGCAATTTTATTAGGGTTGTATTTTTCAAAATTTTCATATTCTTGACCTATTCCCAGAAATAATATTGGTTTTTTAAGAACATATGCCGCTGACAATATGCCACCACCCTTTTCAACTACATCTACTTTAGTCAGGATCAAAGCATCAACACCTACAGCTTTATCGTACATTTCGCATTGGCTGATAATATCATTTCCTGTTAAACTATCTAACACAAGAATTTTTAAATCAGATTTATTTACTCTACAAACCTTTTCTAACTGGTCCATCAAATTTTTATTTACATGTGTTCTTCCAGCAGTGTCTGCTAGTACGACATTTATGTTATGCGATTCTGCATGTTTAACTGCATCAAATACAACAGCTGCAGGATCAGCTCCGTATTGATGTTTTATAACCTTTACTCTTAGTTTATTGGCGTGTTCTTCTAATTGTTCTATTGAGGCAGCTCTGAATGAATCCCCTGCTGCAAAAACAACTGAATATTTCTTGTCTATGAGCCATTTTGCAAATTTAGCCAGACTAGTTGTTTTTCCGCTACCATTAAATCCAAGAAAAATAAATAAGGCAGGTTTACCTTCACTTCTTTTTTTATGTATTATTTTTTCTAAATCAATTTCAGGTGTTGTTAAAACCTCTAATAAACTGTTTCTGAAACTATTTTCTATCACTTCCTTTACTTGTGTTCTTTTCGTGTCTTTTCCTAATAAACTATTTTTTAAATCTTCTTTGAATTTGTCAATAACGCTAACAGCTACATCAGCTTCAAGTAAGTCAATTTCAACTTGATTGAAAATATTATTAACGTCGTCTTCTGTTATTTGCCTTTCTGTAACCTTTTTGAATATTCTTTCCGCAACTTCCTTTACTGTCGTTTTTTTTTCTTTAACTTCCTTCTCTCTCTTTTCTTTTTTCGGTTTTGATTTATTCTCTTTTGTAACCATTTTTGTTACAGAAGAAACAACATTACTGATTTTTTTCTTTAGAAAATCAAACATACTATCTACTTTTTTCAATTATGGCTTTTACTTCGGGTTGGAGTTCGGATAATTCTCCAGCATATTTTATTATCTCATCTTCAAAGACTTCTATTGTAGCTTCTGTTTCCTTTTTATATTCATCAACGGTTTTTTTGGCATCATCTAAGGTTGTATCTGTGGCGATATTCCCTCCGATCATCATCAGAATTTTATTATTTTCAGATAATTTTGCAGAAATATATACGCCAGAACCTAAAGACAACATTATTTCGCCTTCCTTTGAGTTTTCTATATTTTCTAATGCTTCCAAAGTAGACTGAATTTCTACCATTCTATTTAGGAACATTTCCCTTCTGTTGTTCATCATTTCCATCCTTTTTTGTAACTGCTGATATCTCATAATTTTCTGTTGCATTTCTTTTTGATCCATGACAATCTATACTCAACAAACATTAAAATACTTTCCGAGAACGATTATTTTAGATGGGTCCAACCAGAATTGAACTGGTCTCTCGGCCTTGTAAGGGCCGCGTCCTGACCGATAGACTATGGACCCGCTATCAAATACTAGTCAGGTATATGTTTAAAACTTTAATTGCTTTTCTAATATTAGTGATATTGTGTTCAAAAATAAAGAAGAAACATTTAACTATAATCCAGAAAAATTTAGAATTAACGTTCAAGCTAAATCAGACAACATGGAAAAATTTGAAGAAGTGATGAAACAGATAGACACCGTCTCCAAATATCTTTCCCATCTTTCGAAAAAAGTTGACGATATTCTTGTTCTGGCTAGACTCCAAGATGAAAAAATAAAAGATTTGGAGAGTAGAATAGAGGCTTTGACAGCTAGAGAGTTAGAATAATTTTTCATTAATTAATACTTTTTAAGTTCAGAAATTTTATCTGGCAGATGATCAATTCCACTAAATTCTTTTACAACAATCGATTTTATTCTCCGTTTAATTTCTGGTTTAACGAAAGTTATTGTCATTTCTTTCTCTCCACCAATGCTTTCACAGTCATCTTCGATTAATATATCCGGAACAAGTCTTTCAGCAATATCTTTGTAAATTCCTTCTTTTCGGCGATAAAAAATATGTCCTTTAGGAAAATCATACTTTTTTAAAACTAGTTTATCTTTTTTTACATCTTCTGCTGTTTGATGGGAACTCAGATATAAAATTTCTGCTCCCTGTTTTTGCCACGCTTTCAACTTTTTAACAGCATTACCAACAGGGATATATGAAGAATAGTCGTGAACAGATTCGTCATTATTCAAAGCTTGGATTACTCTTTCTTCTCGATTTTTACCTTCTGCGTTTTTATGCATAATTAGAGTGCCATGTAAGAACACTAAAATTTTCATTTTATCACCAAATATTAGCGAAGCGTGGATTTGAACCACGGACCTCAGGGTTATGAGCCCTGCGAGCACTCCATTACAGTCCATTTTTTGGATGGCTGCTCCACTTCGCTATGTCTTAACATATGAATAGTTAATCACTTAAAAACCTTTCTTTTCACTAAAGAAATGTAAACCTTTCTTCCTCTTGACCCTTCTCTGGTTTTTCTTTCTTTTATGATTCCAGAATTTTTTAGATAATTCAAATGTTTTCTAAAAGCCACATGACTAATGTTTCCATATTTTTTCGAGTATATTTCTCTAAGATTTGTTGATGTTATATCATCTCCTGTTTCCAACAAATCAACAATACTTCTATCAACACCTTCTACGTTTCCTTTTATTATACTCATTTTTACGGATTTCACTGTAAGTAATATACTTTTTACATGATAAACAGTAATTTTTTCAGAATTATCATCTTCAGCTAATCTGCTAGCTTTTCTTAAACACTCCAACCCAACTCTAACGTCTCCACCTCTAGTTATAGCGTGATTGGCGCATAATAAGACTACACCATCTTCTACAACGCCACCTTTGAAGGCGTCTTTGCACCTTTCATTTAATATACTTTTCATTTCATCTAGTGTATATGGTTTAAATGATATTTCTTCTAGATCCAAACTGCTCATAATTCTCGGTTCCAAATTGAGAAAGATATTTTTGTAGTTAGAAATGGCAACTATTCCTATAGGATTTTCCACATACTGATTCAATCTTAATAAATCATACAAAGCCCCCTCATCTTTCTTTATCAACTGATCTATCTCATCCAAACAAATAATCACTCCTTTATTTACTTTTTTTAATCCATCGACTAGCCTTTCTATTATTTCGTCTTTTGATATTCCTCTTCTTTGTACAAATATTCCCAACTCTGTAGTTATTTTCGTCAATAATGCGGAAGAGGTGCTGTAATCCCAAGTGTTGATATAAACCGATCTGATTCCAGAGTATTCTTCAAACTGTTTGAACACAAATTTTATGGAAGCAGTTTTCCCTATTCCTGGGGGTCCGTTTATGAATATATTTTGTGGTTTTCGCCCTCTGCTTGCAGGTTCTAAATTTTTAGCTATAAATTGTATTTGCGATTCTCTGTGTGGTAATATTTCTGGCATAAATTCTGTAGATAGGGCATTTTCATTTTTTATTATTTTAGAATCAATCTGCATACTTAAATTATTAGTAAATAATTATTTTATAGCGTTACTCAATAGTTTACTTATCTCTTCTCTGCCCCTCTGAATTATATAGCTTCCTAGTCTAGGTCCTCTGTTTTGCCTCAAAATTATTTGGTAAATTACTGTAAAAAATCTTATAGGTTTGATGTCGTGTTTTTTCGCTGTTTCAAATATTTTTATTTGTAGTTTTTCTTCATCGTTTTCATGTTTTATTATTTCTATCAATTCTTTCAATGCTTCTTTTTCTTGGTTTGAAATAAGTGTCTCTGAAATTTCAGATTTTTCGAAATCTTCAACCCATTTTTTAGTAAATTCAAGATAATTTTTCAAAAAGTTTTGGTCTATTTTCATATTTTCTTTCAAATATCCAAATTCTTTTAATTTGTTCTCAGTAAATTCAAGTTGATTTTTTTCTGGCAATATTTTGGCTATTTCTACCATTACTCTGTATGGGATGAAAATACCTGATACTTCTGGTTTTTTCAATAGATTTATGTATTCGAACAATCTTTTCTCATTAAACTCATCCCTCTTATTTTCAACTTTTTTTATTTTTCTAAAAACCTTTTCTAGTTCTTGGACGTCGTCCATATAAGTTGGTATATCTATTACATTTACTTCTCTGGTGCCTTCGGGTCTTCTCAACATTAGTAAGATTAAACTTTCTACACTGGCATATCTGTACCAAACTTGCGGCGAAAGCACGTTCCCCACAGATTTGGATATTTTTTTTCCACTTTTATCTAAAAACATTTCATACATAAAATGTAAAGGCGGTTCCCATTTGAATATTTGTCTACCTATTTCATCGTTTACTTTTACTGAGTCTAATATATCTTTTCCGAAGGGTTCAAACAAAATTTTCAAGGCGTGCCATCTAGCAGCAAATTCCACCTTCCAGCTTAATTTGCCAGTTCCGTTAAAGTAGCTCGCTTCATCTTTATGTCCGCATCCTTTTATTAGAATTTTTTGTCCATTATTAGAATTTTTTCCTGTGAACTCTTGATCGCATACATATAGAATTTTGTGTTCTTTCTGTAGTAGTTCATATGATCTGGTTGTATAAATTTTTCCACATTGTTCACACACGGGAAAATATGGTAAACTTTTTTTGAATTTTTCTTGGCCTAAAATATCTTTGAGAATTTTTCCAGCCAAATCTGCATTTGATAGAATGGTTTCTATATCTTGATTCAATACACCTTTTCTATAATCCTCTGTGGCTGAGTGATGATCATATTCTATCCCAGTTTTATCTACAGCATCTAACAACAAAGAGCTCATGTGGTGACCGTAACTATCATGACATTTATCAAACGGATCTGGTATGTTAGTTACAGGAACGCCGATATATTTTTCTAGCCAATCTGGTAATCCTAATGGCACTTTTCTTAACCCGTCTCTGTCATCAGAATACGGGATTAATTCAGATTTTGCACCGGCATCTTTTAATGCTAACGCAACTCCATTAGCTCTGATAACATCCCCAAAACTTCCAATATGTGGAATTCCGCTAGCACCGAGACCTGACTCACACCTGAAAACTTTTATTCCTCTTTTTAGACTTTTTTCTCTTTCAATAACTTTTCTTGCCCAGCTATCTAGCCAAAACTCATATTTTTTTTGTTTCATCCTCTCTTCAATATTTTTATGTTCTATATTCATATTGTTCACCTTTAGTGGGTTCGGTGCGATTCGAACGCACGGCCAACGGATTTCTTCACGGTTAAGAGTTTCAGCATAAAAGTCCGCTGCTCTACCATGCTGAGCTACGAACCCAGAAAGCCAATGAAGATAGCTATCGCTTCTTCTTTAATTTAGAAAATTGGGTATAATGTGGACTAAATAAATTCGAAGGATTATTGTATCTTTTGATGTCCACCCATCATTCTCATCTCTTTATAATTCTCACATAAACGATTTAAATTTAACTTTTTCCCGATATTTATTCAGATGAGACCATAAAGTAGGGAGCAAAATGCTCACCTACTATCTTCGTGCTGCAGTTCTTCTTGCAGAAGATCTTCTCCTTGCTGCTGCCAATTTTTTCACCTCCTTTTTGGAATCAAATACAAACAGTGTAGAAAAAACGCGAAGGAAACCAATGAGAAAAAAAATCACTTCTTCATTTTAAGTGCCTTGAAGAATACACAAAAAAATCTAGATAAAAAACTCGAAACACAATCTCTATATTTTGAGATCATTTTTTTCTAATATATAATTTTGTTATAGTTATATATAAAAATTTCATTGCTTTTTCTGAAAAGAGAAATTCTTTATTTGAATAGCTATCAATGCAACAAGAATTATACCTAAGAAAAAGGCGAATATTTTTGCAGACCACAAGTCCATTAAGCTACCAATCATAAAAGCTGAAAGCGCATATGGAATTTTTTGTAACATTGAAAATGTAGATAAAGTTGTTGCTCGGTATTTTGATTCAACACTTTTATTAATGAGAGTTGAGGAAACGTTGTTAAAGATCGACTGAAGGCCGGAACGAAGCATAATGGTGAAGCCACCTAAAATCATACCGATAATTGGAGAGACAACTAATGAGACACCAACTAAAAGACTTACTAAGAATAAACTTATCGCATACCCAAATCGTTTTGTAATTTTAGGTGAAATCTGAGAGGCTCCCGCTGATATTAAGTAGACGGTTGATATTAAAACGCCGAGTTGTTTTTCTTTAAATCCAAACTCTACAGCCAAAATGTCATTCAGAACTTCATACATAATCACTAAAAACATTCCTATTGAAAGTAGAATAATTGTCTGTTTTTTTATTTCCTCGTTGCTAAACAACTGATGAAAACCCAATTTTGTTTGTTTTAAAAAATTATTAAATGAGAATTTTATTGTATCAATTCTGGGTTCTTTAAGTAAAAATGTTATAAATAAACCAATTATATGTATGATACCGACAGCAATAAATGGAAAACCAGGATTAATTGAATACATAAACCCGCCAATAATTGTCGACAAAGCAAAAGCAACAAGTTGAATAGTAGTAATGTTGGCGATTATTCTGTCATAGTTATTTTCTTTCTTCTTTTCTTTCAAGGAGTCGTATACCAAAGCTTCCATTGTGCCGGAGTATAACGAACGTCCAATTGACATTAATATTACAGATATCAATAGACTTATGAAATTTATTGCAGTTCCCATTACGAAATTTCCTAACGCTAACAACAAAAATGAGAACATAAGAGTCTTCTTCTTTCCTAATAAATCAGCAACAGCACCCGTGGGTATTTCTGTAGTTACAGAGGTTATTATCATTATAGATTCTATCAGTCCTATACCTGCATAATTTGTGAATGAGAGATAATATAAAACCCAAATGCCTCCCCAAAATGAGGACATGCTCAAATAACTGAGAATATAGGAAAGTTTGATGTTTTTCATTTTTCTTAGTTTGTATTAACAAAATAAAAGTTTATTTTACTGTTCCCAGAAGAATCTAATCTTCCTCTTTTCAAATCCCAAATATTTGACTAAAATAAATCCTATTATCATTCCACCTAAATGCCCATAATTAGATATACCTGGTTCTAAACCAGTTATCCCGTAGACAATTTGTAATAAACCGATTAAAATTATGAATACTATCGCTGGCATAGGTATAATGAGTTGAAAATAAATTGTTTGTCTCGGAAACATTAAGCCATAAGCTGTCATCACACCAAATATTGCGCCAGACGCTCCTACCAAAGGTGTATTACTAATACCAGTCAATAAAATATGAAACATACCAGAACTAATTCCCGTGATCGTGTAGAATAGGAAAAACTTCTTTTTACCCATAGCGTATTCTATCGTAGGACCGAACATAAACAAGCCCCACATGTTTAGTAAAATGTGCTCAATTCCGGCATGAACATACATGAATGTAAGAAATTGCCAAATCATTCCTTTATATAATGCATCGGTAGGTGTTAATGCAAGATAATCTATTGAGTTCCTAAATAGTACGTTTATTATGAATACTATAAAATTCGCTAAAATTAATTTTCCCGTCACAGTTTTTAGAAGACTCATATTATCAATAATTTGTTTAATTATTAATAAAATAATAATGGGCCGGGCGCGATTCGAACACGCGACCGCTGGTTTTTACGCTCAGTAGCCTTATAAGACCAGTGCTCTTTCTGTTTCGAAAGATAACCAGGCTGAGCTACCGGCCCATCTAAGTTTATTAAGTTTTCCGTTAACAAATATTTAAATGATTATATGGGTGTGCTTAAAGAAGAACTGGTCGATCAAATAACGGATACATTGGATCAACACGGCTTTGAAACTTTGCAATATGAAGGATGTTTTGATATACTTGGAAAAAAACACAAACTACTTGTTATTAAAGCACTAACAAACGCAGATTCTCTGAGCGGAGAAATGGCCGCAAATATAAAAATCATCTCACATTTTCTTTCTGCTTATGCATTAACAGTGTGTTTAAGAAACAACCATAATGATTTATCACAAAATATAATATATTCTAGATTTGGTATACCTGCAATAAGACCTGAATTATTTGAAAAATTATTGTCAAGTGAACATATACCATCAATTTCCGCATTGAAAGGCAAACACACAGTATCGATAAATGCAGAATTGTTGAGGCGAGAGAGATTAAAAAATAAATTGTCTTTAGAATCTCTCGGTAAAATTATAGGCACGTCTAAAAAATCGCTTTATGAGATAGAAAAAGAGAGAGTAAATCCTGTATTAGAAACAGTACAAAAATTGGAGAAAATACTGGGAGTATCATTAATTCTTCCCTATAAACTTGAAACACCCAAGATAGATCATCAAATAAAGCCTAAAACGGAATTGCAAAAAAAGATTTCTTTGAAGTTTGATGAATTAGAAATAAACAATAGTTGCTTAACATCGACTCTATTCCAAATTATTGGTAAAAGAACGGAGACAATGATCATCGGCGTGTCTGACAATGAAAAAGATTTCATTGATAGATCGGAAATAATGAGTAACATCGCATCTTTCACTAAAACCGAGAGTTTGTTTATTACGAAAAAATCTGAAAATGAAAACATAAACGGTATACCAGTTCTTTTGGGTTCGGAAATTTTAGAGGCTAGCAACTTCAAAGATCTTAAACAGATGATTAATGAAAAAAAATCTGCGTGATTGGAATTATTTTAACTGAAATTGTCAAATAATTATTATGTTGTTTTTGGAAAAAACCAAAGAGTTAATTATTAGCTTTGTCATACTCTCGATATTTATAGGGTTCGGGTTATGGTATTTTTTAACAGTTAAAACAAACAACACGTCATTTTTGATTTTAATAGCACCAATACTTTCTTTTATCTGGGTTTTTATAATAGCATCTTTCTATAGAGGGATAGTAGATTCTCATAAGATGGATATGAATAAATTTAATGACGCTACTAATCATGCATCAAAGAGTGGTTCTCAAGCATCAATGCTTCTTATGACTGTGGTGTTGATAATAGGACTTAATCAAAGTATTCTCAAATTTAATAATACGATTCTTTTTGGATTATTAATCTTACCACCAGCAATGAGCTCCTTCTCTTACAGCATAGCAGCTTTTACTATGTACTTTGGTATAAGCAGGAAAAATAGTGAAATGAATAAGTATGCCTTGTCCTTCTACGAGTTAGGTAACTTTCTCTCATTAGCTTCCATGATATCAATAACTTTACTTTTTGTATTGGTTTTATTGTCGGTTGGAAAATAATAAATATTTAAATTTGTATACCCACATACACATATTGAAATTCTCCTTGGAGGTATACTGATGAAATTACTAAGAAAATTATGGAGTAGTACTATAGAAAAAACATATATTTACTGGCGTAAACATCAACTCCTAGCCAACACGGTTCACATAATGGGTGGAGTAAGTATTACTCTAATCTTATTCAGATATCTAGGTCAATATTATGATAATTTAGAACTTATTTCCTGGCTTTTGTTTGGTTTGTTTTTATTAATGCATGTATATGCTTGGTTTATGGGTTCTAAGGTAAAATCTAGTTTGTAAATGGAGGTGTTTAGATGGTTAATGCAACAATAGGTCAATTAGGCGGACAGCCTGTTTTGATATTACCGGAAGGTACATTAAGAACGAGAGGAAAAACAGCGCAGGAAAATAATATTGCTGCTGCTAAGGCAGTCAGTGACGCTGTTAGAACAACTCTTGGACCTAAAGGTATGGATAAAATGCTTGTAGATTCAATAGGTGATATTGTTATAACAAACGATGGTGTTACGATATTAGAAGAGATGCAAATAGAGCATCCTGCAGCAAAAATGATGGTTGAAGTCGCTAAAACTCAGAATGAGGAGGTGGGTGACGGTACAACCACTGCAGTTGTTATTGCAGGCGAATTATTGAAGAGAGCAGGAGATCTTCTTGAGCAAGACATACATCCCACAGTAATTATTCGTGGATACAATTTAGCAATGAAAAAAGCAATAGAAGTTCTAGAAAAAATATCAAAACCCGTGACAATAGAAGATAAAGAGACTTTGAAGAAAATTGCCCTTACAAGTATGAGTGGAAAGTCAGGGTATGGCAATATGGAACATCTGGCTAATTTAGTTGTTGATGCAGTCATGCAAGTAGCCGAAAAGAAAAATGGCAAAGTAGTAATTGACACGGATAACGTTAAGAGAGAGAAGAAACAGGGCGGTTCCTCTGAAAACACGGAATTAATAAAAGGAATATTGATTGATAAGGAAGTAGTTCATCCAGGTATGCCCAAAGAAGTGAAAGATGCTAAAATTGCCTTGGTTGATGCAGCTTTGGAAGTTAAAGAGACGGAAACTGATGCACAGATAAGAATAACAGATCCAATGAAGTTGCAAGAATTCATTGAACAAGAAGAGAAATCATTGAAAAATATGGCAGAGAAAGTATCTTCATCAGGTGCTAATGTACTATTCTGCCAAAAAGGAATTGATGACACAGCTCAACATTATTTAGCTAAGAAAGGAATACTGGCAGCAAGAAGAGTAAAAAAATCTGACATGGAAGCTTTGGCAAAGGCGACAGGCGGGAAGGTTATCACAAACCTTGACGATTTGTCGAAAGATGATTTGGGTTATGCAAAGTTAGTTGAAGAACAAAAAGTAGGAGACGAGCAAATGGTGTTTGTCAGAGATTGTAAAAACCCAAAAGCAGTTAGCATTTTAGTCAGAGGTGGGACAGAGCATGTTGTCGATGAGGTAGATAGAGCAATAGAAGACGCCATAGGTTCAGTATCTTCTGCAATAGAAGTTGGTAAAGTGGTTCCAGGCGGGGGTGCACCTGAGTCTGAAGTTTCGAGAGAATTAAGAAAATATTCTGAAGGACTAAAAGGACGAGAACAACTAGCAGTGAATGCATTTGCTGATGCGATGGAAGTCATTCCAAGAAGTTTGGCAGAAAACGGTGGATTAGATCCGATAGATACACTTGTTTCCTTAAGGGCTGATCACGAAAACAAGAAACAGGAAATGGGTGTTAATGTCTTCGATGGTGGAACAATGGATATGCTGAAAGCAGGTGTTGTTGAACCCTTGAAAATCAAAACACAAGCTCTAAAATCTGCGACAGAAGCAGCAGAAATGATTTTGAGAATAGATGACGTAATATCTGCTTCTAAACTAGATAAAAGCGGCGGAATGCCACCAGGCGGAATGCCAAACATGGGCGGAGGCGAAGATTACTAATTTTTTATTCTTTCCCTCTTTTTCTTTTGTATATAAGTTTTTTATTATACTATATCAAATAATTTAAAGTAAGGAATCTAATTATAATTTGGTGGAAATATGAACGAAGACGAAGAATATGAAATTGTTCCAGTTTCTCCATTGAGGCAATTAGAAAAAAGAATGGATAAGATTGAAACATTTTCAGCTAACGATCCTAAGTCTATACTAAGGGATATTGTTGACATTATAAGGATGAATCAAACAATAGTAGATGAATTAGTTAGATCAAACGATTCGCTAAAATTAGAATTAGCTAAATTGCCTGCAAAAATAGATGAGATGACATCTCAACTTAAAGAGCTCGTTATGTTTATTAAAAGTTCTGGTGAAGAGGAAATTGTTTCTATGAATCAAGAGTCAATGAGGCCCATAGTAGACAAACTTGATGAATTAGTTAAAACTAATAAAGTTATGACTGATAGGAATGACTCTGTTGTTGAATTGTTGGATGAAATTAGCAAGAGACTTAAAAAACCAACATTACAGCCAAGATTACCAAGACCTATTTTGCAGCCAGCTGGCGCAAACCCAATGATGAGACCAGCAATGAAAAGACCAGGGCAATTGTAATGAGGTAGAAAAATGAAAGGAATTTCTGCAGTAGTTGCAACAATTTTACTTTTATTAATAACAATTGCTTTAGCTACAACCGCATATTTCTATATTACTAATTTTCTTAGTGGGAAAACTTCCAAAGTTGTTAGTGTAGTCGCTGATTGCACTAATGGAAAAATTTCATTAATTGTATCAAATGTTGGTCAAACAGATATAGTTAATACAGGTGGTACAGGAGATTTGAAGATATTAGTTGATAATAAACTAAATACTACCGATTTCGAAGAAAATGGAGCTAGCGGAGATATAACATATACAATACCCGTCAGAGGTGTAGTGGCTCTAGTAAGCAAAAATACAGTCCCGTCAAGTAGCCAATACAGAATTGTTGTAGCAACTCCAAATCCTGAGATTTTAACCGTGTTTTGCTAAGTGTAATAGAATGAGAAAAGGACAAGTTCAACCAGTTTCAGTAATCCTTATTATAGTTATATCTCTCGGCGCAATTGCGACCGTATTGCCGTGGGCGAATACTATGATACAAAAAAGAAAGGATTCTAAAAGCGTGGATGACGTTTTCAATTTTTTTATGTCTCTTGACAGGTCAATCAGAGAGATAGCCGAAAGTGGTGGTGAAGAAACGATATCTTTGAAAGTGCCGGGCAGATTCACGATTTATCCAGAAACAGTTACTAGTCCTTCAAACAATTCTATAGTTTTTGTTTTTGAGAGTAAAATCTCCAACGTGGCTGAAGGTGATTGGGTACCATTAAATAATCCTAATGTCAACTCAACTGCTGTGCTAAGTGTTGATACGCCCTCCGTTGTTTTTGCCAGAGCTGTTGATAGTTCAGATAATTTGGATGTTTATTACAGATTGTGGTATAGAAGGCTTATAGATCCGGTTTCAAATCAGGGATACTGGATAGTATTGAACACAACAGATAATACAGTTAAGGAGACAACAACGGGATTCATGAGAATTCAAAGAATAGGTTCCAGACAGGCTCAAGGTTTAACTATAACCGAAATTAATATTATTGTTTGAGGGTAATGAAAGGTCAAACCATTATAGTGGAGTTTATTTTGTTTTTTGTTATATCGTTCAGTTTGTTCATAACCATAAGCTTTATTTTTTACAATCAAAATGTTAACTTGAATCAAAAAATAGGAGATTCTTTGTTAGACTCAGTTAACAGCCTGATTACCACCAACATTATTAGAGGTGCGGGATGCAGGGGGTGTGACAACATAACCATGAAAGAAACTACTCCGGCAAGATTAGGCGGGTTTTTCTATATAATTAGCCTTAATAAACAAAATTTGAACAACACAATGTTATCAGAAAAATCGATTTCAAAAACATCCTTAATTTTTAACTTAAATGAAACCTATAATCAGACAGGGCAAACAAAAGGTGAAAATAAAATAGTAGAAATAACAATTAATAATATTAGAAGAACAATCAGCGTGAAATAAATGGATACAAGAGTTGTTTTTAGGAAATTAGTCAGCGGTTATAGAAATTTGAATAAAAAAGAAAGTTATAATACCTATAACCCAATTCCCGTAATAATTTCTGGATCTCCGTCAAAACTTCAAATAGGATCTAATTTAATCCAGCAACCTGTTATGGAAACTTCACTTCAAACTGTTGAGCAAGACCAAAAAACAGAATATATTTTTGATGGTGTTGAAATACCTGAATTTTCCTCGAAGAAAATAACATTCCGAGGTATTAAAGAAGAAGAACAAGAAGGCAAAGCAAGTTTTATCTATCCATTGATACCCGAAAAACCAACAAAAAACGAACCCGTTCTCGCTTATGCTAAAATTAGCTGGAACCAAGAGAAAAATAGATATGAGTATAGTGTAGTTCAGCCCCAAATAACACAAGAACTGCAGGGCATACTTGTGAGAATAAAGAGTTTGCTGGAAGAAAAATTAGACGTAGATTTTGCAAAAATGAAAGAAACCGAAGTGAAGGATTATTTACATAACCAGATAGAAGTGTTAATGAATTATTTCGGAATAAAAATTTCGGAAGTTGATAAACAAGTCTTATTTTACTATATAGATAGGGATTTTCTTGGTCTTGGGATGATAGAACCGTTAATGCATGATTCAGAGATAGAGGATATAAGCTGTGATGGTGCAGGCATTCCTGTCTTTGTATTTCACAGAAATCCCAAGATAGGATCTATAGTCACTAATCTAATGATTGAAGATAAAGATGAATTAGACACGTATCTGATTCGTTTAGCTCAATTGACAGGACAAGCTGTATCAGTTATAGATCCTTTATTAAATGGAACATTACCAGACGGTTCTAGAATTCAGGGAACTTTAGGAACAGATATTGCAAAAAGAGGATCTAACTTTACAATCAGAAAATTCACTAAATTTCCATTTACACCGACGCATTTCTTAAATTACGGAACACTGGACATAAAAACTCTGGCATTTTTATGGATGACTGTTGATTACAGCTTTAGCCTTTTAGCATCAGGAGGAACAGCGACAGGCAAGACTAGCTTCCTTAATATGCTATCTTTATTCATCAGACCTGAAATGAAAATAGTCAGCATTGAAGATACAGGAGAGATCCAATTGCCACATCCGCACTGGATACCTCACGTCTCAAGAGTAGCTATATCAGATCAAAACAAACAAAGAGGAGATGTGGATTTATTTGATTTATTGAGAGAGAGCTTGAGACAGAGACCAGATTATATTATAGTAGGTGAAGTGAGAGGAAGGGAAGCTTATGTTTTATTCCAACAAATGGCGACAGGACACGCATCTCTAGCAACCATACACGCAGAGAATTTTGATAAATTAATCGATAGATTAATAACACCGCCGATCCAACTACCTCCAAGTTTGATAGAAAGTCTGGATGTCTTAGTATTTATGTCGAACTTGAAATACAGAGGTAAATTTGTAAGAAAAATCCAAAGCATTTACGAGGTTATAGGTTTTGATTATCAGAAAAATAGACCTAAAATAAATAAAGTAGTAGAATGGAATTCAGAAACAGATAAGTTTGTTATTAAAAATAAAAGCCTATTGCTTCACAAAATAATGAAGAAAACAGGGTTGAAAGATGATCAAATAAAAGAGGAACTAAAACGAAGAATGATTGTACTTTATTGGATGAAAGAAAGAAATATAACAGATTATAGAGATGTTGGAAGAATTGTTAACTTATATTACAATTACCCACTTCAAGTTCTTGAAGCAATAAGTGGTGAAATTTGATGTCCTCTTATGTAAGATTTGCTATCAATTTTTTAAGTAAATATGTTCAGCCTCATGTGGATTTTTTTTCTGAATTGAAACTAAACCTGAAAAAAAGTGGTTTAAGAAAAACGGTTGAAGAATATTTATCAACATCTATTTTGACATGTTTGATCCTGTTCGTTGTTGAGGTACCTGTAATATCATTCATATTCTCCTTATTGGGAATGGGCGTGCTTTTCAGTCTTATAATGTCGGTGACGGTTTCGTTGTGTATAAGCATTGTTTTCTTTATTCTTTTCATCAATTATCCAAAATTTCTTATAAGCGATAAAGCGAAAGGAATAGATAGATCGCTGCCCTTCGCTACTATATATTTATCTACTATTGCAAGTTCCAGACTGCCCCCGCATAAAATTTTAGAGATATTTTCTAAATTCAAGGAATACGGCGAAATAAATGATGAAGTTAAAAAAATGGTGACTGACATGAAGGCTTTCGGATTGAATATTTACGATAGTATGGATAAGGCAGTAGACAGATCTGCCTCAAATGACTTTAAAGAACTTTTATGGTCCATGTCCTCAACTCTGAAAGCAGGCGGGGATTTAAGTGTTTATCTGACAGAAAAATCTAAAACATTTTTGGGTAATTATAGAAGAAAACTCAATGACTTCGCTCACTCTTTGGCCGTATTTTTAGAGGTATATTTAACAGCAATAGTTCTTGGTACAATATTTTTTACAATATTGACTTCTATAATGTCAGGCCTTGGAGGAATGCCTGTAACGAATATTGTGTTTATTCAGTTTTTCCTGATATTTTTGTTTATGCCACTGATATCTTTAGCTTTCATAGTTTTGATAAAAGCATCATCGCCAGGAGGGGAGTGAGTGGTTAAGGCAGATCTATCAAGAGAAATGAAGGTATTAATAATATCAATAATCATTTCTCTAGTAGCAATTTTTATAGGAATAATAAGTGGGGATATAGGAGTTCTGGGGAACATAATAATATTATCTGTTTTTTTTATCGGGCTGCCACAACTGATTTTCAACTATATGAACTATAGAGATCTCAAAGAAATAGAGTTTAGATACCCAATTTTTTTACGAGATTTGGTGGAGTCAACACGTGCAGGTTTGCCTTTGCACAAAGCGATCAGATCTGTTAGCAAAACTGATTACGGCCCTTTGAGTAAAGAAGTAAAAAAGATGGCTCATCAACTATCGTGGAATGTGAATATTATAAAAGTATTAGAACAGTCCAGAGATAGATTAAAAAATAGCGAATCGTTGAATAGAATTATTAGAGTTCTTATAGAAACGTATAAATCAGGTGGATCTGTTGATCAAACATTAGAATCCTTAGCAAACACCCTTTCAACAATACAAGAAACCCAAAAAGAAAGAAAGAGCATACTAAGTCAGTATGTGGTTGCAATGTATGCCATAACATTCGTCTTTATTGGTATAGTTGTAGGTATAAACAGATTGCTTGTACCTATATTTTCCTCTGCTAATTTAGGCGCTAATCCGATAAGCGGCTCTGTACCGAATCCTTGTGAAGCGTGTGCTTATGGTGGCGGGGCATCTTGCGCCCCATGCTATATATATTTTAACGTTTGTAATCTGATGGGTATAGATACTTCAGGTATATCGTGTTATTATGTCGCCCTGTTTTATTCCATGACAGCAATACAATCTATAACAGGGGGCTTAGTGGCAGGCCAGATAGGAGAGGCATCTCTACGCTCGGGTATTAAGCATAGCGTTATTCTATTCTTGGCATCGTCTGGTATATTCTTTATCTTTGTTAGAATGGGTTTGCTTGGTGGTTGATTGAAAGGCCAGCTCACCATAGAGTATCTGATCTCTTTCGGTATTTTTGTCACTCTAATAGGGTACATTTATCTATCATACACAAAAAATATTCCGATTTTTGTTGATGAAGTTAAAAAAGAGGTAACGAGGTCAGAAGCATTTCAGATTTCCGAATTATTAATAAATAATCCAGGTGAACCATCTTCTTGGACTTTCGCTACAGTGAAAAGAATAGGGCTATCAAATAACACTGCCGGAAAACAAAACTTAATAACAATGAATAAGATAAATGAACTATCTAATTTTAATTGTCTCGTCCCTTCTGAATATCTATCATTGCAGAAAAAAATAGCTACAAACAAACAGGTGTCACTATTCATTTTGGATATAAACACAATAGATGAAGTTAGAACACCACTCTATACATGCAAATCTCCCATAATACAAAAAACAGCTATAAACACGACGATTAGAAGATTAACTGCATATAATGACGGTAATTTAATTAAAACCGCCGAAATTATAGTTCAGGTGTGATTTATGAAGGGAATAATAAGCATTCTAGAAGTTTTGCTGACAGCCTTAATTCTTATTCTTTCATTCTTGCATTTTTTTCCTCAATATGTCGTCAAAACAAACTGGAAATCTGCATTACTCGAGACAGCCGTCATAGACGCATTGAATACTGTTGACAGAATGAATATGACATATGAATTTGCGAAAAACAACACACAATTCAATCAGTTTATAAATAGTGTTTATTCGCCTAAATATACTGGAACAGCTTTGGTTTCTTGGAAAAATATAGAAGATCTGTCTGAAGGATCAAATACCACAATCCCATATTTTTCTAAAGGTTATAAGGAGACGATGGTCGATGTTGTTAATACAACCGCCGGTTATAAAGTTTACAGTTTTACTTTGGGCATGGGATTTGTTTTTTAAAGCAGGGAGTGTTTATTATGTCAATACCGGATTTAATTTATATATTAACTTTTCCTGGAGTAATTATACACGAATTCGCTCATCAGATTTTCTGTTATTTTTCGAATGTTAAAGTGCATAAAGTTTGTTATTTCAGATTCGGAAATCCCGCCGGGTATGTAGTCCATGAAGTTCCAAACTCATATATAAAAATGTTATTAATTGATGTCGGTCCGCTTTTTGTCAACACTTTAATATCTATAATCGCTTTCTATTTTGGAGTTTTGAATTTTAATTTAATTTTAATATGGTTGGGATTTTCAATAGGAGCTCATTCCTTCCCGAGCTCTGGAGATGCAGATGCTCTATGGAAATATACTAAGAAATTTATAAGAAAAAATCCATTAATTTTACTTGGCATACCTATTATTTTAATGATCAAAGTTGTAAATGGGTTCAGGTCATTCTATATAGATTTAGCTTATCCCGTTATTCTGTTCTTCATTATAATGAGTTACGTTATTTAATTTTTTATGACTTTGGCTTTACTAATTTATTAAGTAATTTTGACCAGTAAGAACCAAAATAAATAAAATTGATAAATAGCGCTAGAATGATTACAGCAGCGTCAAATGACACCCGCAAATAATAATTATCCTCTAACCGTAACCACATCCCAAGTTCGTCTATTGCTAACCCCAATCCTATCCCATAGATTACAGCTACTAGTTTTTTGTGCTTCATGCTCAAATTTATGACCAGAGACAGATATCCAGCTATAGCAAGCAAAAAGAAACCATAAGCGAAGTGA
The DNA here is from genome assembly GCA_964373165.1 of uncultured archaeon. Taxonomy (GTDB): domain Archaea; phylum Aenigmatarchaeota; class Aenigmatarchaeia; order CG10238-14; family CG10238-14; genus JAGVVZ01. The sequence goes on from CAYJTF010000003.1 coordinate 30,974, forward strand.
TGAATGTGAACACCCTTAATGTTTAGAAACAGATAAGGGAAAGCATCGCCAAATAAATAAATTATAGACCTAGATAAAATAAAGGTTACTAAGTACCATGAAGCAATAATGAATTCAATATTTTTTTCTTCCTTTTTTCTCTTAAGTAAATTCAGAATATTATTGCATCTTTCTTTAGTGCCCATAAAACTAATTTATCATACATTTTTTTAGTTTTATCTCAATCTTATCGCTTCTAAATTTTTAGGAGCAAGAGTTTCAATTCTAAATAGTCTATGTAAATTACTTGCTAATTGCAACGGTTTCCCGTTCTCGCCATGATTTGTAATAATTCTTTCTGGTTTTGAAGCCAATCTGTTAATATAGTTAATCAATTCTTTGACATCGGCATGGCCGGATAAACCACCAACTGTCGTCACGTCTAATTCTAACTTCATTGCGTTAGTTTTACCATTTGCATTTATAGGAATCTCTTTCCATCCCCTTTGTATTCTCCTACCCATAGTTCCCTCGCCTTGATAACCGACAAATATCAAACTATTTTTCTTATCTTCACCCAGATTTTGAAGATGGCTCATGATAGGACCGCCTTCCATCATACCAGATGTGGAAATTATAACAGCGGGTTTTTCTGCCCAAGATTTCTCTCTGTCTGCCTGTGACCCTATTCTTTTAAAAATAGGATTAGTAAACGGATTTTCTCCTTGTAATATTTTCCTTTCCATTAAATTAGAAAGATATTCCGGATAAGTAGCGTGAATAGCAGTGGCGTCCCATATCATTCCGTCAAGGAATACAGGATATTCAAATTTGTGAGCATCTAATATTGCCATAATCTCTTGTGCTCTTCCGACCGCAAAACTTGGTATTACCGCAACGCCCTTTCTTTCAACAGTTTGGTTTATAACTTTCATTAATTGTTCTTCGGCATCCATTCTTGATGGCATTATATCATCTTGAGCACCATATGTAGATTCAACAAATAACGTTTCTATTCTTTGAAAGTTAGTAAAGGCAGGATCAAATAATCTTGTTCTGGTGAATTTTAAATCAGCACTGTATACGATATTGTGCAGTCCTTGACCTACATGCAGATGAACTAAGCTAGATCCCAACAAATGGCCGGATGGCTGGAAGGTTAATCTGACATCAGGCCCAACATCCGATACCTCATTCCAATCAAGAGTAATGGCGTGTTTAACAGCTTCTTTCACGCCTTTTGCAGTGAATAAAGGTTGAGTTGCATTTTTCTGCATAACATCTATGTAGTCCATCGTAAGCATAGTTACTAGATCAAGAGTCGGAGTAGTGCAATATAATGGTCCGTCATATCCGTATTCATATAGATAGGGAATGAAGCCACAATTGTGTACGAATATTCCATTAGCAATATAATTTGAATGACCAGGAACAGTGAGGTCATACACCTTTTTTGAGTCCGTTTTTATAATATGAGTACTTACCACAGAATCCCATAAAATAGGAGCTTGCGATAATTTATTTAATATTTGTAATTTCTCGTTAATTATTTTTTTGGATTTTGCCACTTTAGAAAGTTTTTGGCATATTTCAATGACTTTTTTTCTACTTGGATGATGTTTAGAATAGTGATAATAATGTATATTCATCTTTCTTAGATCGATTTTCTTTAATCCCATTTCATATGCTATATCTAAAATTGCCTTTTCTCTTATTGGAATTAGGTCTATTTTTTTTACTCCTTTCCCAATTTTATCAAGAACCTTTTTAATCTTCTGGTACTTAGAAATATCAGAAAATCCTATTTTTTCATAAAATTTATTCAAAGATTCTGGATTTGATATACATAATTGGTAGACATCTTTTCCGCCGAATGTTGATTTGGATTGGTCATGATCATAAAGATGAGATATTATACTGAATCTTAATAGTAGCATTTGAGTAACTATTGCTATATCTTCACTTGATGTGGATAGAACAACGGAATGATCTTTAACACATCCCTCTGCATCGTATAATCCCTTTAAAAATCTTGCAACTATTTTATTGTCGGATTTGCAAACTATTCTTGGTATTTTTCTGATAGGACTTTTATTGAATATAGATGGCTCTATTTTTTCTAACCATTTTTTAAATTCACTCGAATATATGTTTATTCTATTCCTGTCCTTTATTGTAATATTATTTTTAATTCCTAGATCAGTAAGTTCTTTTGAGTAGAATTCAAGATTTTTTATATTCTTATCCGTTATCATTATAGTTGTAGATTCTCTATTACACCCGTCTCCTACTAAATACCCCAATAACTGTGCAAAATTTCCGTCTAGTTTTTTAATGCTTTTAAATTGGGGCATTTTTTGTTCAGACGAATTTGTTGTAATTATTCTCGGAGTAGCAATGAAATCTCCGGGTTTTAGTTGTTCCACATGTTTTATTTGAAATGTTCCATCCTCATTCAATACAAACAAAGGATGATTTCCCGTAGCTTTTATTCTTTTTGTTTTTGTTCTAACTTCGTATATGGGGTTAGGAGCGTTTATGGAACCTCTTTGTATCGCGGGTATTCCTTCTATTTTCATAGAGTATTTGAAATCCAATGCTTCTACTGATTGTCCGTTTTCTACTTCCCAAATTTGTTTGATGTCACCGTTAGACAATTGAACTAATGTGTCTGGGGTTAGACAATGATCCATGTGAGCATGGCTTAATATTATTGCATCCAGCTCGCTTAAATCAAATTCTCTGGCATTTATGAACGGATACATATTAGATCCGTTGCCTCCAGTGTTAATTCCACAATCCATTAAAACTTTTGATTTGGGTGTTTCAACTAGGATGCATGATCTACCAACTTCTCTGAATGATCCTAGACAGAAAACTCTTATCCAATCTCTGTTAGTTATTTTTTCTGAAAAAATATTTTTGCCCACCTGTTTCAAAAATTTAATTCTCCATTTAACTTCTTCAGTCATCAGTTGTCTGATAGATCTAACAATGTTGGAAGTGATTTCAGGTGATCTTTCTATTTTAGGAACCCATAGTGTATCTTCTTTAATTTTTCTGAAAGTTTCGCCACCTCTACCTATAACCAAACCGGGTTTTCCAGCAGTAACTATAACCAAACTCCTTTCTGGCTCAAATCTTATGTCTTTAATCAGTGCTTCTTGCGGGACTATAGCCATTATTTTTTCCTTGGCCGATTCATGAGAATTACACATAGAGTTGTCCAGCCTAACTTCTATTCTTTTCTTCAACTCACTAACCAATTCCTTTACCTGCTCGTTGGCATCCAAAAAGAATATCTTATCTTTAGTGTAAACTACGATTTCACATCCTTCAAGTTCTACTCTATCGATCACATCTTTTGGAAAACTATCTTTTACCTTATCAACAATCTCCATTTCCTTTCACTTTAAATATTAAAGGATCAGTCTACTTTTTTTCAAAATTATCAACAATTTTCTGAACTTCTGACGCACTTAGTAATTTAAACCCCTTTTCATTGATTACCGCTATGTCAATCCCTTTACCGCCAGAGCCTATATCTCTTTCAACAGCAGCCTTTACTGCCTTGATAGCCATTAATTTAGCTTCTTCTACTGTCGGATTATCTTTATGAACAGCTTCTAAGACACCAAATGCCATTGGCGAACCAGATCCAGTTGAAAAATACTTTCTTTCTTCTAGTTTTGAACCATCTGGATGAAGAATAAACATTGAAGGACCATATCTATCAACACCAGCCAATATGATTTGAACCATATAAGGGAAGAAACTCCATCTACCACCATATAGTATATTAGATAATAAACTTGCAGCGGCCTTGGTTGTTATTTTTTTATTTTCTCTGAGTTCAAATAACGATGATTCAGCTTTCAGATATCTAACGAGAGCCTGTATATCTCCCACCATTCCAGCTTGTGTCATTGCTATATGTGGCATTATTTCTACTATTTTAATATCGTCTTTAGATGCTACCATATAACCCAGAGTAGCCTTTTTCTCAGCTGCTAAGACGATACCGTCTTTGCATACAATTCCTACAGTTGTTGTACCAGTTTTTAATTTTTGTGCTTGTTCCAAAAAATGCACCTAGAATTCTTCAATATTTTAATACGGACGCCATAATTTAAATAGTTAATGGATTTGCTTGATTAACACCAAAACCTACACATGAAATGATATTAGCTTTATCTCTATCATCGTATTTCCTCATGTTTTTGTACCATTTTTTATAAATCGGCGATATAAAAATATAAGCAAACACTGTTAGTATCGTCAAATAAATCATGAATAATAGATGAGAATAAAATACGTTGATTTGACTAATTATTAAATACGCTACGAAAGATAAGAAGATCGAGAGAAGTCATTATATCACTTGCTCCAGCGGCATCAGGTTAAACAACCACTTACTCTTTGAATACACCAAACATTCGCTTTGAATTTCTTGAAACCGTAATGAGGGTTGAATAAAACCCACAAATAATCCCACAAAGGTGCCCATGCAGAGTATATGGACAATGGTATTAGCTCGTTGGTTAACGACCATTCAACTCCCATAAAAAAATGTGCATGCGATATGGCGAATACAACTAAAAACACAAATATATGATATCCAGTTAACGGTTTTTCTCCAATGAAACGAGCTATTAATTTTAGATAGCGGTTTTTTGTTCTATACCACGTCTGGGATTTATGAAAATCATCATTTCACTCTCTATTATAAATTAGATTTTATCAAATAAAATTTTAAAAGATATTAAAATAAAATTTCCCAATTGGAAATTAAAAAATTTGGGAAAGGGTCATTATCATATAAGTTCTAAATTTACAAATGAAAGTGGAATTTTAGAAATGACATACAAAACCAATAAACAAATCATCTTAAAAATAGCAAATAATAGAAAGAGTGAATGGAGTTTAGAAGTAATAGCTTTGTTAGACAAATATTTATATAGTGATCAATAAGCCTTTGCAAAGTAAGTAATTTCTCCTTCTTTATTACATATAATGCATTTTACAGGTTCCTTTTTGAACGGTATAACTCTGCTAGTTGCAGTTGTGTCATTCTTTATTTTTTCCTCGCACTGTTTCAATCCACAGAAGCCCGCTTTTATGAATCCGCTCCTTTCAACTACCTCTTTGAATTCTTGATAATTTTTAGCAATACTTGTTTCATCTTCAAGGAATTTCTTCGCTTTCCTATAAAGATTTTTTTGAATATCATCCAACAGGATTTCAACTTCTTTTACGAGTTTCGAAATTTTGATGCTTGTTTTTTGAGATGTATCCCTTCTAACTAGCACAACCTCTTTCTTTTTCAGATCTTTAGGACCTATTTCGATTCTTACAGGCACACCTTTTAATTCCCATTCATTGAATTTCCATCCAGGTGTATATTCGTTCCTGTCGTCTAACTCCACACTGAGATTTGCATTTTCTAGTTTCGTCTTTATAGACATTGCTTCTTTGAGAACTTTCTTCTCTTCGTTAAACCCTATTGGTATAACAACTGCATGTGCGGGAGCTATTTTTGGAGGCAATACCAATCCTCTGTCATCCGAGTGTGTCATTATCATACCGCCGATCAGTCTAGTTGATATTCCCCAACTTGTTTGCCATGCGTATTTGTTTTGACCGTCTTTATCTAAGAATTTTATATCAAAAGCCTTAGCAAAGTTCTGTCCCAAATTATGTGAAGTACCTGCTTGTAATGCTCTTCCATCTGGCATTAGTGCTTCAATAGCGGTGGTGTAAAGGGCGCCAGCAAACTTTTCCATCTCACTTTTTCTGCCAGCAATTACAGGTATTGCCAAATATTCCTCTGCAATTTTTTTATAAAGTTCAAGTATAGTGATGACTTCTTTGTCAGCTTCTTCTTTAGTTGCGTGAACTGTATGACCCTCTTGCCAGAGAAATTCACTTGTTCTTAAGAAAAGTTTGGTTGCCTTAATCTCAGCCCTCAAGACATTGTTCCACTGGTTCAATAATAATGGCAAATCTCTCCAGCTTCTTACCCATTTGGCATATGAGTCGTACATAATTGTTTCAGACGTAGGTCTGACCACTAATTTCTCTTCTAATTTATTGTTCCCAGAGTGTGTTACAATAAAAGCTTCTGGTACAAAGCCTTTGAAATGTTCGGCTTCTTTATGTAAGAATTTTTCAGGTATGAGCGAAGGGAAGTATGTGTTTTTATGCCCCAGTTTCTTTATCATACCATCAAAAGTTTTCATGATATTTTCCCAAACAGCATAACCTAGTGGTCTAATGACCATAAATCCCTTTATAGCAGCATAGTCAGCCAGTTCAGATTTCAGTACAACTTGGTTGTACCATTCGGAAAAATTTTCGGATTTTTTTACTGTGATTCCCAATTGCTCTGACATATGATCACTTACTAAAATTTATCCACGAATAAGACTCATATAAGTTTTTCGGATTTTTGGGTTTTGCTATGAGATCTATCTCCTCTCCTATCCCATGTTTTTTTGCTAAATCAAATACAAACTGATAAGTTATTAAATCTTCCATCGCAAATCCAGTTGAATCAAAAATTGTTATTTCCTTTGCATTTTCTCTACCCTTCTTTTTTCCCGATACGATCTCTCCTAGGTGAGCGTATATTTTATCTTCACTAATTTGTTGGGCTTCGCCTTCAACTATTGCTTGGTCAATAAAATCTACCACTAATTTCGATCTTAGTATTAATGATTTTTCTAACTCAAACTTACCTGGCGAATCTCCACCTACTGCATTTATATGTGTACCATAATCTACCCACTTATCATAGACTACTGGCTGAGTGAATTTTTCTTTGCATGTGGCTGTAATTATTATATCAGATCTTTGGCATAATTTCTTGGATTCTTTCTTTTCTGAATTAAATCCAACTTTTTTACATGTGGATAGAAAATTACTCAGTGTTATATCATTAATATCATAGGCATAAACGACATCAACGTTTCTGACCAGAGATAGTGCATGAATTTGATGCATGGCCTGAACGCCTGTTCCTATTATGCCAACTTCTTCTGAATCTTTCCTTGACAAGTATTTTGTTGCTATTGCCGATGCTATAGCAGTTCTGATAGCTGTAAGAATAGTTGATTCAGTTATCATTAGTGGAAAACCATTTTTCCCATCTACCAAAATCCCGCAAGCTATAATACTAGGTATATTATATTTTTGCGAGTTCAAAGGATGCGTATTCACAATTTTTACTCCAAAATAATCTTTACTTGCGGCAGGCATGGATTCGACACTGCCATCTTTAAAGAAAAACTCATGTCTTGCAGGTACTTTTATTTTATCGTTTGCAAATGTTTTAAACCCAATTTCTAACTCCGTCAATAACTTTTTCATGAAATTTTCTAAATCTACTCGTTCTATTAAGGATATCAAATCCTTTTCTTGAATCAATAAGGTATTTAAACTATTCATTTTTATCGCCTCTAATAATTTCTATAATCATTTTACCAGAATCAGTGAGCTTAGGTGATTGAAAATTCCGGTTGTTACCGAAAGTTATCAGACCTAAACTTTTCAAAACCCTAGAATTGAATTTAAGAGTTGATAAAGAAATATCATGTATTAAAGAAAGTCTCTTTAAAAGAGAGGTTATGCTTTCGACAGAATTTTCATTCAATGACTCTAAAATAATTATTTGTTTTTTACTGACAGATCTGATTAAAACAGGTTTTAACCCATTAAGTTTATTGGTTGGCTGGACATCACACTCACTTTCAATTCTTACTATTTTATCCTTTTATTTATTTTGGACAACTTAGTTTGCCCATTAAAACATTTTCACTCCCAGTTCCACATCTCTTTCTGGTTTTAATAATACCACATTACCGTCTTTATCAGGCACGCCTAACGTAAGCGCCTCGGACATGAAGTTTGCTATCTGTTTTTTTGGAAAGTTGACTACTGCTATCACCTCTCTCCCTATCAGCTCATCTTTCTTATATAATTTTGTAATTTGAGCACTTGATCTTTTCATTCCTATTTCTTTTCCGAAATCAATTGTCAGCTTATAGGACGGTTTTCTAGCTTCAGGGAAATCTTCCACTTCTATTATCTTGCCGACTCTAATATCGACTTTTTCAAAATCTTCAAATGTTATTTGTTCTGACATATCATATCACCAGTTCTAAGTGGGGCAGCCGAGATTTGAACTCGGGTCGCTAACTCCCAAGGCTAGAATCGTAGACCAAACTGGACCACTGCCCCATGTATTTATTTTCTCATTTAATAAGTCAAAATTGCTTTTGTTAGAATTAGAACTATATAAAAAGAAGGGCCCATTCAACAAGTGGAAGGTATTCACCCATTTTTTTCACTTGAAAAAATATAATATGTAGAACTTATAAGCCTTTTCTTTTGAAATTATTATTGAATATAATGGCAGAAGTGATTGTCTTAAAACCCGGTTATGCCATATGGGAAGGTTATGCTTCTCAAAAAGCTTGTGGTACTATCACTTTGATTAAATCTAAGGTTCATAATATTATTGTCGATACAGGAAATTCACAGTGTAAAGATTTAATATTGAAAAAACTCAAAGAAAACAAATTAAAGACAGATGATATCGATTTTGTAATTTGCACGCATTCTGACATAGATCATATAGGAAATTTGAATTTATTTCCTAATACAACATTCATCGGTGGTAGTGATGTCATGCAAGGAGACTTGTTCAAAGAATTCTTTAAGGAAAAATACGTTATTGATGAAGATGTTTGTGTGATTCCTACTCCAGGTCATGATTCGAGAAGTATTAGTGTTATTGTTAAAACAGATAAAGGTATAATAGCAATAGTTGGAGATCTTTTTGAATATGAGAAAGATTGGGAAACACCCGACTCTGAATCATGGGAACCATGGAGTCAAGATAAACAGACTCAAGTGGAAAATAGAATAAAAATTTGGAAGTTAGCTGACTATATTGTTCCTGGACACGGGGATGTTTTTAAAGTTGACAAATCTGTTAACATAATGAAAAGAAAATAATAAACACACAGTTTAATAATTTAAAATTCAAATAAATTTGATGACTTCTAAATCCAAAAAAATTGCTATAATAGGTACACATTTTGTCGGCAAGACTACAGTATGCGAAAATCTATTTAATCAATTGAAAAAAGATGGTTATGATGTCGGGATGCTTACTGAAATTGTTAGAGATTGCCCATATCCCATTAATGAAATGGCCACGATAAAGGCGCAAGATTGGGTGTTGAACGAACAGAAAAAAAGAGAAGAAGAATTAGAAAAAAAACATAGCATAGTTTTGTTGGATAGAGGAGTCATTGATAATTTTGCATATTGGAAAAGAGTGGCTGAAAAAGTCAATTTATCAGAGAAAATAATAAGAGAAAAGGAAAGAGAAGTGTTTGAACATTCTAAAAGCTATGACGCCATAATCTTTTTGCAATTGTTTCCCGGAAAGATAGCCGATGATAAATTTAGATCTGTAGATCCTACATGGAGGAATGAGATGCATCAAAGAGTCAGTGATATTATTGAAAAATTTAGAATTAGGTATGATACATCCGTTTTTGTTGTTAACGGTTCTAAAAAGGATGTCACGAAAAGAGTAAAAGATTTAATTTATGAAAATATCTTCTAGTAAGATTCCTATGAACAAAGAGTATTCAGAACTTTTAAAAGAGGCTATGAAAGCAAGAGAAAGTTCTTATTCACCCTATTCCAAATTTAAGGTCGGTTCCGCTTTACTTACTAAAAAAGGAAACATATTTTCTGGTTGTAATGTTGAGAACGCATCCTACGGTCTCACTATCTGTGGAGAAAGAAACGCCATTTTCCAGGCTGTTTCTAAAGAAGGTAAAGAAATGAAAATAAAGATAATAATTTCTGTTTGTGATCCTGGAAAAAACGATAAACCTTACACCTCATGCGGTGCTTGTAGACAAGTGATTCAAGAATTCTCGGATGATGATACGATTGTGATATCTGCAGATACAAAAGGGAATATGGAAAAAAACCAATTAAAAGAAATTTTAAGGAGACCATTTAAGTTATAATTTTTGTTGATGAATATTTCCCATTAACTTAAATCATTTAAATTTATTAATCGACATCATATTCATGAAAATTTCTATCTTCTCTGATTTGCACTTCGGATGTAATTCGAATTCTAAACTCGAAAATGACAGTTTTGACAATGCAGAAGAGGCTGTAGAGAAGAGTCTGCAGTCAGATCTTATTTTGATAGCCGGTGATATATTCGATAATAGATTTCCTAAGCCTGATGTGTGGGCAAAGGTATTGAAGATATTATCGAAACCAACTATGCAAGAAGATTCCGGTATCAAATTAATTGAGCCGATAAACAAGAACATGGATAAAATTTCTGAAAGAGCCTTAAAGGGGATTCCTGTATTGGCTTTGCACGGAACACATGAAAGATTGGGCAAGGATCATAACGCCATAGAGGCATTGGAATTGACTGGTTTTGTTTTCCATTTGCATATGAATGGCTTGGTTTTTGAAAAAAATGGAATTAAAGTGGCAATTCAGGGAATGTCTGGTGTGCCTGAAAGATACGCAAAACAGGTCATGGATAGATGGAATCCACAGCCAATAAAGGACTGCTACAACATTCTCATGTTGCATCAGAGCATTGATCCGTATGTTTATTCACCTTTGGAGCCGCCATCTCTTAATACATCTAACCTGCCTCAGGGTTTTGATTTGATAGTGAATGGTCATATACACAGTTCTACTGTTGATAAAGTCGGCAAGACAAATATTTTGTTAACTGGCAGTACTATAGTAACACAATTAAAAAAGGAAGAAGCCATTAACCCCAAGGGAATACACAATCTATATTTACCTGAAAATAAATTCGATTTTGTTCCTTTGGATAATACTAGAAGATTTTTCTATGAGGAGATAGTGGAAGACGAAAAAAAGACATTCCCAGATCAAATACGCAGAAAACTCAATTCTATCCTACAAAACAATTACAAAAAAATTCCTATAGTGAGATTTAAAATTAAGGGCAAAAGATTTGATGTTGTTGATAGAGAATTGAAAAAGATAAATGACGAGTATGAGAACAAGATTATACTCAAATTTGTTAAAGAAATAGAATCTGAAGATATTGCAAATAAAATAGAACTACTTAAGAAAATGAGAAGCGATGAAAACATTCCTATAGAAGAACTGGGATTAAAAGTAATGAACGAAATCTTATCTGAGATGAAATTTTCTAAGCATTTTGATGCTAACTACGTTTTTGGATTGTTATCTGAAGGGCAAGTCGATAAGACTCTAGATATTTTAACAGGTGATCAGAATACACTCACGTCTTTCACAAGGTGATATTATGAAAATATTTGTTAGCGTTACTGCTGGCGGAGTCATTTTAAATAAAAAGAAGCAAATCTGCTTGGTTAACGATAAGAGTATTGGAATCAGCTCGTGGTCACTGCCTAAAGGGAGAATTAAAAAAGGAGAAAGTTTAATAGAAACAGCTAGAAGAGAAATTTACGAAGAAACTGGTTTAAAAAATTTGTCTTTAATTAAAAATTTGGGTATAATAAGGAGACCGAGCAACACGTTCCCTCTTATAGAAAAAGAAATACACATATTTTTATTCAAATCAGTTGAAACAAAACTTAACCCTTTACCAGGAAATATCCTTGGAAGCACTAGCGCTCAATGGTTCAGTTTTGATGATGCTATATCTAGGATAACAAGTGATAAGGATAAAGAATTCCTAAGGTCAAAACGCAATGAAATTTTTAAAAAAATTAGATAGGATGAGCTATGATAACTCAAATAAAGATGATAAACTGGAAATCGCATTTAGATTCCACGTTAAATTTTAGTCTAGGAACGAATGTGTTTACAGGGTCTTTAGGTTGCGGGAAGAGCAGTATTTTGGATGCGATATCATTTGGTTTATTTGGCACGTTTCCTAATTTACAATCAAAAAAAGTAAAATTAGACGATTTAATAATGAGCAGACCGTATGCTAAAAACGAGTCAAATGTAATCATTAATTTTGTTATCGACGACAAAGAATATTCGGTTATGAGAGTTATTGAGAGAGGAAAAGGCACGACTTATTGCGAAATAAAGGAAGAAGAGAAACTCCTCGAAGCTCCCAATACTCAAAGAGTCAATGATATGATAGAAAAAGTCCTGAAAGTTGATTACGAGCTTTTTTGCAGGTCTATTTATTCTGAGCAAAATGGACTAGACTACTTTCTACGTTTGTCCAAAGGGGAGAGAATGAAAAAAATAGACAACATGTTGATGATTGATAAATTTGAAAAAGCAAGATCATCGGCAGTTTCACTGAAGAACAAGATTGTCGATAGGAAGTTAGGTAAGCAGAGTGTAATAAGTCTAGTAGATATAAAGGATATAGAAAATAAAATTTCGGATATTAAGAAGAATCTAAAAGAATCGATTGAAAATAGATCCTTTTTATCTAGCGACTATGAATTTCATACTAAAAAATGCAAAGAATGGGGAGAAAAACTTCATGGACTGGAAGAACTGGATAAAAAATTAAACGAGCTTAAACAGAATAAAAAGTCATTGGAGGCTACAAAGGAGGAAAACCAAAGATCGGTATTTGAGATTAGAAAAACACTCAAGGACGTTAATGTAAATGAAATAAAAAGTAAATTAGCAGAGTTACAAAGTAAATTAGAGGAAGTCGACAAATTTTTAAACGAAAAAACGAACAATCTGAATAAGTATACAGGACTGGTTTCTGAATATAGAATTAAGATTCACTATCTTGAGAGAGACAAAAGTAAAAAGAAAGAGGAACTTGATAAAAAGCAAGTTTTGAAAAACGAATTAGAGGAGATAAAGAAGTTATATGGCGATAATCCTCGAATATTGTTTGAGCAAGAAAGAAATAAAATCAATGAGATAGATGAAAGAATAATACAGATAAACTCCTCTCTTAATCAGTTAAACGAACTGATTTTAAAAGTGGAAGAACTAAAAGATGAATGTCCCATATGTAATTCTAAAATAGATACAGACAAGAAACAGCATCTTATAGAAGAGAGACAGAAAACAGTAGATAATCTAAATAAAGAATTAGATGAAAAGAGGAAAATAAAAACCGACGTTTTAAATAGATTAAACTCCTCGGAAAGGGCTCTTAATACATATAATAAAATACTTCTGGAATTGGAGAGTTTTGAAACTTTGGTTAAAGAATCGTCGGAGATAGAATTGTCTTTACCAGATTTAGTCTCCAAAAAAGAGGATATAGAAAAAAAAATGGAGGAAATAAAATTACAAGCAAATGAACTTCAGATATTGAGCAAAAACATAAAAAACGAGATGAAGGAGTACGAAATATTGTTTTCTAGAATTTCTGAGCTCCAAGAGAGAGAGAATAAAATTCACGAATTATCTTCGCTGCTGAACACTTTAGAGTCTCAGATGATAGTCGTTTATAACGGAATAGGTAAAGATAACGTGATAGATACTAGGAGAAAGTATGAGGAACTTATAATAAAGCAATCTGAATTAAAGGAAAAAATTTCGAGTTCAAATCAGTTAATTTTTGAAAAGGAAAAAAGATTAGAAGAGTTGGAAAACGAATTGAATTCAGCTAGAAAATATTATGATGAAATTGCAAAATTGGACAAATTAATTTCAGATATTTCTATTTTTGAAAGAGCCTTAGAAAAAACGCAAGTTCGATTGCGAGAAGAATTCATAGGTACCGTCAACTATACGATGAATCAGATATGGCCGGATGTCTATCCATATACAGATTTTTCGGATATACGTTTGAACATAGAAGAAGGCGATTATGTCTTGCAGCTCAGAGACAGATCCGGTAAATGGATAGATGTGGACGGCATAGCGTCCGGCGGTGAGAGAAGTATATCTTCATTAGTTCTTAGAATAGCCTTCTCTTTGATACTAGCTCCACAGTTGAAATGGTTAATTCTGGACGAACCAACGCATAATCTTGATATGAAAGCAGTGGAAGATTTGTCGGAAACACTAAGAAATAAAATCGGAGATTATATACAGCAGGTGTTTATAATCACTCACGATAAAACATTAGAAGGCGCGGTAACAGGTGAGCTGTACAGATTAAATAGAGATAAGATGTTGGGTGGAAGCACGACGGTCGAGAGAGTGACAATGATATAAACTTATTATTGCAGTCACCAAATAAATTGTAATGACTGAAATTATATTTGCTGTAAAAATTATTCTTTCTCTTGTTCTTGGGGCTTTGGTTGGTTTGGAAAGAGAGCTTTCAATTAAAATGCACAACAAAAAAAACTTTGCTGGTCTAAGAACGTTCATGCTCATAACAGTTCTAGGAACTTTCACTGCATATATATCAGATACTTTTAGCCCCGCTTTCTTGCCAGTCATGCTTGTAGGAATCGTACTTCTGACCATCGCAGGATATATAGTGACTTCTTATTTCAATAAAGATTTTGGTATGACTACTGAAGTAAGTGTTTTGCTATCATTTTTAATGGGAGTTTTGGTTTATTTTGGACCAGAGAACATAGCGATTGCATTCACAATTTCTATGGCGGTGTTTTTATCTTTGAGGGATAAACTGCATTCTTTTGTTGGTAATATACAACACGAAGAGCTTTTAGACACATTGAAATTTGCCATAATAGCGTTTGTCATATTGCCTTTCCTTCCAAGAACCTCTTATGATAAGTTCGATGTTTTGAATCCTTATAATATATGGCTTATGGTTGTTTTTGTATCAGGTATAGGCTTTTTTGGATACGTTTTAACCAGAATTTTTGGGACCAAGAAGGGAGTAGGCATGGCAGGCTTGCTTGGCGGATTGGTTTCAAGTACAGCCGTGACCACGACAATGTCTAATTTGTCTAAAAAAGAGAAAAACACGAATCCGTTTGTATTTGCCACTATTCTTGCATCATCGGTCATGTTCATAAGAGTTTTTATAGAAGTTTACTTCGTAAACAGAGAATTCTCCGGCTTTTTATTCATACCTTTGTCTCTGATGGCTCTTACTGGGATTATAGGATCTCTGATAATATGGCACAAAAAATCAAACATAAATGCTGAGGTAGAGCTTAAGAGCCCATTTACACTGCTGCCTGCACTCAAGTTTGGTTTGTTTTATGTACTGATATTGTTTTTATCTAAAA
>CAYJTF010000003.1:46132-46539 GCA_964373165.1 uncultured archaeon
AGTATTATATTTAGGAAATTTGGGTTTATTTACGACCAGTGTCATCTCAGGATTTGCAGACGTTGATGCGATAACGCTTTCCGTTTCTTCTTCGGTCGGTAAATCAATCAGTTATCAAACAGGTATATTTGCCATACTGCTCGCCTTGTTATCAAATACTGTTGTTAAATTTTTCATTGCGTACAGTTTTGGATCAAAAGATTTCTCTAAGAAGATTGGAATATTATTTTTACTTTTAATTATTGTCGGATTTGCAACAACTGTTTTTATTAATAGGTAAAACGAAATATACCAAATTATGGAGAAATCAAGTGAGCATTCAATACTAGAATATTGGAAAACATACGGGAAAATAATAATCGTAATAATAATCGTAGTTCTAGCTTTGATATTTTTGTTTAGTAAAT
>CAYJTF010000004.1:0-11440 GCA_964373165.1 uncultured archaeon
CCATTGTTGATTAAAATAATACGTGATTTTGGTACGAAAATTAACTAATCACCTTCATTTATTGTAAAAATTTAGACATATAGGGTCCGTCATAGGAATAGCCCAGTTTTGTGAAATATTTTTTTACGCCAACTCCACTTATTACAACTATTTTTTTTCTATCAAATTCCTCTTTGCTTATTTTTTCTGCTTCTGATATCAACTCTTTTCCATATCCTCTATGCTGCCATTCTTTTTTAGGTTGTTTGTTTATTGGAACTAAAGGACCGTAAGTATGTATTTCTCTTATAATGTTTGCCGTTTTTTTTATTTCTCTCCTATGGGTCTTTTCAGATGGAACCCTTAATCTAGCTAATGCAATCAAAATATCATTTTTTGTATCTTCAAAAGATAAAAATATTTCTTTACCTTCTGATGCATCGTAATCTCTTCTTATAAGTTCTATATTTTCTATATTAGGTTCTATATTAGGTTCTATATTATGTAGTCTTTTGGCATGTCCTGGTTCTCTACATCTTGTGCATCTACATTTTAACCCCTGATTTTTTAATTCTTGTAACGCAATTTCTCTTATATTGCTTTTTTTTGGACCACTTGCTATTTCAGTTGCTGGCATATCTCTTAACATTCTTCTAAATCTTACAAACGGTGGAACCATTTTTTTTATCTCAACAAATAGGTTTTTAACATCTTCATCCGTTGGTGGCGTATAATTTCCATTTATCCACTCTTTATATAATATGGTGTTTGGCATGACCATTGTTGGATATATTTTATAATCATCTGGCATAAAATTTGGGTTAGTAAATAAGGTCTTAAACATTTTTAATTCCCGTCTAAAATCAGAACCGGGTAGGAATGGCATTATATGAGCAACAATTTTGTATCCCGCGTCTTTGGCTATTCTTATCGCTTCTATATTTTCTTCGACACCGTGTCCTCTGTTTATTTTCAAAAGAACATCATTATATATTGATTGGACGCCAAGTTCTATTCTTGTAGCTCCATAGTTAAGCATTTCATCGACATGTGGCTCAAAACAATAGTCAGGTCTGGTTTCTATTGTTAGTCCTATACATCTGTGATTAGCAGATTCATTGTTTTTTATTGCCTGTTGTAGGTCTTCAGATTCAAAACCATTTAGTCCATCATAAATACCTTTGATAAACCATTTTTTGTAGTCTTTTTCTAGAGCTAGAAAAGTGCCACCTATTATTATAATCTCTATTTTGTCATTTGGATGACCCATTATTTTATATTGATTGAGTCTGTCTCTTATTTGTCTTATAGGATCAAATTCATTTCTTATCGCTCTTTGTATAGCAGGTTCTAAAGGACTATAACTCTTAGGAGTAGTTTTTGTTGCTGGTAAGCAATAAGTACATGCACCACCACACGGTCCTGGTTTGCAAGAAATAGTTATTGTAGCAACACCAGAAATGGTTCTTGTGGGTTTAATATGCACAATTTCAGAAAATCTTGTTATCTTTTTATCTGACATGTATTTTGTTATATCAGGACTTGTTACCATGTGCTTTAGTTTATATTTCATACTTAGTTGTTTCTTGAATTTCTCAAGATCTTTTTTTGTTTTTATATTACCTTTGTCTATATTCTGAATAATTTCTTTACTTATTTTTTCTTCAACCAGCATACTATCAAAAAGGATTTCCACGTATTATCTTAAATTGTTTCTTTTTTATAATACGTTAACCTTTGGTTGTAGACCATCTCTTTACAACCTTTGAACAGCAAATAGCCATATCTGATAATTTCTATCTAATAGTAGTAACATTTATATACTAGTACCACTAATAAGTAATATTAAGTGATCAAATGGATAGAAGAAACATGCATAGATTAAGATTCTATCAAGAAGAGCTATTTTTAACGAAAAAAAGACTTTTTGGAGCTAAAAGCATTAAACAAGTAAGATTTCTTCAAGACAGAATCAATTTTCTTCAAACAAGAATAGACGAACTAGAAAATGGAAAATCTTTAGGAAGATTTTGAGAACTTTATATGTACCTTTTCCATAGTTTGACATACTATGCATATATTTCCGGAAGTTGGTTCTCCACAAGTTTCACATTCTTTAATATTTGATTTTTTAAAACTAGCTTCTACAAAAGGAGCGACTCTTTGAGCACTGGATATTATACTATATTTTATACCGGGTGATCTTTCCTCCATTTTATTAAGAAAATCTCTTGTTTCCATTCTGAGTGCATTTCTTTGAGCATATGGGCATTCGGTAAAATAGGCAGGGATGTTATTAAGCATAGCATACAAAGCAGACTCTCTTTCAGGAATACTTATCAAAGGTTTGATTCTTTGAACAAATTTTATGTGCCTCTTTATTTTTGGTATTGGGCCTATTCTGGCGAATCTCATAAGATCCCCCTTTAAAACATTCATTAATATGCTTTGAGCTTCGTCATCTAGATTGTGTCCTGTAGCTAATTTAGATGCATCCAATCTCCTCGCTCCTTCGTTGAGCAAATATCTCCTAAAAATTCCACAAAAACCACACATACTATCATCATTGTCTTTGGCAAGATTATCGATAGTTGTATGAAAATATTCTTTATAAGTAAAAATGTGATGTTCCACATCCAATTTCTTACAGAAATCAGCGCATTTGTCTATAGTTATATTCCTATATCCATTAATACCTTCATCTATTGTCATTGCTACAATCTTAACGTTGGGATTATCTTTGAAGATTTTATGAAGCAAATACAATAAATTTCCAGAATCTTTACCTCCAGAAAATGCAACAACTATTTTATCTCCATTTTTAATGAGATTGTTTTTAGATATCGTAAGTCTCACTTTTTTATCTATATTTTTACTGAAACATCTTTTACAATAATATCTACCTTCGTTGATTCTAAAATACACAGATTCATTTTTACATGATGAGCA
Organism: uncultured archaeon; assembly: GCA_964373165.1. GTDB lineage: Archaea > Aenigmatarchaeota > Aenigmatarchaeia > CG10238-14 > CG10238-14 > JAGVVZ01. Next base: position 2,929 of record CAYJTF010000004.1, read on the forward strand.
TTTGTTTGTCATAACACTGAATAGCTATCAAATAAACTTAAACCTATTGTTTAACTATCATACAAATATTTCCGGAAGAATCCTCCCACAATTTTTCGGTTTTTAGTCCAACTATCGATAATTCGGTTTTTAATTCTTTTTTTGTATATAAATGATAAAATCTATTGTAAATTTTTCCATGATAATTCCATTCTACGCAAATATCGCTTGAAAACCTATTTTTTATCAATTTCCAGAAAAATCTGTTTTGCCACTTCTTCCAGACAGTGATAAGAGTTTTTTCTCCAACTCTTTTCATTTCTTTTAATGATTCTATCCTCATTTCTTTTGATTCTAGATGATGTAGAACTCTCGTACAAACTATGTTTGAAAAGACATTGTTTTTGAACGGCAATTTTGAAGTATTTCCTATTATAAGATGAGCTGCAAGTTTTCTTTTTGATAAAAATATTTTAGCTTCTTTAATCATGTTTTTTGAAAAATCCAAACCCACACAAAATTTATTTTTTTCTAGAAATGGAACAACGTTTCTACAATTACCACAACCCAAATCTAGAACAGACCTACTGTTTTGTGAAAATTCAATAACTTCTTTTTCAGGTTTTGTTCTAAAATTAGTCCAAGAATCTGCTATTGTACTCCAAACATCTTTTTGATTCATATGATCATTATATAGCCCCGGTCGGATTCGAACCGACGTTAAAGGCTCCAAAGGCCTCTGTGCTTAGTCCATTGTTGATTAAGACAACAGTTTGACCACTACATTCCGTAAAGATTGTTTCTTCTCTACGGGGCTATTCGGGGCTTTTATAATTGTTTTTTATTATTAAGTTTAATAAGTTTTTAAGTACCACAGCAAATATAATTGAATTTTTGCTCTTCCGTGGAAAGAACCGTTTTTCCTTTTATATCACCTTTAAACCATGTCGGTGTTGTAAATCTATTTATTGAAATTTGTTAATTTTTTTAACAGGTTATTCCTTTTTTTAGAACTTATATGGGAAAAATGACAACCTTTAGGTAAATAAAAATTATTTATGTTCTTTAATCTTCTCTTTTTTCTCCATGATTAACCTTTCTAATTCTTCCAGTACCTTTTCACTTACATCTAAAACTCTCCACCCAGTTTTGGATGTTCTGAAATGCCCCAACGGAGTATCTATATGTGCGCTGATTTCATAATCAGGATGCTCTCTCCTTTTTATTTTATTTGCGGCAAGTTTGAAATCAGTTATTTTTTGTTCCCCGAATATTCTTTCACATCTATTCATCAAGCTACCAGCCTTTTTCATAATCATGCTAATTGTATTTTCATCCACATCTCCAAACCCAGACATCTGCACGTTTCTCATAAAACCACTTACTGTATATTAATTAGAACTTTGTTCTAATATTTTTTATACCAACTGCTAACAATATTATTATATTAGTATCATATGGCGTATTACATGAAGCAATCAAAATTAGAAAAGACCTTTATTCATATAGCTACTCTACTTTTTTTAATTTTGCCTGTTTTAATGGCAGTATTCATCTATTTATGGAATCCTAAAAATCTACTTTTTAGTTTCTTTATGATATCTTTTGAAGTGGCCCTGATAATTGGCAAGTTCACCCATCTTGATAATACACACACTCACTTTTTAGTTGTTTTATTGGGTTTTTTCATCTCTACTATCGAAGCATTTATTTTCTCTTCTAAATACAGTGTACAAAATGGAGTACTTTCGTTTTTCATATATCAATGGGTGTGGCTATCGTTATATGGCGTGGGGTTGCACGTATCCGTAAAAAGGGAAGATATGTCAAATTTAATGAATACACTGGTTATTGCTTTCGGAAGCATAGCTGCTATTTCTTGGTTCTGGTTCTCTCATATTTTCTAGTGACATTTGGGAAAATTTATATAATTATAACAAGATTTCTTAGATTCGAAAAACATGTCAAGTGGATATAAAACTTTTATATCATGGAGGCAAAAGTTTAGATATAGATAGTATTATAGCTTATGGCTTAAATGAAAGTAGACAATTTTTTATGACGCCAAATATTATTTTAGCCAGAGAGGCTTCTTATCACCATCCAGATGGGAAATTGCTTGTGGTCAGAATATCTGGTTTGGTGTATGATAAAGCAATAGAAGAAGGATGTTTTGAAGAGAGACCTTATCTTGGTATAATTCAGATAGAAAGTTGTTTAGAAGTGAGAATTAAGCCGGGTGAAGGAATAAGGGTCTTGAATCGTTGTTTAAGAGAATTTTATCCACATTAACTATTTATGACATTACGTAACTCTTATAAATGTTAAGACACAATTACAAAGGTAAGTGGTTTACGTGATTGGTGAAAGTCGGACAGGGTGAATGTCAAACAAGTCTCCATTTCTAGTTATTCCGATCTACAAAAACTTTCATCGCAAATAAAAATAGTTCATTTTAGAAAATTTTTTAACAGGAAATTGATTGAATATGTACTTTCTGTTTGCCCGAATATTAAGAAGATATCTTGTTCTAAATCAGCCTTTAGGAAGAATAGAAACGAGCTTATTTTCTTTAATTTTGAAAACATAGAAATTTTGGTTTCTAACAGGCAACGAGGAAGGCCGAATTTGATCGAGAAGGTGTTGGTTTGACAGATACAGATTGTGGTTGGTCTGATCCACTACCAAGTGTGTATGTAAGGAATAGTTTGATGTATGTACTATAGTAAAAGACATAAGTTCTTTCACAAATAGAATCAAGGGTAGCTATTAGACTAATGTGTAAGAGTTTTTCAAAGAAAAACCATGTTACATTACTTTTGTCCGATACTATAGGAGTCTCAAAGGCTAAAGAAATATCAAGAAAAGCCGTAGCAAGATATCATCCTTTGCATCAAAATGAAGCTGTAAGGCGTCAGTTCAGACAAAGTTATGGTTATCCGATAGAAGAAGCAGATCCAATATATCGGTGAGTGACATTTAGTATGAGATTTAAAGTTGTATGCAAAAAGATAATGAGGTAATTATATGAGAGTAGTTCAACACCATGCAGATTATTTTGAATATGAACCAATAGAGAAAGAGATTTCGGTAGCAGAGAATGCAGAAAAGAAGAAAGTTAAACTGGAAGATTTAGCCGTACTGTTCGTATCAATAGAAAAAGATGATAATGAAAAAATTATTAAATCTGCAATAAAAGAAATAAAATCAAGTTTGGATAATCTAAAAGTTAATAAAGTTTTGATCCATCCTTATGCTCATTTAAGTAGTAATTTGGCTAAGCCTTCTGATGCCTTGGATTTGTTAAGAAAAATGGAAATTTTTATGAAAGAAATTGGCATTGAGACATATAGATCACCTTTTGGTTGGAATAAACAATTTTCAATTAAAATTAAAGCACATCCTATGGCAGAACAATTTAAAGTATTTTCTTCTGATAGTGTTAGGGAGGATGACGGAGAAGTTTCACAGGCATTAAAACAAGAAGAAAAGGTCATTTCAGAATGGTTTATATTAAAGCCGGATGGCGATTTGGTAGATGCGAAGAAATTTGATTTTAAGAAACACAAAAATCTTGAGAAATTTTTCAATTACGAATACGCTAAAGTAAGAGCTGTTTCTGAAGTTCCCGCACATGTAAAATTGATGAAAGCTTTGCAGTTAGTAGATTATGAACCAGGCAGTGATCCAGGTAATTTTAGATTTTTACCTAAAGGCAGATTAATGAAAAGTCTGTTGGAAATGTGGGTAACACAAAAAATAATTAATTATGGCGGAATGGAAGTAGAAACACCTATAATGTATGACTATGATCACCCAGCACTAAAAAGTTATTTAAACAGATTTCCAGCAAGACAATATACAGTAGAATCAGCAAAGAAAAAATTCTTCCTTAGATTCAGTGCTTGTTTTGGTCAATTTTTAACTGCAGCAGCATCTCAGATATCATACAAAGACCTACCGATGAAAATTTATGAATTAACTAGATATTCATTCAGACTAGAAAAGGCAGGAGAGTTAGTCGGATTAAGAAGATTGAGGGCATTCACGATGCCTGATATGCATACTCTATGTAAAAATTTGGAACAAGCGAAGAAAGAATATACAAATCAATATAAATTATCTATAGAGGCCTTGGATGATCTTGGTTTGAGCGTGGATGATTTTGAAGTTGCTATTAGATTCACCAAAGATTTTTGGAAAGAAAACAAAAACTTTGTTATTAATCTCGTTGAACTTGTTAATAAGCCCGTATTGATTGAAATGTGGAACTTTAGATATGCATATTTTGATCCCAAATTTGAATTTAATTTTGTGGATTCTATGGACAAAGCTTCTGCTCTCTCAACGGTTCAAATAGATCATGAAAACGGAGAAAGATTTGATATGAAATATACTGATGAGGATGGTAAATCAAAATACCCTTTGGTTTTACACTGTTCCCCATCAGGAAGCTTAGAAAGAGTGTTATATGCTATTTTGGAGAAAGCACATTTGGAATCTAAAAAAGGCAATAATCCAGAATTACCTGTTTGGTTGTCTCCTATACAGGTAAGATTATGTCCAATAAATAGCGACTTTATTGGATATTGTGAGGAAATTGCTAAAGGGTTAGAATTGAATAATATTAGAGTTGATATTGATGACAGAGTTGAAAGTATAGATAAAAAAATTAGAAATTCTGAAATGGAGTGGATTCCATTTATTTTAGTAATTGGAAAGAGAGAAAAAGAAAGTAAAGAATTCAATGTTAGAATAAGAAAAGAAAAAAGCAAAGAAACCAAAATGAAGATGGACGATTTGGTAAAGTTGATTAAAAACGAAATGAAGGACAAACCATTAAAATCCTTATCTTTACCAAAAAAATTATCTCAGAGACCAATATTTATATGAAAATATTATTTTTTATTCGAGATTACAGAAGCAGATTTCTCCCATACTAAATCAAACAAAGGATTTGCAAGATTTTTAGATGCATGTTGAGATTTCGTCCAAAACATCATATGTTGTGATTGCATATCATCCGGATCAGATAAACCAAAGATCATTTGTTGTCCATCGACAACCGCAAATTTTCCGTGTATCGGCAAATCTTTTTCAGATATTTTTCTAATATCTGCTAGGGAAGAAAGAGCTTTTACAGCATCAGCGCAACCGTCATTTATTTTTGTTGCTATTCTTATTTTTACACCCCTTTGTTTCAGTCCTTTTATAACACTTAAATGATTTTCAAATAATTCGTTGAGTCCAGATGCAGTGGTTATTATATTTACGGAATTTTCTGCACCTTTAAACATAAAATCTAATTGTTGAATCGCGGAATATCTACCTTTTAATGCTCCTGTCATATCTTCAGGAGATACCATTTCCATTCCCTGCTTATGGATACTGTCTAACTCGTCTAAAAGCTTGGAACTTTTTAACCTTTCAATTCTTTCAGCCTTTGTTTCCAAGTCTTCTTTCAATTTTTGTTTGGCTTTTTCTAAAGCTTCAGAAGGCGGGACAGCTACGTATTTCAACGGCTTGGATGTCTGTACAATTGCAAAACCTTTATCAGCTAATGTTTGAAGAACATCATAGGTTCTGGATCTTGGAACGTGCGCAATAGATGATAATTCTCCCGCTGTTGCCACACCTTTGGCTAGTAAACTTACCCATAATTTTCTTTCGTATAAATTTAATCCAATACCACGTAAAGAGTCCATTAATTGAGCAGATCCTACCATTTAAAATAACCCTCCCTTGTATTACTTTATAGTGAAGTTGAGTATTAATATTTTTAGTTATACATTTTTAGAAAAAAATATTTCTATTCTATAACCACATTTTTTATCTTTAATCTATTATTTATTTTTTTTGAACTCGGTAAAGTTTATTTATTCTGTCTAATGTGTCTACATCATTTAATCCTTTGTCATTTCTCAATGATATAAATCTAGGAAATCTTAGAGCAAATCCAGATTTATAGTTAGATGATTTTTGTATTTCTTGATAGTCAACTGAAATTATTATTTTTGGTTTTATTTTAATTTCAACACCTACATCAGACACTATATAGGGTTTTAATAATTTTGTTAGGTCTTTTAATGTAGTACCTTCCTTTTCATTTTCCTTCTCTTTTACCCCACTGCCCAACATCCCACATTCTAAAAAATCACCTGTTTCTTCATCTCTACATCCAAGAATATATGATCCTATAACACCAACTCTTTTTCCTGTTCCCCAGGTTGCTCCAATTATCACAAGATCAAGCGTTTCTACATTTGGTTTTATTTTATACCAACCATCTACACGTCTCCCAAAAACGTATTTTGAATCAGGGACTTTCAAAAACACACCTTCTTGACCTTCTTTTAGAGACTTTTTATAAAAAATTTCTGCTTCTTTTATGTCGTTTGTAATTATCTGAGAAGCAATTTTAAATTTGTCAGGAATTTCTTTAATTATATCTTTCAAGATATTTCTTCTTTCTTTGAATTCCTTATCTAATATCATCTTTCCGTCCACATATAATACATCAAAAACGTTCATTTGTATGGGGATTTTTTCTGAAATTTGTTCGATATAATATTTTCTATGTATTCTCTGTGATAATTTTTGAAAGGTTAAAGGAAGTTTGGTTTTAGGATCGATACCTAACACCTCTCCTTCAATTATACACTCATCAGCTATCAAACCCCTTTTGCATAATTCAACAAGATCAGGAAACTGTTTAGTAACGTTTTCTAATCTTCTTGTAAAAATCCATATGTCTTTGTTTTTTTTATGAATTTGTGCTCTCATGCCATCATACTTAAATTCAACTGCTAATTTTTTGAATTTTTCAAAAACTTCTTTTATCGACTCTGCCTTTTCACCTAGCATAACCTGTACAGGGTTCCCTATTTGTATTTTAACCTGTTTTAATCCTTGAATACCGTCCTCTTTTGCTATCTTAGCAACTTGTCCGAAATCGGAAAATATACACCAAGCATTCTCCACGGTCTTTGTTATTTCATTTTTTTCTTCTTTTGTCGTATTTTCAGAAACTAAAAATGCCTTTACTATAGCGTCTCTTATTATTCCTTCACCAACCCCCACTCTCAACTCTTCTAGTATAGTTCTTACAATATATTTTGCTTCTTTGGGAGACGCAGAAACTAAAAGTTCAGATATCAGGTTTAATTTTCTATCCTGGGATCCCAAGCCACTCATGAACGACAATTGTTGTATGTTATTGAATATATTGTCTATCGTCAACATCTTTTTCGAGAGGATAGATTGTTTTCTGTTCATTATAAATTGTTCAACAGTAAGTCCAAGATCGCCTGTTTTTTTAAATTTGTTTTCTACTTCTTGTTGTGTAAATCCAGTTGCTTTAGAAATGGCTTTCATCATGATCTGAATTGCCACACCCGGTTCGTTTCCTGAAAATTTAGGAAAAACTATTCCCTGCGCTAGCAATACCACTTTTGGCAACTCATTTGAATGTGTTTCTGAAAAAAGTTTTGCTAATACATCAGCCTTTGATAATTTTGATGGCGTTGATTCTAGAACTTCGTAACTGTCGCAGAGAACAGAGTATTTCATATTCAATATTTTTTACTTAGTCTTTTAATAGATTAAATTACTAAAGAGAATAGAGATAATATGGATGTTTTTGAGATAATAGAGTCCAGAACTACGATTAAAAATTATGATAAAAGAGACGTTCCTGAAGAATTGATTGCGTATATTATAATGGGCGGTACTTATGCCTGTTCGACTGGTGATATCCAGCCGTGGGAGTTTATTATAGTTAGAGATAAAAAGATGAAAAAAGAAATTTCAGAAGCTTCTCTGAAACAAAGGCATGTTGAAGAGGCGCCTGTATTAATTGTGGTTTGTGCTAATATCGATAGGGTCACAACAAAATTTGGAGAAAGGGGCAAAAATTTATATGCAATACAAGATACGGCAGCCTGTATTCAGAACATGTTATTAACAGTTCATGCTTTGGGTTTAGGTGCGTCATGGGTTCATGCTTTCGAGGATGACAAGATTAAGACACTTTTAGATATACCACAGTCTCTCATACCCGTCGGTATAATAACACTCGGCTTTCCATATCCTTCAGAAAATGTCCAAAAATCCAATATAATACCTTTAGAGAATATAACTTGGGAAGAACTTTGTAGAAGAGAATGGTCATGGTTCAAAAAATATGGAAAACAAAGTAGATTTAATTTCAAATCTTTATATGAGTATGCAAAAGATACTGAACAAAGTATAAAAAACAAAATAGAACAAAAACCTCAAAAAAAAGAAACAGCACTTGAACCAATTTCAAAAAAGGTCGTGAAATTTATCAAGAATTTAGCAAAATAGAAATTTAATATATAAAAACCAAATATTTATAGTGATAATATTGAATACAAAATATTTCTTAGGAATTTTATTTGCTTATATATTTATACTAAATTTCGTATATGCTGATATAGAAATAAGTGGCCCAGAAAGTATCTACACTATAGATCGGAAGAGCGTGTGTAGGGAAAGAGTGTGTATGTAGAAG
>CAYJTF010000004.1:11450-38830 GCA_964373165.1 uncultured archaeon
ATATATGGGGCAGAAAAATAACCTTAAACTGACCATTAAGAATACTGCGGAAAATTTAGATACGTTTTATGTTTCAGTTTGGCCAAATCAGTGGACATCAATTGATAAATATTCGGTAACACTTGGACCGGGTGAAATAGGAGAATTTTTAGTCGTATTTGATCCCCCTAGGAGTACACAAAAAGGAGTATTTCTTTATACATTTTCTGCCACTTCTGTTACTACTTCTAAATCTGATTCAAAGGATTTCCTCTTCAACTTTAAGAGAGAATATGAAATATATTTATCAGAGTTGAAGACAAATTCACAAGTTTTGAATACAGAAGAAACTTTAATAATACAACCAGTAGTAACAAACCTTAATGAAATTAAATATAAAGACGTTTTAGTTACGACAAAAATTTTTAAAAATAATTTATTAATTGACAAATTTGAAGATCAAGTTAGGATAGACCCAGATAGTACGAAAACAATAACAAATGATTTGCAAATCCTAAATTCCTATGGTTATGGCGAGTTTAAAATTTTGGTTGAACTCAAAGACACACTTAATAATGTTTTAGATGATAAGGAGACAACCTTTAGAGTGAACGAAAAAACAAATTTTGTGAAATCTAAAAGAGTCGATTATAATATAACCTTTATTGTAGTATCAATAACGTTGACTAACAACGGAAATATACCAGATTCGGAATACACGATTACAGAATCCATACCAGTGATTATGAAATATTTCTTTTATCCTGAATTAGAACCAAGTTCAGAAACTATAAAAGATAACAGAGTAATCTATGAATGGAGAATTTCAAATTTAGATCCAAATCAATCTAGAGTAATTATATATCAGCTTAGATTTCAAAATGCGATAATGGGCACATTAATTCTTGTGTTTTTCATGTTTATTTTATATCATATATTCTTTAGACCAACAGTCTATAAAAAACATATAACACCACTGTCTCACGGAAAGGAGGTTACGATATCTTTACACGTCAAAAATAAATCTCCTTTAGAAATAAGAGACACTGTTATAAGAGATTTAGTTCCATCTGTTGCTAAAGTCGTTAAAAGATTTGATACTTTAACACCTGATATAAAGATGACAACAAAAGGGACGAGGTTGACATGGCATATAGATAGAATAAAACCCTATGAAGAAGTCGTTTTAACTTATAATATAGTTCCATTAATGGAAATTTTAGGCGGATTTAAACTACCAAAAGTTCATATGACTTATAAAGGTAAGGGCGGTATAATAGGAAAAATTGCTTCTAGAATCGTTCCAGTTAATAAAAACAAGAACTAATTTAAAGTATAACTATCCTAATATTTCTATATCGACCCCCTGTAGCTCAACTGGCAGAGCGCACGGCTGTAGACGAGCACATTATGTGTTTGTCACCAGCATGGGCTCAATAGACACCGTGATGTTGCTGGTTCAACTCCGGCCGGGGGGATTTAATATTTGTTTAAAAACAGGGATTTACAGCCCATAAAACAGTAAACTATTTAAATCTTGAGAACTATTTCTGTGAATATTTGAACACATAAATAGAGATAAAAATATATTTATTGAGTTGGCGACCAAAACGAAAAGGAAACACCCGTTCCCATTTCGAACACGGAAGTTAAGCTTTTCGGTGATCTGAGTTGTACTGCCTTTGGGTGGGAAGTTCAGGGCGTTGCCAACTTATCTCATAATGGTGACCATTTATTGATTAAAGCTACCCCCCAATCAATTACCTTATATCCTAATTTTCTATTTACTTACTTAGCGAGCCCTGGTGGTGTAGCCTGGCCTATCAAAACATTATTATTTCATGATGTTGTAGAATCTAGGACTGTCACTCCTAGGACTCGGGTTCAAATCCCGACCAGGGCGTATTAAGGTGGTGTATTGAAACCAAAAGTAAATATACTGGATCACGAACTTGTACCACAACATATTATTTTATCTGATGTGGAAAAACAAGAAGTGATTGAAAAATACAAAATAAAAAAATTGAACCAATTTCCAACCATCTCACACATAGATCCTGCTATACAATTGATAGATGCTAAGCCCGGAGATTTAATAAAAATAATAAGAAAGAGTGTGACTGCTAAAGAAACACCTTATTATAGATTAGTAGTGGAGCGATGAAATGAGAGAATATATCGATTTATTGAAAGCATTTTCAGACGAACAAGGTTTTGTTAAATTTCAAATTGATTCCTATGATGATTTTATCACAAACAGAATTCCAAACATCATAAAACAAATAAAAGAGATTAAACCAGAAGTACCAGATCTAGGTGAATTTAAGATTAAATTAGGTAAATTTAAATTGGGTACTCCATCTGTGAAAGAGGCAGATGGATCAGTTAGAAATATATATCCTCTTGAAGCCAGAGTTAGGAATCTTACTTATGCTGCTCCGATGTTTGTAGAGATGACACCTGTTTTGAATGGCATTGAAAGTGAAACGATACTAGTCAATTTTGGTGATTTGCCTGTTATGCTAAAATCTAAAATTTGCCCCCTGTCTACATTGAATAAACAAGAATTGATACAAGCAGGTGAAGATCCTGATGATCCAGGCGGTTATTTTATTATAAATGGAACAGAAAGAGTTTTAGTTCTAATTGAAGAGATTGCACCGAACAGAATTTTAGTAGAAAAAACGAAAACACCCAATATTTCTGAAGTTGCAAGAATTCATTCCGAAAAAGATGGATATATACAAAGACATATAATTGAAAGAAAAATGGATGGTATAATAAAAATTAATTTTGCTAATGTTAATAAATTGTCAATAGTTGTCTTATTAAGAGCGCTTGGTTTAGAACCAGATAGAGATATTATTACTTCTGTATCCGCAGATCCAGAAATCGAACAAGAATTTTATCCTAATCTTTTTGAGACTGAAGCAGCGACATCAAAAGAAGCGATAGAAGAAATTGCGGATTTCTTGAAAATAATGCAAAAAGAATATAGACAAGATAGAGTTAATAAACTACTCGATAAGTACTTACTTCCGCATTTAGGTCAAGAAAAAAAAGACAGAATTGACAAAGCAATATTTTTATCAAAAGCCATAGAAAAGACCTTACGTTTTCATTTGAAGAAAATACCTAAAGACGATTTGGATCATTACTCAAATAAAAGATTAAGATTATCAGGTGATTTACTTGAAGTTCTTTTCAGATCCATATTACTTGGTAAGTGGGGCTTAATCACGAGAATAACTTATAACTACCAAAAACTAACCAAAAGAGGAAGATTCCCGCCATTACCTTCTATAGTTGAATCTAATGTCCTGACCAATCAGATAGTTTCTGCCATAGCAATTGGATCTTGGGTTGGAGGGAGAACAGGCGTTTCTCAAAGATTAGAAAGAAGTAGTTTTATAAAATCACTGTCGCATGCAAGAAATGTTCTATCACCTTTGACATCGACACAAGAACATTTCGAGGCCAGAGAACTTTATCCATCACACTGGGGAAAAATTGATCCATCACAAACACCAGAAGGCGCAACAATCGGATTAAGAAAATATTTAGCAGTTGCGGCTCAAATCACGACAGGTATACCTGAAAAAGATCAAAAAATTTTACAAAATATCATCGAAAAAAATATGGGGTAATTTAATATGACAGATTTATTTGTAGATGGGAGATACATCGGCAACTTGAAATCACCTGAAAAATTAGTAAATTCAATAAGAGAAATGAGAAGAAAAGGTCAGCTATCGAATCAAGTAAACGTTGTTTATCTGGATCATTTAGATGTTGTAACTGTTCTTACTGATGCTGGTCGTGCAAGAAGGCCTGTTATAGTAATCGAAAACGGCAAACCCAAATTAACTAAAGAACACGTGGAAAATATTCAAAAAGGAAAAATGAAATGGTCAGATTTGATAAACAGCGGTGTAATTGAGTATCTTGATACAGAAGAAGAAGAAAATGCATATGTTGCTTTAAGACCGGAAGATTTGACATCAGAACATACCCATCTAGAATTGGATCCTACAATAATTTTGGGTTTAGCTACGTCTTTAGTTCCTTTTGCTGAGTTCGATCGAGGCGATAGAGTAAATTTTGGAGGAAAAATGATAGGACAATCCATAGGTTTATACTCTTTGAATTTTCCGATTAGAACTGATACCAAATCAAATATCCTCGTTTATCCGCAGGTTCCTCTGGTTAAAACTCATATGAATGAAATTGTTAGTGACGAAAATCATCCTGGCGGCCAAAATGTTACTTTAGCTGTTATGCCATTTATGGGATATAATATGGAGGACTCGATAGTAATTAATAAATCATCTATAGAAAGAGGGATGTTCTGGTCATATTTGTTTAGAGCCTACGAAGCAGAAGAAAAAAGATATCTTGGCGGTCAAGAAGACGTAATAGGCATACCTGAACCTGGAGTTAGAGGATATGTAGGTGAAGATTCATATAAACACTTGTCTGAAGACGGTATTGCCAATCCAGAAACTTCTTTGAAATCTGAAGATATAATTATTTCTAAAGTTTCGCCTTTAAGATTCCTGGGAGGATTAGATCAGTTTATTACTGGACTTGAAAATATTCGAGAAACCTCTATCAAAATAAGACACGGAGAAGAAGGTATAGTAGATAGAGTATTCATAACAGAAAGCGGAGAAGGAAATAAATTAGTTAAGTCATTAATTAGAGATTTGAAAAAACCTGAACTAGGAGATAAATTTGCCAGTAGACATGGTCATAAAGGTGTAATAGGCTTAACTGTTCCGCAAGAAGATTTACCGTTTACTGAAGATGGCGTTGTTCCTGATATTATTTTTAATCCTCATGGTATACCATCTAGAATGACAATAGGACAACTTTTGGAAATTTTAAGTGGAAAAGTCGCTTCTTTACAGGGAGAAAGAATTAGTAGTCCCGCATTCCATTCAATTCCTGAATCTGAACTAAGGAAAAAATTGGAATCGTATAACTTCAATAATGATGGTACAGAAGTGATGTTTGATGGAAGAACAGGGAAACAGCTTGACAACAAAATCTATATCGGGAATATTTATTATCAGAAACTCGATCATCTAGTTTCAAATAAAATTTACGCAAGATCGAAAGGTCCCGTTACTTTACTAACAAAACAGCCCACAGAAGGAAAATCAAAAATGGGCGGTCTCAGGTTAGGTGAGATGGAAAAAGATTGTCTAATAGCGCATGGTGCATCATTATTATTGAAAGAAAGATTTGATTCCGACAAAACCTATATACCAATATGCAAAGACTGTGGCATGGACGCAATTTATGATAGAATAAAAAACAAAAAATATTGCTCTGTTTGTGGAGGAACCAAAATTATCGATGTCGAAATGTCTTACGCCTTCAAACTTCTTTTGGACGAATTAAGAAGTATGCTAATATATCCTAAAGTAACTGTGAATGAAGAAATGAATACAATAGATAAAATTTTATTTAGTGTTTTAAACCCAGATTTAGTGAAGAAAATTTCTCAGTGTAAAATTAGTAAAACAGAATTATATGATCAGGAAGGATATCCTGTAGAAGGAGGACTTATGGATCCCAGATTAGGTGTCATTGATCCAGGATTAAGATGTAGATCTTGCGGCGGAACTGTCGGCGATTGCAAAGGTCACTTCGGTTATTTGGAATTGACTAAGCCTATCGTTCATGTAAATTACTCGAAACTTATTTATAATATATTAAAATCTACATGTAGAAAATGTGGGAAAATACTTGTAACAAAGGAAGATACGGAGAAAAATAAAGCAACAGGAAGAATATCAGTTAAAAAACTTAAACATTTAGTCAAAAGTGTATGCCCTCATTGTAAAGAAAAACAAAAGAAAATTAAGTTTGTCAAACCAACAAGCTTCCAAGAAGATAGTACATTATTAACTCCTGTTGAAGTGAGAGAATGGTTAGAAAGAATACCAAACGAAGATTTATTATATTTAGGTATAAGGGGAACAAGACCCGAATATTTGATAATATCGTTGTTGCCTGTGCCGCCTGTAACTGTTAGATCTTCTATTACTTTAGAAACAGGTGAAAGATCTGAAGATGATTTAACACACAAATTGGTTGATATAGTTAGAATAAACAAAAGATTAAGAGAAAACAGTGATTTAGGTGCACCAGATTTTATTATTCAAGATCTTTGGGAGTTATTACAATATCATATAGCAACATACATGAATAATGAGATTTCTGGAGTTCCGCCAGCAAGACATAGGTCCGGTAGAATATTAAAAACTTTAGCACAGAGATTAAAAACAAAGGAAGGAAGATTCAGAAGTAATTTAATAGGTAAAAGAGTCAACTATTCAGCAAGAACCGTCATAAGTCCTGATCCGATGCTTGATATTAATGAAGTTGGTATACCAAGGTTTGTAGCAGAGGAATTAACGTTGCCTGTTGTAGTAAATGAAAGAAACATCAAAAAAATAAAGGAATTGATAGCGAGATGTCCGGAATGGCCAACAGTAAATTATGTTAACAGACCTGATGGTAGAAGGAAAAAAGTAACAGAGTTAAATAAGAAAGATATAGCGGATGAATTGGCATCAGGTTTTATTGTGGAAAAACAAATCGAAGATGGGGATTGGTCAATATTTAATAGACAACCCTCATTGCATAGGATGAGTATGATGGGTCATAAAATGATAGTGATGCCCTATAATACATTTAGATTTAATTTGGTCGTAGCTCCGTCATATAATGCTGATTTTGATGGAGATGAAATGAATTTACATGTACCGCAAACAAAAGAGGCACAAACAGAAACTAAATTATTGACTAATTCAATAACACAAATTAGAAGCCCAAGATTTAGTGGTCCTATTATAGGCGCAATAAACGATCACATAACAGGTATTTTTATCCTGACAGACAAGTTCGTGTTGAATAGAGAAGATACTGTTAATTTAATTAGGGGATATGATTTAGATGTTGAAATACCAGATAAAAAAGAATTAACCGGGAAAGAAATTTTCAGCTTATTTTTGCCGAAAGACTTCAATTTAGAATACAAAGTTGCGGATATGGATGTTGTTATAAAAAACGGTAAACTTCTGTCTGGTATTATTGATGAAAATGGAGTTGGTGCGTTTAAGGGCAAAATATTAGATGAATTAGAAAGAATATACGGATATGAAGTTACGAGGAAATTTTTATTTGATATAACTAGATTATCTCTCGAGGTTTTAATGAGATATGGATTTACCGTATCTATCGCGGATCACGATTTAAATCCTAAAATAAGAGAGAAAATCAATCAAATGATTGAAGATGTCCAAAAAGAAGTTGATAAGACAATTCAAGATTTTAAAAAAGGTAAAATACTAGATGTTATAGGAAGAACACCAAGAGAGAGCTTAGAAATTTCAATCAAGAAAAGAACGGCCGAATTGTTGAACGAAATTAGTGAAGTTGTCGGAAAATCAGTTCCCGAGAATTCTACTATAATAATGGCTAAAAGTGGATCAAAAGGCAGTATTATTAATTTAGTTCAGTGTGCTGCTTGTATTGGTCAGGAAACTGTTAAAGGTGAAAGAATTAAAATAGGATATTATAAAAGAACATTCTCTCATTTCAGAAAAGGTGATTTAAGCTTAGAATCAAAAGGGTTCGTAAGACATGGATATAAAAACGGTCTATCACCATTTGAATTTTTCTTTGATGCAATGAACAGTAGAGAAGGTTTAATGGATAAGTCATTGAAAACTAGACATAGTGGTTATTTGGAAAGAAGGCTCATAGGTGCACTAAAAGATTTGAAGGTTGAATATGATGGTACTGTTAGAGATTGTACAAAGAAAATAATTCAATTCATACCAGGTGAGGATGGGTTAGACCCATCAAAAATGCAAAGAGGTGGAATCAATGTCGAAAAAATTGCAAATGAGTTATTTAGATAATGTTGATTTGCCTCAGTTGATATGGGAAGAGATAGATAAGGTTAGTAAAGATAGAAAACTCAGCGAACAACAAAAAGAAAAATTAATCAATTCTGTTAAAAAAGAATATATGAAAAGCAGTTTTGAGCCAGGCGAAGCTTTAGGTATAATTTCCGCTCAGTCTATTTCTGAGCCAGCAACTCAAATGACAATGAGAACATATCATTTTGCCGGATCTGCGGGTTTACAGATTACTTTGGGTTTACCAAGATTGATCGAAATTTTTGATGCTAGAAAGGAACCGACTACACCTATGATGACTTTGTATCTAAAATCTAAATTTAATACAAAGGAAGACGGTGAAGAAATCGCAAAGCAATTAAGAGAAAAGAAAATGAAAAATTTTTCCGATACGATTTCTGTTGATTTAACAAATAAAAAAATAAAAATCGAGTTGAAGAAGATAAAACAATCAGAAAAAAAAGAAACAATGGAAAAATTGGAAAAAACATTCAAAAATTACACAATAAAATTAAATGGAGAAAGGATAGAGATAGAACCAAAAGAAGGAGAAATAACAATAAAAGAATTAGAGAAATTGAAAAAGAAAATTTTGGCGTTTCATGTTTCAGGTTTGCAGGGTATTAAAAACTCGATTCTTGTAAAAGAAGGAAAAGATTGGGTAATAAAAACATTAGGCTCGAATTTTGAAAAAATATTGCTAATGGAAGAATTTGATATCAGAAAATGTTATACGAATAATATTCATGAAATAGCTAAATTTCTTGGTATTGAAGCTGCAAGAACAGCTTTGATGAAAGAAATTAGAGATACACTAGAGCAGCAAGGCCTCGATATAGATCAAAGACACATTATGCTTGTTGCTGATATAATGACATTAACAGGTGAAATTAGAGCTGTTGGTAGATATGGCATTGCTGGAACTCACACGTCAGTTTTAACTCGTGCGGGTTTTGAAGAAACTGTAAAACATTTAGTAAAGGCATCAGTTAGAGGAGAAATTGATACATTTGAAGGCATATTTGATAATGTTATGATAAATAAACAAATACCAGTAGGTACAGGAATGTTTGAATTAGTAGCTAAAATCGGTGAAGAATGATGGATTTAGCAAAAATAATACAGGACAAAGTTAAAAAGAAAGAAGTTGTTTTAGGTTATGAGAAAGTGATCAAATCAATCAAAACCGAACATCCATCCATGATAGTCATGGCTAATAATATTCCAAAAGAACGAAGAAATATAGTGGAACATAATGCCAAATTAGCTAAAATTGAAGTTAAAAACTTCCCAGGGAGCAACGTTGATTTGGGTGTTATTTGCGGTAAACCTTTCAATGTCAGCATATTAGCAATAGAGGGTAGTCAAAAGTGACGATAACATTTACGACCGAAACAATCAGATTATTAACATTATTTGAAAATTTAACTAATGTTTCTGTAAAAGATTGTTTTGAAAATCATGATACAGTTTATTATATCGTTGAAGAAGGAAAAATAGGTTTAGCTATAGGAAAAGGAGGAAATTCGATAAAACAAGTTGAAAAAGTTCTAGGAAAAAAAGTGAAAGTTTTTGAATATTCGTCAAATGTCCCAGATTTTGTTAAAAATTTAATACCCAATGCCAAAGAAGTAAAATTATTAGAAGAAGACGGAAAAGATATGATCGAGATTAAAGTTAATAAACAAGACAGAGGTTACGTCATAGGAAGAGGAGGGGAAAAGATTAAAATATATAAGGAGATATTAAAGAGAATACATAACATATCAGATTTAAAGGTGAAATGATGGCAAGAGGGGAGTTTTCAGCTAGAAAATTGAGTAGATCTAGGCAAAGATTTAGGTGGAAAGACGTTCATTATATGAGAAGAAAATTACAAATGAAAAAGAGAGAGCCTTTGGGCGTAGCTCCTCAAGGTAAAGGTATAGTTATAGCTAAAAGAACAGTTGAACAAAAACAACCTTCTTCAGGTCTTATTAAAGCCGTAAGAGTTCAATTGATAAAAAATAACATTCAAGTTACAGCCTTTGTTCCTGGTAATCATGCTATAGATCATATTAATGAACACGACGAAGTATTGCTGGAAGGGATAGGTGGATCACAAGGAGGTCCTGTAGGCAGTCAATGGGGATTAAAATATAAAGTTGTCGCTGTAAATGGGATATCACTTTCTGAAATTTTAAAAGGAAAAAAACAGAAACCAATGAGGTAATATCGTGTCGAATATCAAACTTTTTAATAAATGGGATTTCGATGGCATAGAAGTGAGAGATCTAGGTTTAAAACCATATATCAACTTGAATCCCGTTTTAGTTCCTAAATCTGGAGGAAAGTTCAGACAACAGTTTCATAAATCTAACATGAATATTGTAGAAAGATTTGTTAATAAATTAATGGTTTGTGGTCACAAAGGCAAAAAACATTTATTAACATCCGGAAGAAATGCAGGAAAAACACAGACCATATTTAACATAATAGAAGAGGTCTTTGAAAAATTGTCAAAAAGAACTAATGATAATCCATTAAAAGTTTTTATTGGTGCTATTGAAAATGCAGCTTTGAGGGAGGAGGTTACGTCTTATCAAATGGGTGGAGTCATGGTTAGAAAAGCCGTTGTGACATCGCCTCAGAGGAGAATTGATCAAGCCTTGGCAATAATGACGCAATCAGCTTATAGAAAAGCTTTTGGCAAGAAATCAGTTGTTAACGAATTGGTTGAAGAAATACACGCTGCTTATAAAAACGATGCTGCAAAATCTGAAGCTATAAAAGAAAAGGAAAGAATTGAAAGAGAGGCTGATGGTGCCAGATAAGCTTATTATTTTAGAAAAACACAACTTTTAAATTGCTTGCTAACGTAATTACAAACTGTTAATTTTTGGGTGAAACAAATGGCAGAGAAGGATTTGACAACCAGAGTTCAGGAATTGATGCACGATCCTGATCAAATAAGGAATATAGGAACTGTGGCTCACATAGATCATGGTAAAACCACATTCTCTGATAATTTACTTTCTGGTGCAGGCATGATTTCTGATGAATTAGCTGGCAAGCAACTGTTCATGGATTTTGATCCGCAAGAACAAGAGAGAGGTATTACTATTTGGTCGGCTAATGCTAGCATGATACATACATTCAATGATAAAGATTATTTGGTTAATTTGATAGATACACCGGGTCATGTAGATTTTGGTGGAGATGTCACTAGAGCAATGAGAGCTGTAGATGGCGCAATAGTATTAGTAGATGCAGTTGAAACAATAATGCCCCAAACAGAAACTGTATTAAGACAAGCACTGAGAGAAAGAGTAAAACCAGTTTTGTTCATAAACAAAGTTGATAGATTGATCAAAGAACTAAAACTCACCCCAGAACAAATGCAACAAAGATTTTTGAAAATAATAAGCGAAGTTAACTATTTGATACAAAAATATTCCGAGGATGAATACAAAGATAAGTGGCTAGTTAATGTTGAAAACGGATCTGTCGCTTTTGGTTCAGCATTAAGAAAATGGGGTATTTCAATTCCTTATATGAAGAAAATAGGCATAACATTTAAAGAGATTATTGATTTGACTGATCAAGAAAGACAAGATGAATTAGCAAAAAGATCACCCTTACATAAAGTTGTTTTAGATATGATTATTACTCATTTACCTTCGCCTATCGATGCTCAAAAGTATAGAGTAGCTAAGATATGGCACGGAGATATGGAAAGCGACATAGCTAAAGACATGCTTATGGTTAACCCTAACGGTAAATTAGCGGCCGTTGTTACTAAACTGATGCCTGATCCACATGCAGGTTACGTTGCTACAGCTAGAATATTTTCTGGTAAAATGTCAAAAGGTGATGAAGTTTACTTAATAGGTCAGCATAAGATACAAAGAATTCAACAGGTTAACGTGTATAAAGGACCGCATAGAGTCCAAGTAGATGAAGTTGTTGCTGGTAACATTGTCGGGATAGTTGGTATAGGAGAAGCATTTTCAGGAGAAACATTATGCAACCCGAATTTCATGATCGAACCGTTCGAGCAAATAACTCATATTTTTGAACCGGTCGTTACTAAAGCCATAGAACCTAAAAAACCACAAGATCTTAACAAACTCATTACCATTTTGAAGAAATTGGAAAGAGAGGATACTACCATAAAAGTTAAAATAAACGAAGAGACAGGCGAATACTTGGTTTCTGGACTAGGTGAATTACATTTGGATGCCAAAGTTGAAAGAAAACTGAAGGAACAAGGGCTAGAAATTGAAACATCACCTCCAATAGTTGTGTATAGAGAAACAATCAGTGGAAAATCACCAGAAGTAGAGGCCAAATCACCAAATAAACATAATAAATTTTATATGATTATTGAACCACTAAATGAAAAAATAATGGAAGCGATGTCAAAAGGCGGGATACCTAGTAGTGTTGATTTTAAAAAGAAACAAACAGAAGTTATGAAGAAACTCATTGATTTAGGTATGGGATCTCAGGAAGTAAAAAAAATATGGCAAATATATAATAAAAATATGATAATGGAAGCCACAAAAGGTATTCAATATCTGAATGAGGTAGAAGAGATGCTCAAAGAAGGTTTCAGAAGTGTTATGGATGAAGGACCCTTATGTAAAGAACCATGTATAGGAGCAAAAATAACTTTGGTTAATGCAGAATTGCACGAAGATCCAGTTCATAGAGGCCCAGGACAAGTCTTGCCAGCAGTTAGAAGTGGTATTTGGAACGGAATGCTGCAAGCAACACCATCGTTATTAGAGCCCAAACAAATTATCAGAATAGACTCTCCTACAGAAGAAATGGGAGGTTCGATTAAAGAAATACAAAATAGAAGAGGTCAAATTTTAGAAATGGAAGAAGAAAGAGGGGTGACTATGATCAAATGTAAATTACCTGTTTCTGAAATGTTTGGTTTTAACTCATCTTTGAAATCTGCTACCGGAGGAAAAGGTTTTTATAGTTTAATAGACGTCATATTTGAGAGATTACCAAAAGAACTACAAGATCAGACGGTAATCAAAATCAGAAAAAGGAAAGGTTTAAGTGAACAGATACCTAAACCTGAATAATATTTAAATCATTAAGATTATAATCATATTGGAGGTATAAAAATGGCCGAATCACCAAAAATTAACATAATGACGGCAGGGCATGTAGATGCAGGAAAATCTACGTTAATCGGAAGGTTATTATTTGATTCTGGTGCTGTCAGAGAAGATCAAATGAGAAAAATGAGAGAATTAGCCAAGGAACTAAAAAAAGAAACTTTCGAATTTGCTTTCTTAATGGATAAATTAAAAGAAGAAAGAGAGAGAGGAGTTACTATTGACATTATGCATACACCATTTCAATCTAAGAAATATTACTATACCGTTATCGATGCTCCGGGACACAGAGATTTTGTTAAAAACATGATTACTGGTGCTAGTCAAGCTGATGCTGCCATTTTAGTTGTTTCTGCTAAAGATGGTGAAGGTATTCAAGATCAAACTAAAGAACACACTTTCTTGTTGAAAGTTTTGGGTATCAGCCAATTAGTTGTCGCTGTTAATAAAATGGATGCAGCTAAATATGATGAGGGTAAATTCAATTCTTTAATTGTCGATATAAAGAAATTATTGCAATCAGTCGGTTATAAAGTTGATAATATACATTTTGTTCCGGTATCAGCATTTGCTGGAGACAATGTTTTTAACAAATCTTCTAACATGCCATGGTACAAAGGCCCAACATTAGTAGATGCTATGGACGGATCCATTTCTCCACCAGAACAACCAACTGATAAACCCTTAAGAATACCCATTCAGGATGCCTATACAATCACAGGCGTGGGTACAGTTCCTGTAGGTAGAGTAGATACAGGAATTTTGAAAGTCGGTGATAAATTAATATTTATGCCTAGTGGAGCTTTAGGTGAAGTTAAAACAATTGAAATGTTCCATAAACAACAACCCGAAGCGAGACCAGGTGATAATATTGGTTTCAATGTAAGAGGTATTGGTAAAGGTGATGTGAAAAGAGGAGACGTAGCAGGCCATACTTCTAATCCCCCAACAGTTGCTAAAGAATTCACAGCTCAGATTATTGTTTTGAATCACCCGACTGTTGTTACTGTCGGTTATACGCCAGTATTTCATTGCGGTACAGCTTCAGTAGCATGTAAAGTAGAAGAAATAATTGCAAAGATTGATCCTAAAACAGGTGCTGTTGTACAAGAACACCCTGATTTTATTAAAACAGGAGATGCTGCAAGAATTAGAGTGGTTCCAACTAAACCGATGGTTGTAGAGAAGCAGTCTGACATACCACAATTAGCAAGGTTTGCTATTAGGGATATGGGACAAACAGTTGCGGCAGGAATTGTTCTGGATGTAGTAAAAGTCAGCAAGTAATTTTTTTGCCTCTAATATGATTATTTTGACCATACATTTGTCGTTTTCTTGTGAATAACTGAGTTATATATTTCGTAAATAGTTGCTGTAAACTGTATAAATATTATAAATAAATAATAAGGAAAAATAAAGAGATACGCAATAAAATTCACAAATTTTATTTTACCAACATTAAAAAATATTAATATGTTGTAGCATATCGTCACTATATAATTGATTATTGTCGCTAAAATTAGTGGATTTATGCTATATACCCCTGTAAACACTTTAAATATGAGATCAAACATACCGTATGAGCTGATCCATTTGAATAGATAAAGAATAACATCTTTTGATATAAAAACTCCATGGATAAAAAAATATCTGTAATAATCGCTAAAAAACCAATAAAGGACAGAAGGTAGATAGAGTACAGAAAATAAATACCAATATAATTGTGTAGGAATTGTAAAATAACCGATAGGACCGAATTTTTTTGAAAATAACATATCTGAATGCTTTTTTATAACCTGAAAATTCCCCCGTCCCCACCTAATTCTTTGTTTAAACAACGTTTTCATGCTAGCAGGTGTGCTCGTATACATTACTGCCTTTGTTGTAACAGCAGCATTATATCCCGCCTTCTTTAAGCTTAGTGTTATATCGAAATCTTCGGTTAAAGTATCTTGACTGAATCCACCTATTTTTTTAAAAACATCCTTTTTTATTACTAAAAAACCCGGCAATACAGACACCGAGCCTATAAGAAAACAGAGATATCTCCAACCAGACGATAAAATATATTCAAAATCCTGAAACCATGTTAACGGGTTTAATTTTATCTTGGCTCTGACAATACCAGACGACGCTCCGATGTTACCTTCGCTTAATGGTTTTATTATTTCTTTTAAAGTATCTTTTTCTATTGAAGAATCGGCATCTAAAAATAGAAAGTAATTAAACGATGCCTTTGTAACACCAAAATTTAACGCTCTGGATTTACCGATATGATTTGTTGTATATAATTTTATTATATTGTTTTCCTTTTGCAAATTTTTGACAATCTTAGCCGTGTTATCACTAGAGCCATCATTAATCACCACTATCTCTATATTACTCGGATATTCGCTATCCAATATGCTTTTTATTGTCTCTTCTATAGCATCCTCTTCGTTGTGTGCAGGCAATATAACTGATAAATCAGGAAAGAATTTTTTTGATATAGTTCTTTCCTTTTTTGTCAAAAGGATAAATATCCATGATATATATAGGGCAGTTAATGAGGCGAATAATATAATCAAAATCACACTGTAGATTATAATACCACCACTTGTTCATTTATTTCAATGATAAATCTGAATCACGGCAATTAACGCAACTTAATTTTTATTTCCTCTTTTTTGTATCAAGTCCCAATTCATTCTTTTACCACTAATAGCATTGAATATACCGATGGAAACGTTTAAAGTAATAATAAACCCAATGGTAAATGCGGATAATAGCACTTTCGATATCATATGAGTCTTTCTTTCTCTTTGAAGAACAAGAATAGCTGATATCAAAAACCCGGAACTTACTGATATAGATTTCACTGTTTCAACTAAAAATTTTCCGATATTAATCGGGGCGGGTTCACCTGTAGAAAATGATGCAATACCCAATATAATAAAAATTGCTAAAAATATAGAAGAAGCATATCCCAATAACGTAAACATTAACATTATTTTTTGTGAAATAGTAAAATCTCCAAAAATAATAGATTTCCAATGACAGAGAAACGCATTGACATTTCCATAAGCCCATTTTTTTTGTTGTTTGCTCAGATCTTTTAGTGTATATGGGACCTCCCCCTTTACTTTTAATCCATCCAAATAGACTATTTCATATCCATTTTTTAAAATTCTCACTGCAAATTCTACATCCTCGGTTAAACTCCACTCTTGCCACCCACCTAATTTTTCAATAAGGTCTTTTCTTACAGCTTGACCAGATCCAAAAAGAAGAGGCACTTTGAGTCTATTATTAATAGGCGCTATTAATTTTTGGTAAACAAGAATTATGGATGAAGCAAAAATTGTTATTAAGTTTTGGTTATCGTTAACAAAACTCCATTTAGATTGCACACCACCAACATTTTTATTTGTAAGAAATGGTTTTACTATACTTTTTAAGAAGTATTTGTTTGGTATAAAATCCGAATCAAATATTACTATTATATCACCTTTGGAGTATTTCAGCATATGATTTAAGTTGCCGGCTTTAAATCCGCTATTAGAACCTCTTCTGGTTACTTTGATAAAATTCTTATGTTTCTTGATAAAATTGTCTATTTTTTTTGAAACTACCGAGTCATTGCTATCATCCCCAATTATCACTTCAAATTTGTTTCTAGGATAATCGAATTCTAGACATTGTTTGGCGCACCTTAAAGCCACGATTTCATTAAAAGTAGGTATTTGTATAGTTACATTTGGCCATTCATTTATATTTATTTTATCTATAATACCTGTTTTTTTGGAGTGAGTTAATATTGTTTTTATACAAAGAAATAAGAAAAATAGTGAAAAAAAAAGCACAGGAAAGATAAATATATTATACATAGATAAAGTTGTTTCATGGATGAACAACACAATTTGTTTTGTTTGGATAGTATTTGAAATGAAAACTTGCATTGTTTGTCCTACCGATATAACTTTGTAAATAAATGGTGTTAATTGATCCATTTTATCACTATAAATTAATGTATATAATTTAATTAAAGTTAGTATACTAATATTAAAACGTGCTGAAATGAATAAAAAACATATTAAAAAAGCTTATATTTTTGCAGCAGTGTTGTCATTAGTTTTATATTTAGCTGGCATTTTTACAGGCTTTGTTATACAGAATTCAACTCTAAAATATACAGAGAAAAAGGTTGTTTCTCTCCAAAGAAGAGTTGAAAATCTTCAACTGGAATACATTTATCTAAGCACTTCTAATGATAAATTTAACTGCAAATTTTTATCTACTCTATTGGACGACACTTCTAAGGATATGTGGTTAATAAGAGACGAATTAATGAAATTGGAGAGTAATCCAAAAAATGAAAACTCTTATAATTATCAGGAATTAAAAAGAGAATATTCTTTAGTCTCCACGAGGGCATGGATATTAAATTCTGTAACTAAAGAAAAATGTGATGAAAGCGTGGTTGTAGTTCTTTATTTTTATTCTGTTCCATGCGAAAGATGTTTAGAACAAGGAAATATTCTAGACGAATTAAAATCTACTGTTTTCGATTCTAAATTAAGAGTTTTTGTATTGGATGTCGGTGTCGATGAACCAATTGTCAAAACATTAAAAAGTACTTATTTAATAACAGAAACCCCGTCATTAATTGTTGGTAATCAAACACTTCAGGGGTTTGTAAATAAAGACATGTTAAGGGATCTTATATACTCTAAACTAGAATAATTTCAATTCTTTCTGCACGCGAAGATAGCAAGAAAACTATTTAAATATACATTTTTCACATATTATGGAGTGGTTACATGCAAATGGCTAGAATAAAACTCTCTGGCAGAAATTCAAAAGAGTTAGACGATATTTGTATAGAAATAATAGGAATTGCCAAAAAATTTGGAGTAGACTGGAGAGGCCCCATACCTTTGCCTACAAAAAAATTGAAAGTAACAACAATGAAAACTCCTTGCGGTGATGGGACGGGACACGGCAATGCGACTTTTGATAGGTGGGAAATGAGAATCCATAAAAGAGTTATAGATATGCAAGCTGACGATAGAGCACTAAGACAAGTTTTAAGAGTCCAGATCCCTCAAAACATTCACATTTCTATGAAATTACAAGAATGAATACAATCTTTAATAACTGTAAATACGATTGCTTTAGTATGTTTCCATTTGGGCACGTGGGATTTACTGCGTTTTTTGCAAATTTGTTGTCCTTAAATATAATTTTTGCAGTTATAGGATCACAAATTCCTGATATAATAGATAAACCACTTAATATTATTGGTGTATTGCCAAATTCTAGAAATATAGGCCACACTTTGTTTATGTCAGGTTTTATTTTTATTTTATCTTATGTTATAACAAAGAAAAAAGGTATTTCATCTTCTTTAGCTTTTGGGTCTATAATGCACCTTTTTGAAGATATACCGTATTTCATTCCTTGGTTTTATCCCTTTATTGGTTATACTTTTCCTTACCAACCGTTTAGTGTTAAATATAGTTTTATTTGGTTTTCGATTGATATAATTGGCTTATTTCTTCTTTTTTATGTC
Organism: uncultured archaeon; assembly: GCA_964373165.1. Taxonomy (GTDB): domain Archaea; phylum Aenigmatarchaeota; class Aenigmatarchaeia; order CG10238-14; family CG10238-14; genus JAGVVZ01. The sequence continues at coordinate 30,035 of CAYJTF010000004.1, forward strand.
TACCAATGTAATAGTAAATTCAGAAAAGAGGTTTCTGATATTATTAAATCGGTTAAAAGTAAATTAAAATTGTGATAGAAAAACTTGTAATATTAGATATAGACTATTTTTTAGACAACGACTCAGGAGTCATAAGACTATTTTGTAAGAATGAAAAAGGAAAATCCGTTTTAGTTTTAGACTATACTTTTCTTCCTTATTTTTATGTACTTCCTAAAAAAAACGAGAACAAACATATTATTGATAAAATAAACAAGGATGTAAAAAAACAATTCGGGATAAAAAAGATAGAAATAGTTGACAAAGAATTTCATGGAAAGAAAATAAAACCAATAAAAATAACTATAGAGAATCCAAGAGATGTTGATAATGTAAGAGATGTTTTAAAGAATTGGAACGAAATTGAAGACGAGTACGAATATGCCATATCATTTCCTTATCGTTTTGTACTAGATAAACAAATGGAGCCAATGTCTTGGATAGAGATTAAAGGGGAAAAAATAAAGACAGATTTGCAAGTGGATTATTGTATTAAAAGTGAATTAATAAAAAAAATAGATCAGTCGTTTGATGTAAATCCTAAGATACTTGCTTTTGACATTGAAATTGTAGAAGAAAAAAACATGGAACAAATTATTATGATATCTTTAGCTAGCAATAATAATTTCAAAACGGTTATAACAACTCATAATTCAAACAAAAAATTAAATAATGTGGTATATGTTAACAACGAAAAAGAAATAATAGAGAAGTTTATAGAAATAACAAAAAAAGAAGATCCCGACTTTATATTAACTTATAACGGAGATAGATTCGATTTTAAAAAATTAAAAGAAAGATCTGAAAAATTAAAAATAAAATTAACTTTGGGAAAAGACAAAGAACCATTGAAATTTATTAGGAAAGGTAGGCTGTCTGTAGCATCTATCAATGGAAGAGTTCATATAGATTTATATAATTTTATTGATCACATTTTATCATCATCGATGAAAACGGAAGTATTAACACTTGATGCCGTTTCTAAAGAATTATTGAATGTTGGAAAAAAAGAATTAAAATGGAAGGATATATGCAGTGCATGGAAATACAAAGAAAATTTAAACGAATTAATTGAGTATTCTCTTAAAGATTCTGAACTAACTTTGATGTTAGGAGAATACTTATTACCTCAGATATTTTCTTTGTCCAGATTAACATTTTCTCTACCTTTTGACGTTAGTAGATATTACTACTCACAATTAGTTGAAAATTTCTTTTCGCAAAAAGCTGTTCAAAATGGAATACTACTCCCAAACAGACCTAAGTATGAAGAAATTGAAGAAAGAAAAGAATCATTGCCATATATTGGCGGAATTGTCACTGAACCACAAAGAGGTATACATTCTAATATAATAGTTTTTGATTTCAAATCTTTGTATCCAACCATTATCGTTACTCATAACATTTCTCCAGAAACCTTGAGTTGTGAATGTTGTAAAGATAATAGAGTACCAAATCTAAACTATAATTTTTGTTCAAAGAAAAAAGGTTTCATACCTTTATTTTTGAATCATATAATAAAAAAAAGATTTGAAATAAAAGAAAAAATGAAAAAGTTTCAAAAAAATAGCGTTGAATACAAAAAATTAGATAATTATCAATATTCGCTGAAAATAATTAGCAATGCGGCTTATGGATATCTTGGTTATGCAGGTGCGAGATGGTTTTGTAGAGAATGCGCCGAGTCAGTTGCCTCGTATGGCAGATATTATATAACCAAAGTTATTAATGATGCAAAATCCAACGGATTTAATGTAATTTATTCAGATACAGATTCATGCTTTATTAATTTGCCTGGAATAAAAGCAGATAATATAAAGGACATTTTTATTAAATGGCTTGACAAAATCAATAAGTCATTGCCTGGTATTATAGAGTTGGAATTTAGGGATATTTATGCGGGTGGTATTTTTGTTTCCAAAAGCGGAGAGGAAAGAGGGGCTAAAAAAAGATATGCGTTAATTGATTACAAAGGTAATATGGAGATTAGAGGATTTGAAACTGTTAGAAGGGATTGGTGTGATCTGGCTAAAAATATACAGCATGAAGTTTTGAGAATAATACTTCAAGAAAAAAATTCAAACAAAGCTATAAATTTAGTGAGAGAAACTATAAGCAAAATAGAATCAGGAAAAATTGACAAAAATGATCTTATAATATATACTCAATTAACTATGCCGCTTTCCTCATATAAACAAATGAGTTCCCATGTTAAGGTTGCCTTATCTATGGAAAAAAAAGGTCATTTAATTAGTGAAGGAATGATAATTCAATATATAATTACAAAAGGTAAAGGTAGTATTTCTGATAGAGCAAAATATATTGAAGATGTTAAAGATAATGAATATGATCCAGAATATTATATCAATAATCAAGTTTTACCAGCTGCTATGAGAGTACTCCAAGCTCTTGAATTAACAGAAGATATTATTTTAAAAGGCTTAACGCAGCCGAAACTAGTCGACTGGTTTAAAAATAGTTAAATTATTATCTCATCTGTTATGATTATGGAACTAACTTCTTCCACACCTTTCATTTTTCTCATTTTTTCTAGAAACGGATTCGTATCCTTTAGATTGTTTAATCTGGCTTTAATGAACAAGTCCCATTTCTCACTTTTTACTTCCAATATTTCATATATCTCATCAAATTTTTTTAATTCTTCTTTCAAGTTGTTTAATGGAACATAATTTTCTTTTGGTGTATCTTCAGCTATATTTATTAATAAAATTAAACCCACAGGTTTCCCAATTTTCTCATAATCAACTATAGCCTTATACCCCTTTATGACACCCTCTTTCTCTAAAATCTTTACTCTTCTATGTGTTGTTGATATTGGTAAACCCGATTTCATTGCAAGTTTTCTGCTTGATAATTTTGAGTTTTTTTCTAACTCTCTTATTAACATTTTATCTCTGTTATCTATCATGAATGAGATTGATTACTTCGAATATTTAAAGTTTTAGAACAGACGTCTTAATATCCAACGAAAAATCATTGAGTTTTGGCTCAAGTGATATAATAACATTGAATTTTGTTGGATGAATATACAAACGATAGAATACGAAAACAGAATATATAAAATAATTTGAAATTGATAAAAAATAAATTTGTAAAAGAATATGTTGAAATATTTGAAGTTCTAAGAAAATAAAAAGTGAGTTAAATGGAAAAAGAAGTGTTAGAAAAATATAAAAAATCAGGAGATATTGCAGCCAGAGCTAAAATTTTAGCAAAAAAAGAAATTAAAGACAATACTAAAGCTCTCGATTTAGTAGAAAACATTGAAAATTTTATAAAAAAAGAAGCCGATTTAGCATTCCCTGTTAATTTATCAGTAGATGATATGGCAGCTCATTGTACACCAGATTTTGATGATCAAACTGTGTTAAAAACTGGTGATTTGGTTAAACTAGATTTGGGGACACAAGTTGATGGTTATATTGCAGATACTTCTGTATGTGTGAGGATAGGTGAAAATTCAGATCCACTTATTAAGGCCAGTCAAGACGCATTAGATTCCTTTATTAAAGAATTATCACCAGGTAAAACAATAGGAGAATTATCAACCTTAGTTGATGAAGTCGTTGTTAGTCACGGATTTAATCCAGTTAGAAATCTGGCAGGGCATTCATTAGATCAATATACACAACATGGTCATCTGTCAATTCCTAATAACAAATCAACATCACAATACAAATTTAAAGAAGATGATGTAATTGCTATGGAGGTTTTCACAACTAACGGCGAAGGATGGGTTGTTGAATCGTCTCCAACTTTAATTTATATGTTTGTGAAATTAGGTGCAATAAGATTAAAAGAATCTAAATTTGTTTTAAAGAAAGTGGTAGAAAACTATAAAACTTTGCCATTTGCTAAAAGATGGTTGAGAGATACCTGTAATCCAGTTAGTCTTCATATGGCACTAAAAGAATTAGTTACTAGAGGTATCATTGTTGAGTATCCACCTTTAAGAGAAAAGGCGCATGGTGATGTCGCCCAGACAGAAGAAACGTTAATTGTGAAAGATAAACCAATAATTACAACTAAAAATTAATATATTACCTTGAAATTTTCAAATTCCTCTCTATGATTTTCATCTTGAATTTTTATTTTTTTAACTTTTGAAAATCTAGGACCGATTTTTAAGAATTTTAATAGAGTTTGTATTTTTTCTTTTTCTCCCTCTGCCACAACTTCAACTTTACCATCGCTAAGGTTTCTAACCCACCCGACAAATTTTAGATCAGAAGCGATATCTTTTGTATAGTTTCTAAAATTTACTCCTTGAACTTTGCCAGAAATAAATAAACTCGTTGTCTCATATAATTAGTTAAAATTCAATAAATTTAGCCTTTGTTTTATTTACACATATAACAACTTTTTCTTTTGGTTTCAATTGTATATAATTTTCATAATTGTCGCTTATAATGTAAGCATTTTCTCTATCTATGCCAACTTCAATTTTATTTTTTTCATTGATAATATGGCACATCTCCTTTTTATTATGTAAGTTGTTAAAGGCTATTCCTATTCCCTCCGAGAAAATTTTCCCACCAACAGATTTGTAATAACCGGTAGAACCAAAAGGAGTTGCTATTATAACGCCATCACCTATTAAGTTTCTGATTTTATTTTTTCCAAATTTTATATAAAATCTTATTGCTTTTGTAGGTAATTTATGATGTATATTGATTTCATTCAAAGCCACAATTTTTCTTTGTTTTGTTGTGGCCTTTAATTTTATCATCTCTTTAATTTTATATTTACCTTCTTTAATTTTATCTAATAGAATTTCTAGATATCTTGGAGTATAATCACACTTTCTGCATATTTTACTTGTTTTGATAGTTAGTTTAGGTATACCTGGATATAATCTCTCACTATAAAGTATTGTTCCGTCTCCTCCGTTGGATATAACTATTTCTGGGTTTTTTTGTACTATATTAAACTTATGTCTCTTCAAAATTTTTATTATCCATTTTTTATTTGCTTTACCTACTATTGCAACATTCATGTAATCTACCTATAATTAGTACGACATTTAAATATTAAGTTAGACAATCGTTTGTTGATAATAACTTGGGGCGCTGTGTGCATAGCCTAATGAAATAGTATTTTTTGATTAGGGATTAATAATTTTTTTTGATTCTTTCCTTCGCAATTTCTAATGCCGCATCTCTTGGTTTTATTTTTTTATTCTTAGAATTTTCTAAAACCAGTTTAACATTTTTAGTTATTTTAGTTTCGACCATTCTAAACATTTCTTTCTCTCCTTTATCTGACCATTCTGCATAAGATGATATTACACCACCAGCATTAGCAGCAAAATCCGGTACAATCAACACGTTTTTTTTATAAAGTAATGTTTCCATTTCTTCCTTCATAGGTATATTTGCCGCTTCTACAATAATCTTTGCTTTAATTTTATCCACGTTATTTTTATTGATCACATCTGGTAATGCAGATGGTATTAAAACGTCCAAACCTAATTCAAATATATCTCTGTTTGATAAAAGTCTGCCAGGTTTATAATTTATAACACTGCTTGTTTGATTCTTGATTTTTATTAGTTCTTCATAGCTTAAACCATTTTCATTATATATGACACCTTTACTATCACTTACAGCAATTATTTTTGCTCCCCATTCTGATAAAAATTTCATTGTAAATGTTCCGACATTACCAAAACCTTCTATGGCGATTGTCGTGCCGTTTATGTCCATATTAAGATGTTCTATTGCTACCGCTGTTGAATGTGCTACACCAAAGCCCGTTGATCCTAATTCATGTGGTAACCCACCCATTTTTTTTGGTTTGCCCGTACACGCTTTTCTGTTTTTTAATTCTTCTACAATTAAAGCCATTTCATTTTCTCCAGTGTTAACATCAGGTCCAGCTATATATGAATCAGGTATGAACTGTTTAATTGATTTTGCAAAAGATTTTATTAGAATAGATTTATCATCACCCTTATTATAAGTTATTCCAGATTTAGCTCCACCAAAAGGCAATTCGGCTAAAGCATTTTTCCATGTCATGGCTCTAGCCAGTCTATAAACTTCTTCCATGGTAACAGATGGTGTCATTCTTATCCCACCTTTACCTGGACCATTAACTGTATTGTCTACGACTAAAAATCCATGCATTTTAACCTTTGGATCATATACCTCAATCATTTTTTCAGGTCCAAATTCATCAAACCCAATCATTTTTTCACCTTTATTATAAATCAATAGTTTCGAATAGTTTATGTAATATAGTTTAGTATTATGTATAAGATAAAATTTTGATATTTTAACTTTGGTTTAAATAAGTTAAATACATGTAAATTACTTTTATTGTTAGTTTAATCTTTTAAGTTAAGCGCTCTTTTAAGAGCCTCTTTATCAAAACCTATTATCATTTTTCCATCAACTTCAATAACAGGAATACTCATTTGTCCAGATTTTCTTATCATTTCTTCCGCAGCTTTCCTGTCCTCCTCTATGTTTATATCTCTATATTCAATCTTGTTTTGTTTCAAAAATTCTTTTGTTTTATTACACCATACACACCACGGTGCAGAGTAAATTATAACTTCCATTTATTCCACCTTAAGTATATTTGAACACTATTTAATTAAGTATTGTATTACGTTTAATAAATGATAAACTATCCAGCTAAACAAGGCAAACTTTAGGCGGGTCTTTCAACAATAATTCTAATATTTTTATTGTATTTTCTATATCCTTCCTGTTAGCTACCCCTATTGTTGTATGCATATTTCTTATAGCAACTCCCAAAACAGCAGAAGGAACACCACCCCTTGAAATCGATATATTCAATGCGTCTGTCGTGCCTAATTCGCCCACATCGTATTGTATTGGTATTTTGTTCTTTTTTGCTATTTCAGTTATCCAATTATTTATACATCTATTTCCTATCATAGAAGCATCCTTTATTGTTATGCAGGGTCCTTTGCCAACTGATATGGATGGACTTTCGGAAAATTCATTTGTGTTAGTTACATCAATAACTATGGACCAATCAGGTTTTATGTTATATGTGGATGTAGTAGCTCCATGTAACCCAACTTCTTCTTGAGCGGTGAAAACAAAAAATATGTCCCCATTTAAATATTTCACCTTTTTAACTAATTCACATATTATATAACAACCAATCCTATCATCTAGAGCTTTACCGGTTATGTAATCTTCAGATCCAAGAAAGTCGAACCCCTTCTCTATGAACGTGTATGATCCTATCTCTACATCCAATTTTATTAATTCTTCTTTGCTTAATCCGGTGTCAACTACTATGTCTGTCAACTCAACTTTGTTTTTTTGTCTCTCGCCATCACAGACTTTTTTGGTTGTTATAACACCTTTTATCCAACCTTCTTTTGTTTTGATGTTTACCTTTTCTCCAACAAATATAGATGGGTCAGATCCCCCTATGTCAGAACATTTTATTAGTCCATTATCTTCTATGTTTTTTATCATAAAGCCTATTTCATCCATATGCGCTACTATCATCACTTTTGGAGAATTACCTTTTTTGTGCGCTATCAAATTCCCAAATTTATCTACATAAATTTCATCAACATAGTGTTTTATTTCTTGGTTTATTATTTGTCTGACTTGTGTTTCATAGCCGCTTGGACCCAACGCTTCACTTAGTTTTTTTAATAATTGCATAATATATTATTTTACTATTTAATAGAAAAGATTTTGTATAATCTTTCAGTATGTTAATGCTACTATTTCTTCTGTTTCTATTGACGAAGTATGTATTTACGACAGATCATTATCAGCTTTAGAAATTCTTGATCATTATTTGTAGCGGATGGATTAAAAATAATTTTTAATTAGTTCACATTCAATTCTTAATATGAATTATACAAAAAACATATCTGAAATTATGTTTATTTTGGGAAAAGAACTAAAAAAATTTGAAACTCCTGTAGCAACAGAGATAAGTGAAAAAACACGAGATCCATTTATGGTATTGGTCTCTTGTCTCCTTAGTCTCAGAACCATGGATAAAATAACAGGATCCATATCGGAAAAATTATTCGAAATAGCCAAAACACCTGAAGAAATTGCGAATATATCATTAGGAAAACTAGAAAAAATTATAAAATCAGTTAATTATTATAAAACCAAAGCAAAGAGAATAAAGGAAATATCAAAAATTTTATTAGAGAAATATAACGGGAAAGTTCCAGATAAATTTGAAGAGTTAATAAGCCTCACAGGTGTGGGCAAAAAAACAGCTTCTATAGTAATGATGTACGGTTATAATAAATCGCATTATATCCCCGTGGACTCGCATGTTCACGTAATTACGAACAGATTAGGTTGGGCCAAAACTAAAAATGCTGACCAAACGATGGACGAATTGATGAAAATAATACCAAAAAAAACAGATCCAATTTAAATGATCTTTTTGTTCGTTTGGGTCAAAATGTTTGTACAACAGTATCACCTTTTTGTTCTAAATGTCCAATTAATAATTATTGTCCGAAAATCGGAGTAAAAAATTCGAGATAAATATGACAAAATTGTACATTCTAATTTTACTGATTTTTAATTTTTTTATTGGGTTAGTTAGCGCTACTACTATTTATAACGTTTCTCTCTTAGGCAGAGATTCTATAATCAATACGACAATAGTATTAACAAGCGAGGAGAAAATTACTAGATGGGATGTGTTTTGGATCTTACCAGATAATTCTAAAATATTGAATATAAAAGATGATAAAGGAGAAATAGA
>CAYJTF010000005.1:0-30668 GCA_964373165.1 uncultured archaeon
TATAATTATACATACTATCTGAAATTATTTCTTTTCTAAAGATAAAATAATATTTGTGATATAAATCAAGCAAAAGAAAAAATATCTGATATCTGAAGAATATCTGAATTTTCTGTTAGAAGAAAAGAGATCTAGGGAGGCTAAAACTCCTTATGAAAAATTGTGCAGATACAGCGAAGTATTGAATATAGATTTGCCAAAAGAGTCTTCTAGACAACTAAAAGAAGATATAATATTCTCGACCCTCAACATAACGACAAAAGGCGTCATATCGGCCTCTATTTTAACCTTCTTGTTACTTTTAATCGTTTCCCTTGGATTTGCTTTCATAACAAGCAATTTTGGCATAATGTCTCTATTAGTTGTTCTACCAATGAGCGTGGCATATCTCGTCTACTCATACCCAAAATTCATGTCACAAGTCCTCAAGATACAAACAGGTGACGAGGCAATAAAAATTGTCTTATATATGGTCATCTATCTAAAATTGCATCCGAATTTTGAAGGAGCCGTGAATTTTGCGGCCGCTCATTCGAAGGGACCGTTGGCCACAGATATCAAAAAAGCGATGTGGGACATACAAGCTGGGAAATATAAAACTGTTGAAGAGGCTTTGTCTGCATACATGGCTAAATGGAGAGTGTGGAATGAGGATTTTGTAAGATCAGTGACTCTATTGTATAATGTTCTGATTGAACCGTCAGAAATAGAAAGAGAGAACATTCTGAAAAAATCTTTGAATTTCCTGTTAACAAATACAGAAAGGAGGATGAAAGTCTATGTAGAAGATATAAGCGGTCCTATTAACGTATTATACTTCCTAGGTATGCTGCTCCCAGTCATGGGAATAATAATGTTTCCTTTAATCTCAATGTTTTTGTATAGCTCGGTAAACCCGTTCTATTTAGGGATTGGATATGTTATAGTGCTTCCTCTGCTGCTGCTGTTTTTGGTAAATAGAATTATATTAAAAAGGCCTTCAGCATTCATAATACCTGACATATCAAAGCATCCAGAATTGCCTCCGACAGACAAATATCCATTGAGATTTTTTGGGAAGACTTTTTTAATACCGATAGTGCCGACTGCCATTCTCGTATCTCTATTGGTCATGATTTACGGGATTGTTCATTTTGTTGATTTGTATTCGAACCTGTCAACGGCAAGCGAAGGATTAAAAATGGAACTGCTGAAAAAGGAGGCGGAGTTCAGTTTAGGAAATTTAGCTGCTACATTCTCAGTAACGTTCGGCGTTGCTATTCTAGTATATTTGTACTTCTATATGAAAAGCGCACCGAGGATTGGAATAAGGAACGAGATAAAAAACATTGAAGGCGAATTTCAGCTCGGACTGTACTCGTTAGGCAATTTCTTATCAGAAGGTTATCCTATAGAGAAGGCCATACAAAAAAGTTTGGATGAATATGAAAAGTTAGGATTGACAAAAAGTCCGACATTCAATTTTTTCTCCCAATTGTATAACAAAATGAAAAACTTGGGAACGGACTTCAGTAATGCCGTATTTGGCAAGAACGGAATAATAAGAATATTTCCATCCGTGCTTATCGAAGAAATAATGAGAATACTTTCCGACGCGTCTTCAAAAAGCTCAACTCTATTAGGAAATGTTGCAAAAACAATCGGATCGTATTTAGAAAGTTTGAATGTCATTGAAGCAAAAATAAGAGAATTATTGGAGGATATAAGAACTGGGATCAGATTAGAGAGCTCTTTCGTCATACCTTTGGTCTGCGCAATGGTCGGTGTTTTGGGTATATTCTTCCTGAACATGTTACGTGGCTTGTCTTGCCAGCTGCAAAGCATTGAAAAATCTTTAGGAGTCATATTTCTGCAAAATGCGGCGATAGGCGTGGGTTCTGTTCTGAATGATCTGGTTGGAAATTTCACTCAGGTCATGCCTATGACTGTTTTACAGATAATTGTCGGCATATATACTGTAGAAATTATCTCTATATTTTCTCTTCTGTTGAACGGAATAGAAAATGGGTTTGACCGCACTTCAAGAGATCATATAATAGCTAAAAATTTATTGAGTGGCATGTTAGTCTATGCTGCCGTGAGTATAGTGGCTTTGATTGCATTTCAACTACTGATAATAAAAATAATCACACAATCAGGTGGACCTGTTGTCTGTTGAAAAAAATGTTGTCGGCTTAATGTTAATAGTCATTCCTGTATTCACTGTCATGATTCTCATCATACTCAGCTGGCAAAGCATACCAAAAAAATGCTTTATTGATCAAAAGGCAGAGGCTGATATGATCATAGAAAATTTAGCTTCTTGTTCAGATTTGTGTTGGGGTAAACATGGATCGGGAAGCGACAGCATAATTGACGATTGCTTTGCGATTAATGTGCTTTCTACAAAAAGCATAACCAACGACCAATTGAGTGAATTGAAAACTAAAAAAACGTTTATGAAAATAAATTTTAATGACGTACCTGCAGAAAAAAAATACCAGATAAAAATAAGATATGATGGGTTTGATAGAGAAGTTGAATTGTTCGCCGAAGAAATAATTGAAAGAAGTACTACAACAACGACCACGAACATAGTCATATCTACGACAACAAGTACTATACCTGGTGTAACTACAACAACGCTGCCATTGAACATAGATGACTTAGTCAATAGAATGAGCATAGAACAATTAGTTGAACAAACAATAATGTCTACTCTGGAAGGATCGAAATATAAAAATTTTTATTTGTTTAGATGGCAGATAACACCTGGATTCAGTCCGACACCAGTGAAAATTAATAATAAAGAAATCTGGCCGCTTGTTGCTACTGACGGAGAAGGTGGAAGAGTCAGGAGATTACCCAAAGATACAACACCCGGAAGAATTTCTGCAAGAGAAATTGGAAATTTATATGAATCTGGATCCATGACCTTAAATGACGTGAGAACTCATGCGCAAGATATTGCAAAAGAAATGAAGCAATATAAACTAAACACTAATTTAGCACCAGTTTTAGATATATCGTCATCAGGATTGATGTTTAATGATTGGAGATCTTTTTCTGGAGATCCGAATAAAGTAGAAGATATTGCTCAAGCGTTTATTCAAGGTCTTCACGATGAGGGTATAATAGTCACAGGAAAGCATTTTCCTGGCTATGGGAATCAAGCAGCTAACAGTGATAATCAAAAAGTAACTGACTCCAGAATCATGGAAGATTTAGAAAATAGCCATTTGAAACCATATATCGGATTGACGAATGAATTGGATATGATAATGATGAATAGTATAATATACACTAATATAGATTCGAATAATCCAGCTGTTTTTTCACCCACATTAATAAATAAAGCTAAGCTGATATCATCCAAAGCTGTATTAATAACTGATTCTCTTTCTGGTATCTCATCTAATTTGGGTATATCATTCAATGATATGGTAAAGAAGGCTATAACAAATAACGACATGCTATTATTCTCATCACCAACACTTGCAGACTCTGCGCATACAACTATCGTATCTATGATAAATTCTAGAGAAATCTCAAAGGAATCAATAAAGGAAAAGGTAACAAGAATTTTGTCACTTAAAGAAAAGTATGGGTTGATAAAAACTGTTGGTTCAATAGACGAGTCAGCACAACCAAAAATTGGCGTTATTGGAGATTCAATAACAGTTGATGAAATTTATCCAAAAAAATTACAAGATTTATTACGTCAACAATACCCAGATGCTGAAGTTTATAGTCACGGACATGGTGGGGATACAACAATAGCTATATCTGGAAGATTTGAAGATGATATACTGAATAATCCGCATAATTATAATACGGTAATAATCCAAGGTGGTGTCAATGATATCGCTAGTAGTTTTAACATCGAGAGTATAACCAAATCCAATTTACGTAAGATGTATGACTTAGCTATACAGAAAAATAAAAAGGTTATTGCTCTGACAATATTACCATGGGGCTCATTTTACTCCAACAAACCAGAAAAAGAAACTTTTGAGAAAAAAACTAAAGAGTTAAATGATTGGATGAAACAACAAAGTGATATAATCGTTATTGATTTTTCAAGTATGGGTGATGAAACAAACCCATCTAAATTGAAAAGTGTTTATGATTGGGGAGATGGTCTTCATCCTAATCCTACAGGAAAAGAAGAAATGGCTCGCCTTATTGCACTTCAGGCTTACGGTATAAATTAGCATTGCTTTAGTTTTTATTGACAAAAAAATATATGAAATATATGAAAGGAATTGCCTTATCAACAGTTGCCTACATGATCTTAGCAATAGTGGGGATATCATTATTAATAATGTTAATAGGAATAAGAATCTCCCCAGCATTAAGAAAGGCTTATTGTTCCTCTATTCGTGGAATATCATCCATTCTGCCTTTACCTCAACACCTCAAACCCTCTCAGCCAATATATTGTGAAACGAATACTGTAAAATTGGAGAAGATTAAACTGAACACAAATATTCCGGAAGAGATATCATTTGAAATTGCATCTCATGTTGCAGCATGCTGGGAAAAAACTGGGGTGGCGAATATTGGAAGAGACCAAATATGTTATGAGATAGACATAACCGGAGTGAATGGCGAAGTATCGGAGAGTTCTGTTAAAACATTATTGGAAAGACAAAACTACCAGAATATGTTGACGTGGAAAACGGGATCTATATCCGGTCCTAAATCGATAGCCATAATGTATGATGGCGACTCCAGGAAAATAGAGGTAGTATAGATGTCAATGGTATTAGAATACCCAACAAAGATGATATTGTACATTGTTGTGATAATGGTGCTGATTGGTATAATGTGGACTTTTAGGAATAATATAAGTAAGATCTGCCTGTTGCCTCCATGTAATGAGCAGGAATGCGACACCACAACACCTTCTCCTAAAACAGAAAACTCTCTTAATAGTGAAACTGCCGGAAAATACTGCAATCTTTGTTGGACTGACAAAAATGAAATATGCAGTCAAAATTTATTATGTTATGTCGTCAACTTAGACTCTGAGGTTAATCCTTCATCTGTTTCATTGGACAATAACGTAAAAGATTTTTGCAATGTCAAATGCAACAAAAATACGAAAGTGATATTTTTCCAATATGATTATATTTCTAAAAAAGTTGAAATAACGTGTTGAGATGAAAGGTCTTGCCTTAGAATATATTTTTGGTATTTTTTTGTTGACAGTACTAGTTATAATATCTACTGGGATGATGTTTTCTTTTTTTAAGCAAAGCAAGAATAACGAATTTACTCCAGTGGAAAATGCGACTTATCTTTGTAATTTTTTAAATAATAATGAAATATCCTTTGAGGATTTCAAAAGCATTTTGTATGGATTTGTGAATAATCAGTGTTTTGAATTCAAAGCCAAACTAAAAGAAAGGGTAACTTTTGAGGATATTAAAAATTTTGTTGAAACACTTGATACACAAAAAAATGTTGTGAAGGTAAATGAATGTTCTTCATCAGGAATTAATACAGATACGATTTATATCGGATTTGATTCCATAGATGATGAATATGTTTCATTATTTTCAAAACGAGTACTATATAATGACGTTTTGATTTGTAAAACAACATGATCTACTAGTGCTACAATAACGACTATAGCAGATTTAAGTTGTCCTGACATAAGTTCATCAATAACCTTTCCTAACGCTGAAATTAAACTTCTTCCAGATTCAAATAGCGCTAGAAAGGAGAATACCTGCATAACACCAACTGAAATTGTTATTCATTGGAGCGGTGGTTGGAACATGGCATACATAACATACGATACTTTGGCGTTGAACGATCTACCTGTCAGTTTGCTGTCGATGAATCAAGAACAATACAGATGCAACCACTTTACAATACAAAAGTTCAAAGACCAATATGCGCAAACTCTCACAACGATTTTTCTATAAATATCGAAATGCCAGGATTATACTTTTCAGAAATGCCAGGTCCATGTGCTGACATTAACACTCCGCCGCCAGAAAGAGAAATACAACAAACTATTGATTTAATATGCTGGCTAAAACATCAATATAATATTAAAAAAATCATAGGACACTATGAAGTTTCTGATAGTAATGGCAAAACAGATCCCGGGAAGAGTTTTCTCTATGATGTTCTTATTCCAAGAGTTAATTCTCAATGTCCATAGGATCAATGAGTAATAAAAATAAGCAATAAAAACCATAACATTTATTTTAAGAAAACAATAGTTAATTAGGGCGATTAAATGAAGAAAGGTGTTGGCGCTTTAGAAATCATATTCGGTATGTTTATTCTTATAATTGTCGTCTTGGTCTTAATCAGAATGTTTACAGCTATTGTGACACCAAAAAAAATACAAGAGCAGCTAGTAAACTTTGAATCGGCTTACCAAATAACGGCTGAGCAGGCATCATGTAGTCAACTATGCGATAATTATCAGGATAGCGGTTGTAGTAGAAGAGCAGCAGCGAGTTATTGTCTAAAAAAAATAAATATAGATATTAGTGGTGATAAACGACCTGGCGAACCATACCGTGGTAATTATGTCAATAATATACCTTATTGCGAGGATGGCCTTTACTGTTTCCATATAAATGACTGTAGTTGTGGTAACTACAAATTGACTCCTGAAAGATGTATTAGAATATTGTGTGATTACTATAAACTTGATGAGAATATACCATCTGAAACTGCAATTAAATTAATCACCAATGATAAAAATGGAATTACATGGGGAACTTGTAACAAAAATCCAAAAACGTGGACAGATTTGAATTATGAGCCGCCTGATGTTGGACTTACAGCAGATTACTGGTGGGATAATGCGGGATATGATTCTACTTCCTGTGAAAACATACAAACAGGAAAAAGTCAAACAGGTGGCGTGAAGCTTGATTGCACTGCAGGCGGTAATACTATTACATGCAATTGGTCAGGATGCCCCACGGGAGAAACTACAATTCTATCAATATCAGCTAGAAAGGAGGGTAGTGACCCCAACCAACCCGGTAAAACATGTACTAATACTAACGGAATTGCTGTTGTAGCTTCAGGTAATTGTAAAACATTTCCTCTTGATACAGGTAATTATGTAGTTACGTTAAATTGTGGTGACCTTGATTTTCCAGAATCTATAATTAGAACAACACAAAATATCGTTATCAATTAGATTTTTCTACGATGAAGAAAATATTAATTATAGATCATAATATATAATTAATGAAAATTAATTTTTTCGGTATAATTATATTTGCAACTTTAATTTTTCAAATATTGTTTACTCAAACTGCTCTCAGTGTCAATCAAGAATGTTTTTGCCCTTCTTCATCATGTACACCTCCACCTATCAGGTCTGATCAAAGCTGTGAATGGCAAGAAAATATGCCTACTGGACAGACTAAATGTAATGACCCAAATGCAAATCCGTGTAAATGTCAACCACCATGGGGTTTTTATTGTGAAGGAAAGGGCAACGCAATTAACGTATATTGGAACAAACTTCAAGACAGAAACTTAGCTCAATCACCAAGAGAATATTTACTAAAAGTTTCTTGGGGTGCTTCTAACTATAAAGAATTTACTGTTGATTCAGCAACATACACAATTGGAGGTGGTAGTGGTTCTATGATAAATTTTACTTTGAAGGATATGTCTGGATTTACTTTTGATGCAGCTGCTACGTATAAAATAAAAGTAGGTGTAACTAAAGCTGACACTGGACAAAGTTGTTCTGGATCATTACTCCAGTTTTCAGAAGAAATTCAATGCACCGGAACACCATCGGCAACTACAACAATTAGTTTGTGCTCTCAAGGACATCTTAAAGACCCGACAAAATTTTTACCTGACCAAGAACATCCATGTAGACAATCATGCGGAGCAGATGCCATATGTGATGGAAAATATTCTGGTGATGGTGCAGCAAGTACAGGTTATTTAATTTGTAATGATAAATGTCAACCTGAAGCTTATAGTGGAGCTCTATCAGTTGGTTCTGTATGTTGGGGATCTCATGATTTTAGATGTGGAGCTGGTAGAGTTTGTTCTTATGTAAAAAATTATGTTTCTGGAAATAGTGGTCCATATACACAAATAGCCAAGTGTGTTGGAAACTGCGAACAGTTTAATGGAAAATGTGGTGAATGTATTAGAAAATGGACCTCTGGAGATGATTATGATTCTTCAATAACTAAAACGTGTGGGTATTGCAAATCTACTGGAAAATGTGTATTAGGTACAAAATACGGACCTGACACAAGTTCCGGGATGGTATCAGAGTGCTTATCACCTAATTGGATCTGGACTACATCAAATTGCCCAAGTGGTAGCACAGGAACTACCGCACCTCCTGGATCTACAATACCACCCACGACTGCTCCATCTGGATCTACCACTACAGTATCCGGACAATGTGGTAATCCATGTACTGTTTGTATACTTGAAAAAAGAACGGATATATTACCATTTTATCAAAGTCGTGGGTGGGACACGTCGTGCAATAATCGCGATGCTATTATAGACAATTGGTGTATTATTAGTCCTGTTGATTGCCCTAATGCGAAACGTGATTTATGTGGAAATGTGTGTGGATCTACGTCAACCACAGCACCGCCATCGACAACAACTACAAGCACTACAACAACTTCAACTGCAACCACATCAACAACAACCACACTCCCTCCAGTTACTCAATTCACTCTTTCATGCGATAAAGAATCGATGAAAGTAGACGAAGTGACGAAATGCTCTGTAAAAGATTGCATATCAGGATTATGGGTCGTTGTCAATAAAGAAAAAACGCCATTAGATCCGTTGACGCTCGAACCAATCAAAGATATACCGCCAACAAAAATTGAAATAAAGCCAACTAAGACAGATGGATTGATAAAGGCGTATGCTATATGCTTTGAGCCTGTTGGAATGAAACAGATAAAACAGGAGAAGCTAATAGCAGTAACTGGCGGATCTACAACTAGCAGTTCAACAAGCACTACAACGACACAACCATCTTCAAATGAACTAGTATGCCATTTCGACAACAGCTTTACTTGTTCGGGCGGAGAAACAACTGATCAGGAAATACTGATTGACAATTTTGCGGATGGTGAAAAATGGCAAGAAAGTATGATGACTGGCAGCACGATAAATGGTGAATACCAAGGGCAGATAGTATCAACAGTTGACCCATACATGTTTATGCCGACAAGCTTCGACGAATCGCTCAATCACATATCAATGAAATACAAAGGGTACCCCAAGGGACCAAGTGCAATAAAAATCTATTACACGGATAATGATGATACTACAAATAATGATTGCGATGAGTTTGATGAAAAGTGTTCGCAATCGTTCCCAATAACAGTTACATCGGATTATCAACTGCTATCGCTTGATATGACAGATGCTGAATGGATTGATAATGACGGGCTGATAAATCAGTTGAAAATTGATTTTGAATCGGCTACAGATGCAGGAACAATATTCCTAGATCTGATCAGAGCATCGTCAGCTGGATTTGCACCAGGAAAGAGTGATGCCGGCGCTGTGATAAAAACTGGCAACACATTAACCTATCCTACTACTGGCAATATCAACCCGGACAAAGGAACAATTGACTTCTGGGTTAAACCACTGTGGAACGGAAATGACGGAATAACACATTATCTATTCGATACAGGAGCGACAACAGACAGTAATAGACTGTCAATATACAAAGACTCTGCTAATAAATTAATATTCAGCATACTTGATCCTTCAGGCAACGGTAATTCTATCGCTACTGACATATCATCCTGGAAAGCAGATGAACTGCACGATATTAGAGTCACATGGAAGGTAAATGAAATGCAATTATATGTTGATAATAATCTCATAGGAACAGATTCGTCTTTGAATGTACCAACATCGCTGGGAAATAATATGTTTATCGGATCAAGTATGAACAAAGTTGACCAGGCTAACGCAGTTATTGATGAGTTGGTGATAGGATCGAGTGTCACACCGCCAGCAACCACGACTACGTCTACATCAACGACCATTGGTAGCACGACTACTCTTAAACAAGAATTTGATATGGATGAGATAGCATGTAACGAAAACACGTGCTCATTAAGTATAATCAAGAATACGATGAATACTGACGTGGTAGTATACATCAACCTAGTTCAAGAACCAGAAGGAACAATTTATTACAAAGGAAGTGTAAATATTGATAAAGGCACTACAGGCAGTGAGATAGTGCCGTTGAATAATGTAAGAAGCTGTTCCGGACAGACGTTAACGGCCATTGCCACAGCATATAGGATAGACAATTTAAGTAATAGAATAGATAGGCTTAAAGAAGAGGTTTTTGAATGCTAGCAAAGTCATTAATCTCAATTCTTGTTTTTCTAATTAGTATCAGCGTCGTGTCAGCTGTTTCAATACAATACTGCAAATCAGGCAGCGACAACTGGGTATGTTATACAGATGACGTGTGTGAATGCAAAACATCCGGCGAATGTACAAAAGGAAATTTAATTGTGTATAAGTCCAATCATAATAGCCCTTCATGTTTGCCGAGAATATCATCTGGCTATGCAATAATAGATTGGACAAACTGCGGCGAGCCCGATAACACAATGAAAGTGAAAGCCGATTGCAATGAAGGTCAATCAGAAGAGTATGAGTTGATTATAGAACTATCACCGGCAACTACGACTTCCAGCAGCACAACTACAACAACGACTATTAGCAGTACGACAACTACGAGAGAAATACCAGAAAGAACAACGACAACCTTTAGAGCGACAACGACAACTATACGCAAAACAAGCAGCAACAAAAACACATTAATTGGATTTTTGTTGATATTGTTTGCTTTGGCTGTTATCGGCATTATCGTATTCTTAAAAAACCAAAAAAAGTTCTAAAACATAAAATATTCTGAATCCAGATTATAATAATGCCTGATACAATGCTTCTCGCTATTGGCGGTGTGATATTAGGGTTGATGATATTTACAATGGGATATGGGCTATTAACAAATTCCATATTGCAATCACAAAGACAAAGTTTTTTAAACCAAGTAAACACCATTAATGCAGAAATTGAAACAGTATGCCAGAACGAACCGGGAAACTCCCACCAAATGAATTTAATAATACCCAATCAAGTCCGTGTATTCTATACAACAGACAGTCCTGACGAAGTGCTGCCTACGGTTACTGATTTGATCAATGGAAACAATCTAGGTGAAGGGAACTATCTCTGTTTCCAGTTCAAGTCAGAGCAGTTCAACCGCTGCAGCAAGATGAGATGCAGGACGAAGCTACCGTATATGGGTGCATTGGAAGATTACAATGATTTTCAGATAGCTGTCAATAAGATACTTGGAAGACCGTTGATGAAGGAGTATGAAGTGAGATTTACGAGAACGATAAACGGCATAAACATCAATTTTAACAGATAAAGATAGCTTTAAAAAATTTAGTTTATTATTGTAATATCAAGTATTGAGTGTTAGATAGTAAAATACAAGAGGTGTCAACATGGCTGAGAAAAAAACAGTAGAAAAAAAACCTAAAACTGAAAATAAACCTATGGCTAAAACTGAAACGAAGATGGCAGACAATGTTGTCTTTGTAGGTAAAAAACCTGCTATGTCCTATGTACTTGCGGTCATAACGCAATTTACAAACGGGATGAAAGATATTCATGTAAAAGCCAGGGGTAGATCAATATCTAGGGCAGTCGACGTTGCAGAAATTGTTAAAAACAAATTTTTAGGTGACGTCAAAGTAAAAACAATTGATATTGGGACAGAAGAGAGATCTGTTGAAGGTGGTAGTAAAATAAACGTCTCGACAATAAATATTGTTTTGGCAAAGTAGACTTTATTCTCTTTTTTTATTTTATTTTCTCAAAAGTTCTAAAACATAAAATATTCTGAATCCAGATTATAATAATGCCTGATACAATGCTTCTCGCTATTGGCGGTGTGATATTAGGGTTGATGATATTTACAATGGGATATGGGCTATTAACAAATTCCATATTGCAATCACAAAGACAAAGTTTTTTAAACCAAGTAAACACCATTAATGCAGAAATTGAAACAGTATGCCAGAACGAACCGGGAAACTCCCACCAAATGAATTTAATAATACCCAATCAAGTCCGTGTATTCTATACAACAGACAGTCCTGACGAAGTGCTGCCTACGGTTACTGATTTGATCAATGGAAACAATCTAGGTGAAGGGAACTATCTCTGTTTCCAGTTCAAGTCAGAGCAGTTCAACCGCTGCAGCAAGATGAGATGCAGGACGAAGCTACCGTATATGGGTGCATTGGAAGATTACAATGATTTTCAGATAGCTGTCAATAAGATACTTGGAAGACCGTTGATGAAGGAGTATGAAGTGAGATTTACGAGAACGATAAATGCGATAAATCTGGAGTTGCCTACAACTATTAGTCCATCTACAGAACAAACCATCCACACAGTTCAGTCTGGTGAAACATTATTTGACATAGCCCAAGAATATGATGTGATAGTAGATGCAATCAAACAAGCTAACGGTTTAATTGATGATACGATTCATCCCGGTCAGAAATTAATAATTCCATCAGGAAGCACAGAAATTATCCCTACTGAAATAACGCCGACAATACCGACGCCTCCATATCAACCTGTACCTTGCAATCAAAACACAGGTCAACTTAGCAAAAGTAAATTAGGTATTCACACACAATTCCAAACAGGCACAGAAATAAATTTTATAAGAGTAACTAAACCAGCTGTTGTAAAAATTATGAGTAACTATCAAAAAGCAGATGAAATAGAACAAATTTCTCCGCATACATTCATAGTTGGTAGAATACACGAATTAGATCAACCTATAGATGGTGATCTGGAAGTAGCGAGGGAGAGAGCAAGACAATGGTTTCAAAGATATGGAAGTATAATAGAATCTACTAATAATATTGACTGTTGGGAAGGATATAATGAGGAACCCACAGGTCAAAACGTCAGAGATATGGAATGGATATCTGCTTTTGAGGTAGAAAGGATAACATTACTAGCTAGTATTGGAAGAAGAGCCTGCATCGGATCGTTTTCAATGGGCAATCCAACAACACCCGCTGAAAATCCAGCTATTTGGGAGGCTTATAGACCTGCTCTTGAAGCAGCAAAAAAAACTGGTGGCTATCTAAGTTTGCATGAGTATGATGGCCCTCGTATGGATAGTCATTTTACTTGGCATACAGGTAGATATAGACGTGTATATGATGAATTTCTGAAACCAAACAATCTTGTGATTCCTTTAATAATAACAGAAGCGGGTATTGCTAATTGTAGTGCTGATGATCCTTCATGTGGCTGGGTAAACAGCGGCACTAGTGCACAAGATTATTTAAAACAGTTAGAATGGTATGATTCTATATTAAAACAAGATTCATATGTGATCGGCGCAACAATTTTTGTTTATGGACAATTTGGGTGGGATTCTTTTGAGATATACGGCTTCAATGATCTCGTTACTGGAGATGGTAGTGCTGGTAACCTTGTCGAATATATGAAAGGTGCAACGTGTTGAATTATGAAAGGTGAAATATCTGAAATCATTTTAACTGTCGGGATACTAATAGCTACTTCAATTACATTATTTTTATTAAGGCCATTAATTTTCAAGCAAAGTGAGATATCACAAGATCAAGTAATTTCTGAATTCTCTACGGATATAGAAACTACAATAAACAGAGCTATAGCAGCAACAAATGATGTTTCATTTACATATAAACCGCTGCCTCAAAAATATATTTTCACTGTTTCAAATAACATTGTCATCATACAAGACAAAATAACAGGAAAATCTATCTCTTTCTCCAAAGAGGGCAATGCTATAAATAATGTGTGTTTTGAAGATGTTCAGAAAATCTATGTGAAGAAGATCGACCAAAAAATAGATATAAAACCTGACTCTAACATTGGTTGCGGTGGAATACCATTATCCGCAATTACATCCACTACAATAGCTTCAACTTGCCAAGAAAAAATTATTTCTTGCCCATCCAATATAGAAAGTTCTTGGATAGACGGGTTCAATCAATATTATGACCTGATTCGTGAAGCCGTAATTGAAGAAAACCTAGAAAAATACACAGGCAGTATAGATGATGCGATATATTTAGTTGCTGGCATAATAACACAAGAAAGTGGTTGGGATCAAGAAAGTGGTTGTAGTCCAACTAATGGTTGCGGGATTATGCAAATTACGGAAGAAACTGCTAATGGAAGTTGCAACACTGATGAACTGGGCGGGTTTGAAGGAATAAAAAATGATATTATTAAAAATATTAGATGCGGAATCAGAGTTCTAAAAAACAAAATGTCTTATATGCAGTCTTTGAACAATTATGACTCTGAAAATTTAATTAAATTATCTTTGGCGGCATACAATAAAGGTCAAGGTACAATAGAAGTAACCATCAACAGTGCTGGAAGTAGTAGATGGTCTGATATTGCACAAATTCAATATATTGCTGAGGGAACAAGAAGATATGGTATTTGCAATGATCCTTCTAAATATAAAATTAGATGTGGCCATGTTAGTGATTGTTATGAGTGCAGTGCTGCTATAGTTATATATTACGTGGATATAGTATCAAACTATTACTCTTCTTGGAAACAATGCCAAAAACAAAGCACATGCCAAACAACAACTACAACAATTATCGATGCATCACAATGGCCTCCAGAAAAGGCATTTGATATAGTTTTTGTACCATTGGGATTTCGGGAAGATGAATTTGGTTTGTTCAGAGAGAAAGCTGAATTTATATATAATGACTTCTTAAAGAAGAGCCCATTTAAAGAATGTAGTGATGGGAAACAGAGAGTAAACATGTACCTATTGAATCCCAACAACTGCGAACTTAGCGAATGTACTAATTATTGTAATGACTGTATAACTAATGCTAGAAATTGTGTAATAAATACAGATTACGGAAGAATATATGACAGGGTTCTGGCAATAAACAAAGGCATGAATTTTGAGCCTTCTGGATGCCCAGATTCTAGTGTGGTTATAGGTTGCAGAAACGGAGACGGCATGTCAATAGACTATAGATGCCAAGAATATGGAGTTCATGAACTGGGTCATTCATTCGGATTGAAACATATAGATGTGTGCGGATTGAAAGAAGCGGAATCTTGCGGTTTGCTATGCAGACCGAATGATATACCATATAATCCTGTTTCCGGAAAATATGAATGTGTTGGTCCTAATGCAAATGACTGCTTTGAACCCGATAGACTGAGTTTCATTATGGACTATTGTGATCCATTTGATAAATTTGGACCTAGTGGATATAATTTTATAAAAAGCGATACTACTCAAGGATTGTCTAACTGGTTGACGGGCTGCAGTTCTATTACGAGCATTATTCCAAGAGAAATTATAGGAAAAAGCGTTCAAGGAAGAGATATTGTTGCATTTAAACTTGGAGATGGAAACAAGAAGCTTCTAATAGTCGGTGGAATACACGGAGGATACGAAGATAACGGAATAGAAATTTCCGAAATGATATTAAATTACTTCAGTAACAAATTATCTGAAATACCTTCTAAAATAACTCTGTATATTATACCGAACATGAATCCCGACGGATTTGAACTGGAAAAATATCCGGGAACTAGAGGCAGATTCAACGCTAACAATGTCGATCTTAATAGAAATTGGGATTGCAGATGGCAACCAACATCAAAATGGCAAGATAAAACTGTAAGTGCTGGTTTATCATCGTTTTCAGAGCCAGAAACAAGATCTGTTAGAGATTTTATACTAAATAATGGTGTTAGTGGTGTTTTATTTTATCATAGTGCTGCAGGAACTGTTTTTAATGGTGATTGTGGAGATGGAATAAAATCCTACAAGCTAGCTGAAGAGATAGAAAAAACTAGTGGGTACACACATGTTTCAGGCGGAGGTTGGTATGAAGTCACAGGAGATGCGGTAGACTATTTAGATAAGATAGGTATACCTGCTGTTGAAATAGAATTAACCAACCATGAAGATACAGAATGGGATAAAAATTATAATGCAATTATAACATTTATGAAAGTATTTGATGAGAATGTGATCTGATAATATGAAAATTAATGGTATACTTTTCACTCCAGTCTGGTTTTTATTTACTATAATCTGTGCCTCTGCTTTGCAAGAAATTGTAATATTCAATGCAAATATCTATAAGAATGATCTAATCACGGTTCATAAAATAAACATTACTGACGGTGTGGTAAATGTTGAAGAAGATGGAGATGGCGAATATTATATAATTTTATCATCTGAAGAAAAGGAGGTTTTTAAAACAAGTTTTAACTTAGAATTCAGAACGTATGCAGATGGAACAAGTGACGATGGCAAAGTGGGTAAAGAGGTGGAACTAGATTATATAAATCTCTATTTAAGATTACCATATTTCTCTGAAGCAAATTCAATACGTTTATATCGAAATGATAATCTGCTGTATGAAAGTAACCTGCCGCAAAATGAAATTTGTGGCAACAATATATGCGAGCAAAATGAAAATGCAGATAACTGCTACTCTGATTGCTTAAAACAAAATACTTCGCTAAAGTATGTGTTCATAATTTCAGGTATCATAACAGGCATCGTAATTATCTGGTTCATTAAACATACGGAAATAAGACACGAGAAGAGATCTGCTGAATGAAAGGAAACAACAAAAATAAAATGAGTAAAAACAATTATTACTAAGATAAAATGAAAGGTTTTTCTAAATTTCTGATAAAAGGCGTTTTTCTAATTTTAACTTTGCTGATAATAGGCATTTCTGTAAACAGACTTTTTTCTTTGAACGTAGCAACATTTGAAGAATCCGAAGAACAAAAACTCAATAATAAAGCAATAAACACGTTGGAAGTTTTGACAGGATCAAAAAACTGTCTTGCATATGATGAGATAGGCAAGATTGAGGGAAGGGAAGGCGAGTTAGCAACGCACAGGATTTTAGATATAAAAAAATTGGACGACTTTAAAACAAAATATTCCGATTTAGAACCGAGCTGTGCGAGAGATTATAAAGTCGGATATAAGATAGATGTAGAAGTATCGAAAGACATGGATAAACTAAAAGAGTATGTTTTTAGCGGAGGTGTTATATGGAGTGATGGAGATAGGGGTATAGATGTAGATCCGAATTTTTTTATAAAATTTCAGTATAAGATGCCATTCTTAACAGGTGTGAGTCAACAATCTATTGATTCGACTTTTACACAAGGTATTGACACATTAAATAACTTAGGTGACTGCCATGGAGAGTCATCTTCTATTGAAACTGATGGCGGATGGCATACAATTATGGTTGATAGAAATTCCGGTGAAATGATTGCTGGATATGTAGAAGGCGGTGCAGCAGGTAAAGGTATTTTTATTGCAACAGGACAGGATATATCTTGCGGGATCAACGATAATGTTGCAGGAAGGGGGTGTTCACCGCAAGCATGTTTCGAATTTTACAAGACTGATTCAATAGAAGAGTGGAACGGAAAAGCAAGAAGATTGTGTAGCAACCCAACTGCTTGTGGTAGAGATGAGTTATCATATACAGATTTTGAAGATATCACTTTTGCATTAAATGTAGTAAAATTTGTCGCGCAAAGAAAAGGAATCGGTACAGTAAATATAGGATATGTAATGGATATCGTTGACCAGGATGATACGGATTGTCTGTGGGCAATGATGATGGAAAAATGTGCAAATGAAGGATGTCCTGCAATTAAATATGATAGTGGCAATTATAATAACCCACGAAAAGTCAACATACAGCCTATAGGAATAAAGGTAGATTCGGATTGGTTATATATAGGACAAACAAGTTTAAGTGATTTAAAGAAATTTGATTTATTGTTGTTAAACACTCATGGAACTGTTTTATCTCCGATATCTTTGGAGTCGCTTTTCTTCCAAAATCCTAATGCCAAAAAAGATATTTGGTCTTTTGGCCAACAAGAATCCTCAAAAAAAGATGCTTTAAGAAATCAAATTATATCTAGATTTCCTGTTGTAATAAAGGAAGACGAGTCAAAATATTATCCTGCCATTATGCAAATGACCATGACCGACGGCGAACTAGAAGAATTGAGTGGGAAGATAGACGAAGCGTGTGAAAGAGATACCAATATTCAGCACGAAATATTTTTGCATTATCCTGTATATTATTTAGGAAATGACAGAGTAAGATTCCAAGTGGAATCTACATTGGGGTACACCTGCGTATCATTAAACACGTACGATGGAACAACAATAATTAATACGAATCCAAATGTTATCGGAGGTTATGAACACGTTACAAGATGGGAGTGGGAAGGATTGCCACAAAACCCGGGAAATTATAATATTAAATTCAGTGGAGAAAAATATGGCGCAACTTGCCTTGGGGATACAAGACCCGAAACCATAAAATGCGAAGGCACTTCCTCATATACTATAGAACAAAATCTCGAAATAAAAATGAATTCTGAACAAACAAATCTTAACCCGTCCGAGCCGACATGCGAACCGATTACAATTAAAGTTATAAAAAGTCCGTCCAGTGATAAAAAACTTTGCATGTACTTCGATGATGGAACAACGTCCTGCAGAAAACTTTCCTGTAAAAAAGACGTACAGTTCGCAGATGCAAAGGCTCCAGGAAATTATATTTTCAATATTAGAAATGTCGACGGAAAAATTATAGTTAAGCAGTGATATTATGAAAGGTCAGACAAAAGAGATGCTAGAAATATTTTTACTGGTCGTAGTTTCTACAATTATACTTACTATATCCCTATATGTCATATCTTCAAACAAATCTGACACAGAAAAACTGGTTGTTGATGTATACCAAAATGACAGAGCAAATACAGCGTTAATAGGATACTATTACAAAAAAGTCCCTCCGTCTAAAAGAAATACGATGCAGATGTTAGGTGATGCAGTATTATCCAAAGAAAAAACTGTAAATTATGGGTTCGGTGATGTTGGTGTAAACGTCTCTAAGCTGACGTATGAATATTTAGACACAAACTTTGGCATAGACAAATGGCATGTCAGCGTTCCTTCAGCGAATTTCGAATGGGGATACAAAATCCCGGAAAAGGGAAGAGTAAGAGCTAGCACAATAATAATTCCTATGCCAAGCGATGACGGCAAACTCACGATAGGAAAATTGTTCACATGGTGATAAAAATAAAGAGCCAGTCCAGTCTTATGATCATTGTCAGTTTAGTCACTATATTTCTTATTATATGGGCTGTATCATCATTCACCAATATGTCAATAGGTAAAAGATTATCAGAACAGATCAAACAACAGCTAGTTTACAAAGAAACTGACTATATGAAAGGATTCTCGAGGGTTGCCTTGATTTTTTCTAGTCATAACGCATTGAGGGATACTGGAAAACTTGGCGGTGTAACAGAAATAAGCATGGAGAGAAATTGGATATGCACAGACCCAAAGGTCCCGTCAACAGATCAAGTAAGATATCATCTGTCCAAAGAAACTTTGAAATATCTTAACAAATATATTTCAAACGTAAACAGTGCAAATCAGAGAGATATATTGCAGTATAAAGTTTCTAAATTTTCTTGCGTTGATTATGATGTTAGCCAGAGCGGTGTTGATAGCGGAACAAATGATGTGAGCTATAATATAGGTGCGTACGGCAGTGATATAGAAGTAAGAGGTGAAGATGGAGCTGCGTCATCCGACAATGATGTTTATGAAGAAATAAGTCCTGTCAGATATTGGCTCATGTATAGGAAATTCAGCGAATGGGCAAAAAGAAATGTGCTGAAAAAAGAGGTTGCAGATTGTCTACCAAAAATCTGTGACTGTCCAGCTAATACAAATGATGAGTGCGGAAATGTCAACAACTGTCCTACATTCAAATCATGTGTCGAAGAGGCTGTAAAAACTGCTGAAGCGGATTTAAAAAATGGATTTGCAGATTCAAGAATAGAATGCCGATCAAGTTTAATGTGCGATTATACAGAATGGGAGGAATGTAAAGGTAGTGATAGCTTAGAGGTTTGGAAAAACGCACCAAAATGTAATAGGTGCGTACTTGGCGAAACTGGATCGTTATGTGGAAGGAGCATAAATTTAGATGATGGGTATACT
The DNA here is from genome assembly GCA_964373165.1 of uncultured archaeon. Taxonomy (GTDB): domain Archaea; phylum Aenigmatarchaeota; class Aenigmatarchaeia; order CG10238-14; family CG10238-14; genus JAGVVZ01. The sequence continues at coordinate 20,165 of CAYJTF010000005.1, forward strand.
AAATCAATAACTGCGAATTTAATTCAAGAGAAATCTGAAAAAATAAATGCAGCGGACAGAGGACCTGACCAATGCACTGGAAAAGTTTGTAAATACTATAGAGAAACCAGAGGTGCGATGGAAGCAACTTTTACTTGTATAGATAAAAAACACTTACTATCAACGAAAGAACGTAATGAATTGCAATTCACTGTTTATGCCACAGTTGATCTAAAAAAGAAAAACTGCCCTGAAAATTCTGCTATAATGACTATAGATGATTGTATTTGGTCTTGCACAAAATGGAGCGACACTGATTGTGAAGATATTGGAGATCCTGGATCTTATGATGATAGGGATTCAAGTGGTAAGTGTAAAAGTTACGTGTGTATATATGAAGAATGTTTAGATTGCGATTGCAAAAGGCCTGATGCTTCTGGAGATCGAACACTGACATCCATGCCACAACCTGACACGGGATGTAGATGGTGTGTTAAAGAACCGGGAACACCTATTCCAAAAACAACTACGACAAGCACCAGTACTACTATACCACCAAGATGTCCTAACTTATTAACTAATAGTGGTTTTGATGGTGGTTATGCTAATACTGGAACGAGTATTAATATGCCAGATAGTTGGACTCTTACATTTAAAGATAATGAAGAAATACGAACAATAGATCCCAGAACAGGAAATGACCTCGGGACAATCCATTATTTCCCACCAGAAGCTAATACTATTCAAATTGGTACAATACCTGAGAACAATTTCTTCCTAGATGGAGATAGAAATTTAAAAATTTTCAAGGGTGGCGGTGCGACATGGTTCACTATGTGCCAAGACGTGAGTGGGCTAACTCCTGGACAAAATTACGATTTCACTATTAATATATTTCCAGATATATACGAAGGCTGTAGTGGCGGAGATAACTGCGAAAATGGAAAGAGATTTGCAACAGATCCGGCAATGGGACGTGTACGTTTATATACAAACGGAGCTAGCGGTGATACATCATGGATAGACGGCACTGGGATAAGGTACGGCCAGTATAATAGCATAACTCTACTGATGAATGCACAATCTGACCAAGCAAAAGTTTGCATTGAGGTTTTATCTCCAGGTCTGTACAGCAATAACTGGTGGTTTGACGCATTTAGTTTAAGACAAAGTGGAATAAGTTGCTAATGGGGTTGTAGGGATTTGAACCCCAATGACGAGGTTTCTTCCTATCATCTTTGGATCAATTCTCCATCGAAAATCTCTGGAGCCTCGCATAATGCCAGGTTATATGACAACCCCACATGCTAAGTTACTAATAGTTATACCTAAATATTTTTCTATCTACTTGTTTAAATTATCATGAAAAGTGATAAGATGAATCTACCTAAACACATAGCAGTAATACCCGACGGCAACAGAAGATTCGCAAAACAAAAAGGAATGGTACTATGGAAAGGGCATGAAGAAGGAATGAAAACTGCAAAAAAAATGCTTGAGTGGTGGGTTGAAACAGATATACAAGAACTATCATTTTGGGGAATGTCCACTGAAAATCTGAATAGATCAAAAGAAGAGGTTAAACAGTTGTTCAGAATATTCAGAGAATCTATAAAAAATTGGAAAAAGGATATAGGCGAACTATCCAAAAAACACGAGGTGAGAGTCAAGTTTTATGGCGATTTGGAGAAGTTCCCAGAAGATATGATTAGATCTGTGAAAGAAATTGAAAAAGATACAGAAAAATATAATAAGAGATTTCTAAACATACTTCTTGGATATGGAGGCAAACATGAAATAGTGACAGCAGTCAACAAATTAATGAAATCCGGTAAAAAGTTTGTGACAGAAAAAGATATACAAGAAAATTTGTTTGTTAAAAATAATGCTGACCTTATAATCAGAACCGGTGGTATGCCAAGATTATCAGGATTTATGCCCTGGCAGACAGTCTATGCTGAGTTGTATATAACGAAGACGCTATTTCCTGCTCTCACAAAAAGGGAGTTTTTGAAAGCAATAAAATGGTTCGAGGAAATACAAAGAAATTTTGGGAAATAATATGATTTATGATGTTATTGTCGTTGGCGCAGGTCCTTCCGGATCAAAAACTGCGGAGTTATTGGCAACTTCTGGAAAAGATGTTTTGTTATTAGAGGAACACCCAAACATCGGCAATCCTGTTCAATGCACAGGCATAGATAGTCATAGAATATTAACGCTGAGCGAAGCACCGAAAAGTATAGTAATGAATAAAGTCAGAAAAGCAAGATTTTATTCTCAAGATGAAAATTATTTGGAGTTAGAATCCAAGAAAACCGTATATGTAATCGACAGACATAAACTAGATGAAGAGATAGCAAAAAGAGCCAAGAAAGCTGGAGCAGGAATATTAACATCAACAAAATTTCTGAATTTTAAAAGAAAAACCGACTATCTAGAAATAAAAACTAACAAAGGAGTTTTCAAATCAAAATTATTAGTTGGGGCAGATGGACCAAATTCGACTGTGGCAAAAACTGCTAGTATAAAATTACCGCAAGAATATGTAATAGGTTATCAAGAAACAATAAAACACGATTTTAGCGATAACATAGTTGAATTGTGGTTTGGTTCAAAAATAACTCCAGATTTTTTTGCATGGATTGTTCCGGAAAGCAAACAGTGGGCTAGAGTAGGTTTAGCAGCTAAAGAAAATGCAGTCCATTATTTTAAAAAATTTGTTGAGATGAGGTTTGATCAAAAATTCGAGAAAAAAAATATTTTAGGTGGAGTAATAAGATATGGTTTAATAAAAGACTCTGTAGCAGATAATATTTTATTAGTTGGTGACGCTGCGTCACAAGTTAAGCCATATTCTGGTGGCGGAATAATATACGGATTAATAGGTGCTAAGTTCGCTGCAAGTGCTTGTTTAAAATGCCTAAATAAAAACAAATTTGATTACAATTTTTTGAAAGAAAACTATGACAATGAATGGAAAAGTAAATTAGCACCAGCAATCAAAAGAGGTATGGTGTTGCATAGAAGTTTACATATTATTCCAAATTGGCTGATGAGTTTTGGTATTACAATGTCAAAACCCTTTTCGCCGATATTAAACAATTTAGACATGGATCTGCTTTTTGACTAATGATTTTAATTTATTTTTGCTGTAATAGCCAACAATTCTGAATGATATCATATCTAGCAGTACCCAAACTGAAGTGACTTATTGCCAAACTCATATTATTTGCCTCGTTTTATTGATATCACCACTATCAACAAGTTAGCAAAAAGACATAGAGAAATTACAGTTAATGATTCATAGGGATAGAATATAGCCAGTATAAAAAGTGGCTCGACAAAATGCCTTAATAAAAATTTTGGTTTTATCCTGTCTTTTTTTATAAAAAATATCAGTATCGTAAAAAGCAGGGAAACAATGCCATAAAATAGAATTTGCATTCTATACAAAATCCAAAATGAAAATAGAACCAGTAGTCTTATCCATCCATCAACAAGCAAGTCCATCTTTCCCCAAACCTTTGAAGGGTTTTTTGTCAGTCTGGCCATTAATCCGTCGAAAGAATCCGAAACCATGGATAAAAGAAAAAACACAAAGAAATATCCAAAATTTTTATTCAAGAGAAAATAAACTGATAACGTTCCTAAAACAAAATTCAAAATTGTCAAGGTTGTTGAATTGAAACCTATTTTATGCAAGAACAGGCAAAATGGAGATAGCAAAAAATCCTGAATTTTTCTAACAAAGGATTTTTTATTGTTTTTATTTTGAAAAAAATTATTCCAGAACACACTATTGATAAAGGAGAAAACAAGAAGCACAAAGATTATTAATATATTCATATGAAGGCCTCTACGAAAATCGCTATGGTAATAATTGGCATGGTAAGTATAAACTTAATTTTATTCTGCGTGCTTATAGTTTCATTGTTTCTATATTTTGATAATATATCTACCCACCATGACGGTTTGTAAAATTTTAATAGTAAATCTACATTTTTTGACGGCATGTGAGTTTCTAAAATAAAAACATTTTGAAGTAGATGCTTCAAAGAATCGCATGATACGGAAAATGATTTTTTGACTGATATAAGTAACAAAATCAAGGAAAACAAAGAAAGAAAAAGTGATCTGGTAAGAGTTTTCATATAATCAAGGAAGTTGATGTTCACTTTCCAAGATTTTAGATCCACATTCCCAAATAGGACTTTATGATTATCTTTTAATGATAAAAGAACCAGAGAGGAAGGAACAAAAAACGAAATCAAATATCTATCAGAATCGAATATTCTCTTTAAATTTTCTGATTTAATATCCGATTCTTTGGCGACTACAATATTAAATAAATTATCCTCCCTGATTTCAGTGAAAGGTATGTCAGCAGACTCACGACTGTTTTTAGTTTTTAGTTTTTCATCTGTAAACTTTTTTATTTGTAAAGATATTTTTCCCTTATCTGAATTATCGCCCAAAACTACGATTAAATCCATATCCTTAGCTTTCGATATAGAAGAAACAGAACTGCCAAAAAGTAAAATTCCCTTTAAATCCTTTTTTAGCGATTTTCTGCAAAAGTTTACGAATTTCTTTAATAATTTTCTTACGTTTTTCATATAAAATTACCTTTTAGTTATACGAATATAATTAATTTCATGAAAATAGATTTACACTGCCATACCTATAAAACAAAAAACCACTTTGGCTCAAACATGACACCAAAAAATATGATAAAGGTTGCAAAGAAAAGAAATTTAGATGGTATTGCTATAACAGATGACGATACATTGGAAGGATATTTTGAAATGAAAGAAAACCTTAAAGGGGACAAAGATTTTTTATTGATACCCGGGTTTGAAACTCAAGGGTTCGAGATAGCAGAAATATTAGTATTGGGTATAGATTATATACCAAAAAAGAAAAACCTGATGGATTTCATAGACGAAATAAGAGACAATAACGGCGTTTGTATACTACCTCATCCGTTCACCTTTGTTCCGACATTGAGATACAAAAAATCTCTGAAAGAGTTAGAAATTTTTGATGGCATAGAAGTAATAAATTCTTTTGACTGGGGAATTTACACAGAATTTGCCGAAAAAGTTGCAGATATATTCAATTTAGGTAAGACATCTGGATCTGATGCTCACTCACTGAGAAATATAGGATTAGCATATACTATATGCGAAGATCCGATAAAAGATATTAAAAGAAGAAGAACTAAAGTTGTAGGTATAGAAAGTCCATGGACTTACAAGATATCTAATTTAATCAAATTTTTAGATAATTCTCCTGTTTAAAAAAAGAAATATTATCAAACTAAGTATGCTAAAAATTATTACTATATATATAATCCTAGTATTACTCCCAAAAATTATCGGTATAGGTCCTATAAAAACGATTCCACCTGATTCAACTTTACCAGAACCTGAAATAAAAGAAGCAACGATTGTAATAAATATGCCAATAAAAATCAGTGCTATGCCTATTAAAAACAACTGTTCTTGCATTAAAGCCTCGAGCGAGACTTGAACTCGCGACCCTCTGATCTCTTTCAGTCATCTTTTTATCGTCAGATCAGATACAAGTCAGATGCTCTACCGAACTGAGCTATCGAGGCATATTTTTCTAATTTGTATTGTATTTTTTTCTCTTTAAGTTTAGCAAACATTATTAAACTTTTCTCCAAAGGGGATAAATCCTTTATTTACACCTTTATTTAAGTAGATATGATGAAAAATAAATTTTTAATATCTATCCTTTTGTCACTGCTAATACTTAGCAGTTTTGTTATAGCAGAAGAAAATAACGAATATTTCGTGAATGCTTCAGTGTATCCACAAAAATCAGAAACTTCGCCATGTGGTATTGCAACTTTTGATGTTATTATTACGAATTTGGGGCAAGAAAGTGACACATTTTATTTAGATGTATCGGGAGTTCCCAAAGAATGGTATAAACTAACACACGATTCTGTTACGTTGAATCCGGAAGAATCTAAAACCATTTATTTGTTTATTACAGCTGATTGTTATTCAAAAGAAGCGGAATACAATATAACTGTTTCAATATTGGGTAAATCAGACGCGTCTGTTAACGCGGTTCTAAAAGTTAAACCAGACAGAATTTTAGAAATTAAAACGCCTGAAAAATTATCTGGTTGTCTATGTGAGGATAGTTCATCAAAGGTAATAGTGGAAAATAAAGGAAAATATGAAGAAAACATCATTTTATCGATGAATTCTGACTCAGAAAACTATGTATTGAGTGAAAACGAATTCACATTAAATTCTGGGGAATCGAAAGAAGTTGAATTATCAATTAAAGCAGCGTGCGATAATACACCAGGAACTGAATCACTAGAATTAGAGGTAAAATCACAAAACAGCTATGCACGTTCGACAAAAACCATCCAAGTAGAAAGATTGAATTGCCATGACTTCTCTTTAAGTTATGATGACGAAATTAATGTTTGCTCAGCCGAACCAACTGTATTAGAAATAGAGATAGAAAACACTGGAACTAAGGAGGATGTTTTCACAGCGTCTATAGATGAAATGAATTATTCTGAATCTGTTTCTATTAAACCTGGTGCCAGCGAAAAAATTTCTACTGTATTAGCAATACAAGAGGAGAAAGAAACAGAAATGAAATTTCTATTAAAATCATCATATAAATCAGAAATTGGATCATTAAAAATAATTTCAGAGAAATGTTACGGAGTTGATTTGCAACCAGAAGTGAATGAAATTAAAATAGAATCTGGAAAAGGAATATTATTAAAAGCGAAAATTAAAAACCTTGGAATAAAACAAGATTCATTCAAAATATATTCAGATATTTCGTGGGCATCTATAAGACCAAAAACAATATCATTAGAGGGCAATGAAACGAACGAAGCATTTGCATATTATAGCCCCGAATTCGGTGCTTTGGGTGTTTATGAAACAATGCTGGTGGCTGAATCTGAGAAATCAAAGGATGTCGAAACAATAAAAATTAATGTTTTAAAGGAAGGTGTGGAGACGACAACCACTATAAGTGAAATCAGTACTACTACAACAGAAAAGATGGAGGAGGTGACTGGACCAAATCTATCGCAAAACAAGTCTATTAAAGCATTGGTTATAGCCGTTATCATATCGTTGATTATTTTCAGCGTACTTTATTTCTTTGTAATGAAGGGTGATTAAAATGCTAACTGAAGTTCTACTGTTAGCAAATTTTCTTTTATTTGTGTCTATAGTTTTGGAAGCAAAAATCAGATCTAGACTAGGATATTTTATTGTTATGACTGGAGTTATTCTAGGAATTATAGATTTAATTTATGCCCTAGTTCTACTATTGAAGTGATCTAATGAACCCGAAGGATCTAATGGCGTTTTCGCTTACACTTATTGTTTTGATAATGAGTTCTTATTTTACTTTTATTGAATTCAGTCATATTGTATTTGCATTAGATAAGTGCAAAAACTATTCAGCCGAAATTAATGTAGAATCTTCGAATGTTGATCTAGAAGTTGGCAAAGGTAGATTATTGAAAGCTATCTTAAAAAATAATGGAGAAGTGGATGATTTTCAAATAATAAAAGATGGACCGGATTGGATTGTTATAAAGCCTGAAAAAACTAGATTGAATATAAATCAAACTGAAGAAATTTTTGTTTACATGAGTCCTGATCTAGGGAGTGAAGGCAAATATAAGATAAAAATAATGACAAAATCTTCTTGTGTTTATTTAGAGAACGAGATTATAGCTAATGTTTTAAGACTGGTTTAATGTTTATTGCTTAGTCAGTCAAGAAGTTCTCATAATTACTCTACCTTCTTTAAGATTAACTGTTAACGGGCCTTCCACTAATTTACTTTGCTCGACTAAATAAAATGGATCGATCGGTTGGAGAAGTCTGCTATCTATATCGATATTGAATTCAAAATTTTCGAATCTGTGTTTAAATCCAAAGTTTGATTGCGAATTTGGAAAATTACCAAGATATTTTTTGTTTACATGACCTTCAGCTAACATTGGTATTTTAGTTTTATCATCAACACATATAGTTATAGAAATATCACTATTGAAAAATAATAGTAATGCTTTATCTCTCAATAAATAGCAAGTGACATCATTATCGTTGATTTTATCCTTAAATGCACTTTTTTCATTTATTTTTTTGATATATCTAAAAAATTGTTCTATCTGGTTATCTTTAAACAAACGTTTTAATTCTGGTAAATATCTAGCTTCATCGTTCTGTAGCCATACGCAATTAGTAAAATTATTTGTACAAAAAAATATTTCTCTCATAGGTTCTATTCCTTCACCGTTATAATTATATTTTTCTGATGGCACTGAAAACCATATATCAACGAAGGAATTTTCATAGAAAGCTTGATCATTTTGTCTTCTACACACGATGGTTATAACTGTCTTATTGCCTGTGACGTAACAACTTTTCTCAATTGTATAAGCATTGCCTGTACTTAGATTGGTTTTTGTTAATAAACCTTCAAATTCGAGATAAAATGTGTTTATATCTTCGAGATCCATTTTTTGCAAAATCTCATTTTCAAAAAAATCTTTACCCTCATGACTTCTGCCATACGTTCTATTTTGAAATAAAACATATACAAAAAATCCTATAAAAAATATAGCTAATATTGAAAAAACCAAAATTATTATCTTAACTTGTTTTGGGATTTCCATAATATCTTTACAATTAGATAGAAATATTGATATTAAAGTTATTTACAAATCACGGTTTTTCCTTTCTTTGATGGAATAATTTTTATTTTGGAATTCTCAAATTTCTTATCAGGTTTGTTTTCAAAAAATCTGTCCAAAAAAATCCCTAAAGCCGAAACTTCTGATATAGGCTGATTAGTTATGGCAACTTGATAATCAACGAAACTATATATATCGCTCGGAACTTTCTCACTCCCTATCACCACAATTAACCGTTCTTTGCTTTCTAATTCATTTATTATAGAATGAGAATCAATTCCATACATAGTCAATAAAACGATAGTCTTTCCATGATTTTTTGATTCTTTAATAAATTGCTTCCAATTTTTTTCGTATTTCACTTCGAAAGCATTTCCCCAAGTTTTACTAACTTTTTCTATACTTTCTTCCATTTGTTTATCTTCTTCTCCACAGTATATCATTGAGTCTGTGCCAAATGCTCTCGCTGTCAAGCCACAATGTGTAGTGATACGTTGATCTCTAAAAATTCTATGACCCAAGCGTAGAATAGTTATTTGCATATACTTTAAAAGTTTACAATGAAACTATTATAAGTTATTCGGTGATCAATTGGAAAGAAGAAGAGAGGTATTCACAGAAGAAGAAGAGATTTCAAGAATAAGAAAACCAAAACAAGGCGAATTACTGGCAATAGTCGAACAAATGTTAGGATCAGATAAACTGAGGATTCGCTGTGATGACGGAAAATCAAGGATTGGAAGAATACCCGGGAAACTGAGGAAAAGGGTTTGGATAAGAATCAGCGATCTTGTTCTTGTAGAGCCATGGAAAGTCATGTCGGATGAAAGAGCGGATATTGTTTGGAGATACACAAAAACACAAGCAAACTGGATGCAGAAAAATAATCTGATAAAAAATCTTAGAATAGATTGATTATATCATTTTTTAAATGATACACACGTTCTTATAGTATGACAAAACTGCAATTCGAAGATACAGAGGATATAAAAATATCCAAAGGTGTTTTTGATAGAAGAACTTTATTGACACTACATAATCTAATCAATAAGAAAAAAATCAAAAGCATTGACACAATACTAAAAGAAGGGAAGGAAAGCAATGTTTTTTTAGGTAAAGACCACTCAGACAACCCAATTGCGATCAAAATATACAGAATAGAATCTTGCAATTTCAAAAACATGTGGAAGTATCTTATAGGAGATAACAGGTTCAGAACTGTAAAAAAGGACAAATACTTTGTCGTAAATTTATGGTGTCAAAGGGAATTCAAAAATATGGCCTTGGCATACAATGCAAATGTGGACGTGCCCAGACCTATTTTCTGCAAAGATAATGTATTGGTTATGGGGTTTATAGGCGATGGAAATTTTCCTGCACCTAGGCTAATCGAACTAAGAACGAATGGCAACAGTTTATACAAGAAAATAGTGAAAGACATCAGAAAATTGGCAAAAATTGGTTTGGTCCATGGCGATTTAAGTGCTTACAACATCCTAATTCATAAAAAACCGTATATAATTGATTTGAGCCATGGCATGATGTTATCAAATAACGAATCATTTGATTTATTAAAAAGAGATATTCAAAATATAAACAAATATTTTTCAAAAATGGGTGTCAAAACTATTAACGAAGAAAAGATTATTCATGAAATAGTCAAAGAGAGGGATCAGAAATGATCGATTTTGTAAAAATACCCGACAAAAGGATAACACTACTTAAAAAAAAGCCAGAAATACGAGTAATGATTGAAAGTTGGACTAAACCAAAAATTAAAATTCATGAAGCTATAACTAT
>CAYJTF010000006.1:0-27340 GCA_964373165.1 uncultured archaeon
ATATAATTATACGCACAGATTTTTCAGTAAATTCAAATGTTGGAAGTTGAATGCGATTCTGAACAGTTGTTGTGGTTTGAGCGGGAATTGTGAATGTGGTCGTGGTTCTTATTGAAGTTGTTGTAGCTGGTATGACTGTCGTAGTCACTACTTTCGGTAATCCTGTAATTACGAATGTAGAAAATCTGGAATTTTCGTTGCAAACATATGGTTGTAATTGTCTTTGGAGATCATTGTGGTCTTATATGATATCCATGTGTCTTTTTCGTAATCTCAGCCTCTTTGTTGTTCTGATTTATACTTTCTTAACCACTCTATAAAGGCCTCTCTACTTATCTGTGAAAGTGTTCTATATTTTGGATTTTTTTTTGTTATTTTTATTAATTCTTCATGCAATTCTGGATCAATTACTATTCTAGTTTGTTGGGTCATATTCAAATTATGAAAAGTAACGATTAAATACTTATAATTATATTATATAATTAGTTACGAAAAGTAACTTAAGTGAGATGAAATGAAAAGTAAATGGTTCGAGAAAAAATTAGTAAATGGAATGATATATATACCGAAAAATATAATCGATAAATTAAAACTAAAAGGAAATGATAAGATTGCAGTCACAGTTATTCAAAATAATATTAAAATCACCTTTCCAGCCAGAATATCGCAGTATTTTCTTGAATATTGTAGTTTTCGCATATTTAAATTATATGAAAAATTTTTAAAAAATAACGAAATTTCTAGAATAAGGGTTGAAAAATTATATACACTTCAAAATAAACCAAACACCTATGATGACATTGATTTACGACGGTTTAATAAATATTTGAACAAGTCCTCAATATCAAATTGGAATGATCCAAATAAAGTGGTTTTATGGCACGAGCAAGTAGGTAAAAAAGGTCGTCCACTAGAACCTATAGTTATTAATAGAAAAATTGTTATGACCGATGAATTAGCAAAATATTTGGGCCTATATTTTGCTGAAGGAAATAACACAGAACATTATAGGATTTATGCATCAACTAAAGAATTATCTCAACTAGTAATTAAAAATTACGAAAGTATTATTAAAGATCCGCGATTGACTTTAATAGTTAATCTTACTAGGTCTGCAAATGATTTGAGATCGGATGATGAAATTGAAAATTCTTTAATAAACTATTGGAAAGATCTTATATACCCATACAAAATAAAAAATATTGAATTCATTAAACCAAAAAGTGAATTCAGCGGTCCTGAAGAAAGGTTAGAATTTGGAACATTGATGATAAGTGATACAAGAATATTTGTCAGATATTTACATCAGTGGCTTATTAAGGAAATTTTAGTAAAACGAAATATCAGAAATCTAAGAAAATTTTTTGAGGGAGCAGCATGCGGAGATATATCAGTTGGTATTGACTCGAGAAGTAATGGGTTCTCTTATTTTGAAATAGCAACAAACAAACTAGAATCAAAGATTTGGGAGAAAATATGCAAATTTTTAAAATTAAAATATAGGATTTATTATAGATCTGGTAAATCAGCAGTTATTCAGATACGTGGCTATGTTGATTGCATAAAATTCTTGAAAAGTGGTATTTATAATGAGTATCCAAAAAGACGAAGTAAATTAATATATGGTATTAAAAATAGGATAGAGACTTATCTTTTGCAAACTCTATGGAATAGCCATAACCATAGTATCAAAATTAATGGGTGTTTTGGCGTAAAAATTGGCGCACTTTTAGCCCATAAAGGAGGAGATTTGACAAAAAATAAACTTATAAAGATTAATAATAAAATGGTTTTATTAACTGAAGTAGGTAAGAAGTTTACAAAAGAATTAATTATAATGAGATGTGGGGGTGAATAAATGAGTTCATTAGACATTGGACGTGTATGTATAAAAACAGCTGGAAGGGAAGCTGGTAAGTATTGTGCTGTTATAAAAAAGGAAGACGATAATTTTTTCATTGTCACCGGCCCCAAAGCATTAACTGGTGTTAAGAGGAGAAGATGTAATGTTGAGCATCTAGAACCAACCCAATATTTGCTAAAAATTAAAGAAGATGCGCCAGAAAAGGATGTAATGGACGCTTTCGAAAAGGCAGGTGTTTTAGCTAAATTGACGCTAAAAAAACCTAGTCCTGAAGTATTGAAAGAAAGTGAAAAGGTAATTGAAAAGAAAGCTGTAGAGAAAAAGACGGAAGAGAAAAAAGAAGTTAAGGAAGAAAAGACTGTAGAGAAACCAAAGGAAGAAAAAACAGAAAAACCTGTTGCTCCTAAAAAAGTAGAAGAGCCAAAACCAAAAAGAGGAGTAAGAGGAAAGGAAGAAAAAATGTCTGAGAAAGTAACGAAAGCTAAAAAGACAAAAAAATAGAATAATAATAAATGGTTAGCTTTAGACATGTAGTAGTTGTCAATAAAGACAAAGGACTGATATCAAGAGAAGTAGATGTAGCTATAAAAGAAATATACGGATGCAAGAAAGCTGGACATGCTGGGACGCTTGATCCAAATACGACTGGCCTTCTTGTCATATGTTTAGACGAAGCAACTAAGCTGATGCCTCTTTTGATGGGATCAGACAAAGAGTATGAAGGAATAATATACTTGCACAAAGACATCAGTCTAAGCGAGTTAAAAAGACAGATTAAAAAACATTTTATTGGCGAAATAACACAAGTTCCACCTGTCAAATCCAGAGTTTCCAGAAAGGAAAGAAAAAGAATGATATATTCTTTTGACGTCTTAAAAAAAGATGGTAGGAACGTATTTTTTAGAACAAAAGTCCAGGCAGGAACATATATAAGAAAGCTAGCATACGATCTTGGACAAAAAATAAAAACCGGGGCTCATCTGAAAGAATTGAACAGAACTCGCGTTGCTGACATTGATATAAATCAAAGCCATTCTCTGAAAGAGATAAAAGAAAGACCATACGAGTCTTTAATAGATATTGAAAATGTATTCGATTTCGCGAAAAAAATAGAAATAAAAAATTCTTCAATTAAAAAAGTAATTCACGGGTTGCCGATATTTTCTGAAGATATAATTAGCTCTGATAATGCTGAAAAAAATGAATATGTGTGTATAAAAAATTCTGGCAAAATCTTAGCATTAGGAAAAATTATAAAAGACGGTAAGGAGAAGAAAATAAAAGTGGATAGGGTATTAACGCCTAACCGCTAGTTACGGCTTTTATTGCTACATAAATGAAAAAACCTGCAATAGCAGTTAAAATGTACCCAAATCCGCCTGTAACTGCAAATTTAAATCCAAGATAAAAAAATAATGGGAACAAAATCATAGCTTTTATTGGAAACGTGTCTGTGGCCATTTTTACCATAATATAAAGTAAAAATGCGAATATTCCAAAAATGAGATATATGATACTTTTTGCAGCGAACATATAACCAAAAAAGAAAAATAGAGGTATGAGTGCAAGTGCTTTGATAACGCTAAATATTACCATCACATCAACTTTTTGTTATTATATTAAGCTATATTATATATCAAAAAATAAAAATATCTTTTTAATTCATGGGACCGTATTATGAAAAAATTCAATGTTACAAATGTACAAGAATCTCGTCCAAGAGAAAGTCTAATTATAAAACTTGGCGGATCAGTGATTACAAAAAAATATACTGAAAATTTTCCATTTCAATATAAAGAAATAAAACAAAGTCAGTCAAAATTTATTAGAAAATCTGTGATAAAAAGATTGATTTATGAAATTTATCAGAGTTATAAAAAAAAGCACTTTGATTTCATCTTAATAAACGGGGCTGGCCCTTTTGGACACCGTTTAGTTCACGAATACCTACAAAATAAAAAAATTGGGATTTCAACAATACACAAATCTGTAAATTTGCTAAATTCAGTGATAGGAAAAGAAATGGAAAAATATTTTTCTGTAACAACAGTTAGTCCAATGGAAAGTTGTTATTATAAAAATGGAAAGTTCAATATGTCGAATATGGAAAAAACAGTTAGGAAAAATTTAAAGGAAAATAAAGTGGTTTCGACATATGGAGACATAATACCAGCAAAGAATGGTAGGTTGGGCGAATTTGAAGTTATTTCCGGAGACGACATAGCTGTTAGTCTAGCCCGAAAACTCATGATAAACAAGATAATAATGGTCTCTGATGTAGACGGCATATTTACTAAAAATCCTCAAATACATAAAGATGCCAAATTGATAAAAAATTATAATCTGAACTCGAATGATGCGTATTTTACTTTAACTAAAACTGACGTGAGTGGCGGAATGGAAACAAAAGTGAAAAAGTTATTGGTCGCCGCAAAAAACGGAATAGAATCAAATATAGTCAATGGTTTGAAAGCTAAAAATTTATATAATGTATTATTGGGAAAATGTTTAGGTACAAAAATTAATAATGTATAAAATCTCAATATATTATCTATCTAAATAAAGCCTATTATCTTTTATATATTGCGCTATAGTCTGTGGCACTAAATTTTCTATGCTTTCTCCTTTTTTTATCATTTCTCTTATTCTAGAACTAGAAATGCCTAAATCTTCTAATACACATAACTCGGGATAGAATCCTATATCAACTAATTCTCTCGTATCGGGTGTATCATAACCAATTCTCTCGTTCACTAATAATTTTAAACCGTCCCAAGATCCTGTTTTTCTAGTTAACTGTTGAAATCTAGTAGTAACCAGACTACTAGTACCTATTACAAATACCATTCTATTTGAATATCCATACTGAGCCAATTCAAAAAGTCTATCAAAAAGTTCTTCAGGTGTTTGATTATGTTCACTAGGCATAAGTGCGTATAATTTACCTGCAGTTACTTCTCCTATTATATGCCTTAAAGCTAATTGAACCATTTCCAATCTATGTTCGTACAATTCAGGATTTTTTGCCTTGTATTCAGCTCCTTGTCTTGGCGGATAATAATTGTGTAGTGGAAACATTACTGTATCTGCATATTCAGATAAGACATTTTTTGCCATTTTTACATGACCATTATGGGGTGGGTCAGCAGTAACGAAATTAAACGAAACTGTGCCTAGATATTGAGGTAAAGGATCTACTGCCTCACCTATTTCATAACCATTTTGAGTATTAACTAAACCAAACATTAATATAAAAATGAAAATAAGGTATTTAAATCATATTCTTTCTTATTTTTGATGTCATGTTTTTAATTTCTTTTATAGGAATCGTCTTTTCTCCTTTTGATTTTTCTTTTTGAGTCAATTTAATAAAAAAATTTCTGGGATCTTTCCCGAAGTCTCCCTCTTTTCTAGGAAAAATATGAAAATGTATGTGTTTAACCATTTGACCTGCAGTTTCACCGACATTCATCACCCAATTAAAATCATTTAGTTTGAATGTTTTTAGGATTGCATCAGTAGATTTCACCAACACTTGAGACAGTTCTCTAAATTCTTCTGGACTCAAATCTAATGGTGTTTCTATGTGTTTTTTTGGTATTACGAGACAATGTCCTTCCACTAGCGGAAAATTATTATAAACAACTAAAAATTTTTTAGATTCTAAAAATGTTCTGTAATTTAGATTATTTTCATCGCAAAACGGACATGTCATATAAATCTTTTAATATTTATAACATAAAACTTTTAAATTGATGATATGTCTGTGAAGAAAGAACTATTGGAAATATTGGCTTGTCCTAAATGTAAAAGCGATATACAAGAGAAAAACATGTTTTTAGTTTGCAAGAAATGTAAATTGGCATATCCTGTTTTAGATAATGACGTTCCTGACATGCTGATTGAAGACGCATGGAAACTAGAAAAGGCTGAAAAGGCAAAATTCAAGCACAATCTAGAACTGTAAACGTTTTTAAGTTATTACACAATATTGTTTCTATTAAGCCAAGGTGGCAGAACTCGGTAATGCGCTGGATAGTGATAAACTAGGCGAATCTTGAGTCGTCCGATGTGGAAGATGGCTTGACCCTGATTTAATGATGTCAAGGAGGTGGACCGAAGGATAACCAGTGCCCTCACGGGCTTTAGGGTTCAAATCCCTACCTTGGCGTAGGAAATCTAACAAAGATGAAATAATGGATCCAACAACTAATATCCAAGAATTAAAAGATTTTATTAAAAAATTCTGCGAAGAAAGGGATTGGGATAAATATCACAATGCCAAAGACTTGGCTATTGGAATCATAACTGAGTCATCAGAACTTCTGGAACATTTTAGGTTTAAATCTGAGAAAGAAATTGAAGAGTTTTTTAATGATAAAACAAAAAAAGAGCTTATATCAGAAGAGGTATCGGATGTTCTATATTTCTTGTTGAGATTTTGCCAAAAATATGATATTGACTTGTCAACTTCATTTAAGAAGAAGATGAAAATAAATGAAAAAAGATATCCTGTAGAAAAATCTAGGGGGCTGAATAAAAAATATACTGAATACCAGAATAAGTAAACTATTACTCAAACAAATTCTTTGAACTTTTCAAAAAATCCCTTTTTCGTCTCCACTCTCTTTTCTGAAACAAACTCTTTTAACAAATCTTCTTGCTTTTTGGTCAGTTTATCTGGTATTTTGACAGTAACTTTTACTAGTTGGTCTCCTCTTTTATTAGAATTCAAATAAGGCATGCCTTGACCTCTCAATCTGAATATTGTATGACTCTGCGTTCCTTTGGGAATTTGTGTTTTATCTTAACCGTTAATGTTGGTCACTTCAATTTCACCACCAAAAACCGCAGTGTTCAAATCTATTGTTGTCTTACAGAACAAATCGGATTCATGTCTGTCAAAAATTTCATGTCCTTTTACATTGATAACAACGTACAAATCTCCGGATCTGCCTCCTCTTCCGCCGTGCTCGCCTTCGCCAGCAATTCTCAGATATTGACCGTCATCCACTCCTTTTGGTATTTTTACTTCTATTTTTTTTGTTTTTCTGACCCTACCTTTACCATTGCATGAATCGCACGATTTCGTTATTATTTTTCCATTGCCATTACATTTATTACAAGGCATGACATTCACAATTTGTATAAAGGCATTTCTTTGGACTCTTTTTATTTCACCTGAGCCGTCACATGCAGAACAAGTTTTGAGAAATCCTGGTTTGGCACCTGTGCCATCACAGCTAGAGCATTCAGCAAAATGAGGAATCTCTATTTTAGTTGTCTTCCCTGAGAATGCTTCTTCAAGCGAAATCTCCATATCATATCTTAAATCAGCGCCTTCCCTTGCCCTGTGGTTTCTGTCATTAAATTCTGAGAATACATCAAATATATCGTCAAAACCAAAGTTTCTGAAGAGATCATTAAAACTAAAATTTCTAAATCCCGCAAAATCTTCTTGCCTAAAAGCCGAATGGCCAAATTGATCATACTGTGTCTTTTTCTGTGGATCATTCAGAACTTGAAATGCCTCATTTATCTCTTTGAATTTCTCTTCAGCTTCCTTATTCCCAGGATTAACGTCAGGATGCCATTTTCTCGCCAATTGCTTGAATGCTTTTTTAATTTCATCCTGCGACGCGTTTCTACTTACGCCTAATATTTCATAATAATCTTTTTTCGTCATAACAATCCAGAAATTATTCTTCTTCTACTTTAAAATCAGCATCCACTACATTATCCTTATCCTTTTTTTTCTTGTCAGGTCCATTTTCGCTGTCAGCATTTTCTTGATCTGCCGAGGTTTTTTGTTTCGCCTGTTCTTCTGCATATTTTTTTGCAGCTTCCTCATAAATTGAAGTACCTGCCTCCTGCAAAACTTTTTGCAAATTCTCGATTTCTTTCTTTATCCTTTCAATATCATTTTCGCTAACTGCGGTTTTAGCATCTTTCAATGCTGATTCTATTTTTTCCCTCTGCTCTTTGCTTAACTTGTCGCCCAATTCAGAAAGTGTTTTTTCTGTTGTATAAATCATCGAGTCAGCATTATTCCTTATCTCAACTTCTTCCTTTCTTTTCTTGTCCTCTTCTTCATGCTCCTTTGCTTCCTTCACCATTTTTTCAACTTCTTTATCCGATAATTTTGTTGATGCCGTGATAGCCATTCTCTGTTCCTTGCCAGTCCCCAAATCTTTTGCGGAAACATTCAAAATCCCTGAAGCATCTATATCAAAGGCGACCTCTATTTGCGGTATCCCTCGCGGAGCAGGCGGAATTCCAACCAAGTTAAATTGACCTAGGCTAGTGTTATCTGCTACCATTGGCCGTTCGCCTTGCAGCACATGAATTGTCACGGCTGTCTGAAAATCTGAAGCTGTGGAGAATATTTGACTTTTCTTAGTTGGTATTGTCGTGTTCCTTTCAATCAAAGGTGTCATTACGCTACCAAGCGTCTCTATACCTAAAGTTAAAGGAGTTACATCCAACAGAACTAAGTCTTTAATATCCCCTGAAAGGATAGCGCCTTGTATGGCGGCTCCCATTGCAACACATTCCATCGGGTCAACGCCCCTCTCAATTTTCTTACCTATTCTTTCTTCCACAAATTTCTGGATAATAGGCATTCTTGTCGGTCCGCCAACAAAAATTATTTTATCAATTTTATCTTTCGTTAGTTTTGCATCTTTGAGAGCCTGTTCAACAGGATGTACGCATCTTTTGATTATCGGATCTATTAGTTGTTCCAATTTCGATCTCGCCAGTTTTAATGACAGATGCTTAGGACCTTCTTTGTCTGCAGTTATATAAGGAAGGTTTATCTCAGTTTCCAATACTGTCGATAATTCTATTTTTGCTTTTTCTGCGGCTTCTCTAACTCTCTGAACAGCTATCTTATCCTTTTTAATATCCATGCCTTCTTGTTTTTTGAATTCTTCAACTATCCAGTCAATGATAGCATTGTCCATGTCAGTCCCGCCAAGTTGTGTGTCTCCGGAAGTAGACAAAACAGTGAATGTTCCTTCTCCAAATTCCATAATCGTGACATCTAACGTTCCGCCGCCCAGATCAAAAACAAGTATTTTATGCTCGCCTTCTTTATCCAGTCCATATGCCATAGAAGCGGCTGTAGGTTCGTTTACTAATCTAACAACTTCCAATCCAGCAATTTTTCCAGCATCTTTTGTTGCAGTTCTTTGATTGTCATTGAAATAAGCCGGAACTGTAATAACAACTTTTTTTATCTCTTCGCCGAGAAATGCTTCAGCATCTCTCTTTATTTTCTGGAGTATGAAAGCCGATATTTGCTGAGGCGTATATTCTTTACCATAAATTTTGTATTTGTGATCCGTTCCCATTTTTCTTTTGGCAGCTGCAACAGTTCCTTCGGGATTGCTTATTGCCTGTCTTCTTGCAGGTTCGCCTATCAGTAGCTGACTCTCTTTAGTAAATGCAACGACTGAAGGGAACATTTTTCCGGCAACTGTTGCTCCCTCGGCAGAAGGAATTATAGTAGGCTTGCCACCCAGCATCACAGCTGCTTGACTATTACTGGTTCCCAAATCAATGCCTATGATCTTTTCTTTAACCATACTATCACTTAACCATTTAATTTTTTATATTTTCAGCTATCTTAACTTTTGAAGGTCTTATGACTTTCGATTTTAATGTATAACCTTTCTGAAGTTCCTCTAGTATAATACCATCTTCTTTATCAGACATCTCCTTTAACAATATCTCATGGAAATTCGGATCAAACTTTTTCCCTAAAGCATCAATATGTTTTAATCCATAATTCTCTAGTGTTTTTAAAAACTTTTTGTAAAGCAAGCCCAAGCCCATCTTATCTTTTTCATCTTCTATTTCATTTAATGCCATTTCAAACTCGTCTATTACTGGCAAAAATTCTTTTATCAAATCTTCGTTTGCCAGCCTTCTTATATCATCTTTCTCCTTGTCAAATTTTTTTCTGTAGTTATCAAAATCCGCCTGCAAATATTTCAATCTATTAGAATATTCCTCAGCTAGTCTTGTTTTTTCCTGCAGTTCTGTCTCTAATTTGCTGATCTTTTCTTCGAGTTCTTTCTTTATTTGTTTCCTAGTATCACCGTTTTATTAATAGTTTTATAATTTTTAAATTTTATGAATTAATCATTAGAAGGAATCGACCGACGCTTCTTCTGGTTTAAGTTCTGATTCCACTGTTTCAAATATTCGCCTAGCCTCACTATAATTTTCGGGGCCAAAATCACAGATGTAATGTTCGCTCCCAATAATCATATATATCTTATAACTTGTTACGACTCCTTTATTGTCAGATGTTGGATAGAAATATACTTGACATTTGCCAACTCTATCACGAAAAACAACTAACAAATCTTCTGGACTGGCTCTATTATAATTATTAACCATAAATTGAGAATGAATCTAAAATTTAAATATTGCATCTTAATTAATTTCAAGTGATATGTATGAAAGAGCAATTTTTGAAATTGAAGAAATTTCTTGATAGCAATAATATAGAATATAAAGTTATGGAACACGAGCCTGTCTACACTTCAGAAGAAGCGGCGAGGGTCAGAGGCGTTGAATTAAAAAGCGGTGTGAAGGCTTTGGTTCTAAAAACAAACGAGGATGCTTATTTGCTAGCATTAGTATCTGCGGATAAAAAAGTCGATTTGAAATTGCTAGCGGAAGTTATCGGAACTAAAAAATTGTCTTTAGCCTCGCCTGATAAAGTATTAGAAATAACTGGCTGCGAAATAGGATCCGTTCATCCGTTCGGAAATGTTCACAATTTAACCACATACATGGATCCGGGAATTAGCGAAAATGAAATGGTGGATTTTAATGCTGGAATGCATACTATATCAATTGAAATGAAATCAAAAGACATGATAAAACTGATCAAACCAAAAATAGTTAAACTTTCGAGAAATAGTTAATTTAATATTCGTTACTTAACAAAATTGAGATAATGGGTCCATAGTCTAGTGGTTAGAAAGTTAGACCAAGACGCGGCCTTGACGTGGCCGAGACCCCAGTTCGATTCTGGGTGGTCCCACACGCCCCTGTAGTCTAGTCCGGTCAAGGACACCGGCCTTTCGAGCCGAAATTGATTAAGTCAACGGTAAAACTCGGGTTCAAATCCCGGCGGGGGCACTTAGGAAAAAGTTGTGAAACCCTAACTAAGGTTTATTAGCGATCAAAAAGAAGGTTGGGGTAATGAAAGCACAACGAATGATAAATAAGCTTGTTGAGATATACTAAAATCAGAAAAGATTTCTGCTGAAATAAAATAAATACTTTGATGATTTCTAAAGGACTATAGATCATCACTCAATATGTCACGAGAACTGGCATATTTTTTTAAAGTTTAAATTTTAGCTTTATGAATTATTAGATATGGACAGTAAAGAATACGACAGGCTATGCGGTGTTTTCCTAAAGACGTTTGCTTCTGTTCCAGATTCTCTAAGAAGCCAGATAATAGTTGTTGTTGATGGAAAACCTTTTACATGGGAAAGTTCATTTGTGGAAGTAAAAGTTAAGACAGGAAAATCTAAGAGAATAATAGAAGCACTTAAAAATCTTGATGTTATAATTTGAATGATATTATGATATATAATGATGATATAAAAGAATTGGTCAAACTTCGTTTAATGTCAACTCCTTCTAATATTAAAATTTCCATAGGAAATTTCGGTGAATTTAGTAGAGATCAGTTAATTGAACAAGTAGATAAAGAAACTAATGTGGGTAAAACCATAGTCGATATGGAAATTTTATTTATCAGAAAAATGGCTTCTATATCAAAACGCATTTCTCAAGAAGGTTGATAATATTACCACAAGAATCCTAGTTGTGAGAAACAGATATGATCCCATTACTAATTATATGTATGAATGGTCAGAACCCTTTATAAAAATAGCTGAAAATAAAGGAATAAAGATAGATTGTGTCGACGAGAAAAAAGTCATTAAGAAAGAGGTATTTTCTAGGATTAAAAAACTAAATCCGAATTTTATTTTTTTAAATGGTCACGGAAATATACATTTATTAGGAAAATATAATCAAATAAAAGGATAAAAATAAATGTACCAAATATAATACAATAATATGAAACTAAATTTAATTTTATTGGCCGCTATTTTACTAATTCCCGTAGTAATAGTTAGCGGATGTATCCAGCAAACTAAAATTACAGATGTATCCACAACTACCATTGCAAATGCTGCTACAACAAGCACTATCCCTGCAACATCAACAACTCCTGAAACTGTTGAAACAAGTGAAGCAAAAGTCTTTGACATAACCGCTAAGCAATGGGAGTTCGTACCGGGCACAATACGTGTCAAGAAAGGTGATCATGTAAGACTTAACATAAAAACCGCGGATGTGACACATGGATTTTCTTTGCCTGAATACGGCATCAGCCAAAGCATAAATCCGGGAAAAACTACAGTGATCGAATTTACGGCTGATAAAGTCGGTACTTTCACATTTTACTGCAACGTGCCTTGCGGTTCAGGACATACCTCTATGAAAGGAATGCTAATAGTGAGCGAGAGCTAACGCTATTTCTGGCCTAAAGATCTAATTTGCTGATTTTCAAGCAGTTGTTGTCTTTGAAGTAATTGTAAAGCTTCGGGGGTTAGTCCTTTCTCTACAGTTATATTCTTAATAATTCCAGCACTGACACTTTGAACAACGATGATAGTTTCATTCCTGTTTTGATCGTATACTAACTGCCTTTGATTACAATAGCAACTGTTGTCTTTCACGAATGCATATTCCGTGTTTGCTAAAAAGCAGAATTTCTCACAATTTTTTACTATCTCTTCAGAAGGTTGCTTAGCAAATAGATCAACATTAATTTTTGAAACCAGTTTTGGTAGATAAAACCCCCCAACAAATAAAGCAAGTATAATTAAAAGATAAAGAACGTGTTTTCTTCTTATCTGGAAATATTCGTTTTTCTGCATTTGAATCAGATGCCCTAGTAGATATGTTTATTATCTTTCTTTTTAAAAATAAATATTATGAAGGATCCCAAATCAGTGATGATTAGAAATATTATTATTTTAATTCTTATTGTTCTTGTCCTTGTTTTAGGAACACTGTATCAAAACTATAAAAATCCTAATCCTACCGGTAAAGTCGTTAAAGCTTCAGAAGCAGAAAAGGCAGCTGCGATAATACAACATATCAAGAAATTCCCAGAAATCCAAAAATTCTCTTTCAATGATTATGATGTATATTGGCTAAGCGAAGAAGAGGTGAATGAATTGTCGGCAAAAGAGCCTCTGATTTACGGCAATCTGCCTGGTGAAGTCTACAAAATAGAGCTTAAAGGATATGACAGCAACCTGCTTGTATTTTATCATTTGGAATCTGATAGAATAGTCGAAAAATTCAGCGTCCTGTCGTCAAAATTCGCCTAGAACTATTTTTTTAATTAACAAAATCAAGTTTAATATGTGGTAGAAAAAAAATTACTATATTTTATTATTGCGTCAGTCACGGCAATCAACATAGCTTATTCTCTTCCTATACTTCGTGATCAATCCCCGCCTAGCGGCAGTTATTGGCCTGGTGGGATGACCAACTTCTCAGTATACGCAACTGAAGGTGCGTTGAATACGTCTGATGTCTATATGGAGATTAAAGCTGCCGAAGAAACGAGTAGAATGATATGGGACAGGCACTACTTGGGTTGTGTAAATATAAACGAAAACACTCACTTTTGTAGTAAACTGGTATCGCTCCTTATAGTTGGCGATGATACACTAGAATCCTTTTATTTCAATGCATCCGATACATTTGGCAATTATGGATCACTGGGTAATAAAACACATCCTCTAAATATCACAATAGATATAAATCCTCCTTTAATAACAGCAGTTAATGTTGCCAACTATTCCTATGTCAGTTCAAAAAAAGATGTTTTATTCAATATTTTTGATAGATCATCCGGCGTCAATATAACTCTGAGCCAAGGTGCTTACGGCAATACATCATCGAGATATGGCAATGAAACGTGGAATTCATCATATATACCGATGACATATGCAAACCCTCTTTTTTCAATGAAATTAAATTATTCGGCCCTAGTCAACAACGGCACGTATTCTGTATACGTAAATGCCACGGATAATGTGGGCAACATGAACGAAAGCAAAATATTGGATTTGCTAATCGATAATGAATTGCCTACTGTAAACATATATTCGCCGTCATCAAACGAACTGCTCTACGGAACCTCTCCTTTGTTGATAAACGCACAAGATATGCTATCGGGAATTAAGACATCAAACATATATTTTGTGGTTAAAAGCGGTCAAACGAGCAGATATTCGAATGCTATGAGCTGTACTGGACAAACAGAAAAAAATGTTAACTGCTCATATTCACTATACACAAATCCTCTAGGAAACGGAGATTTCAAACTGGTTTATGTTGTGGATGATATGGCTGAAAATGAAAAAAATCAGACTGTTGATTTTAAAATTGACAATTCATTTCTGCAGTTATACATAAACTCTCCCCTAGACAACAGCTATACCAATAGATCTGCTACTATCAATGCAAACATAGTAAATCATGAAAACAGGATTCAAACGGTAAAATTCAGATTTGATCCGTCAAATGATCCGTGGGCCATTATGAACTGCGATCAGAGTTTTTATTGCGATTACACATGGAATACTAATACGCTTCAAGAAAGAAGTTACAGACTGACTGTTAACGTCACAGGAAATTTTAATTATTATCTCAACAAATCGATAACGGTAACTGTAGATAGAACACTGCCTCAATTATATATAATTGGACCATCCAACACCACTATAGCCGGTACCGCATATCCGCAGTTAACAATCACAGATGAAAACTTAGTAAACTCAAGCGCAGTTAAATTCAGAATCGGTAACATATCTTCTTCCATGAGTTGCTCAGAACAGCTATTCGGGAAATTATATAATTGCGTTGGCAGTTTCAATTCTTATATGCTTAATAACAACACCTATTCTTTGATATATGAAGGAGCGGACTATGCCGGAAACAGAAATACAAGCCAGATTGAAGTGCTAATAGCGAATCCTCCTGGATCAAATGAAATCTATAGTAATGTTTCAATAGACAACACAACTAATGCCACAATGAATTTTACATTCCCAACAATAAACTTGACAGTTACTACAACCACAATTGATAGAAACATAACAGCCATTTTTGATTCTGGCAAACAAACGAATGTAATCAATGAAACAAAAAATATAACGATAATTCAGATGCTGTCGTCTCCAATAGAATCAGCCGTCAATTCTTTCAAAAATTTCTCATCAATAAAAAAAATGGCAAGCATTTCTATATTAATTGCAGCCATTGCTGGCGTTATACTTTTTATAATCGGGAGAAAGACGGTGAAAAAACCGCCTAAAATAGAAATCCTTTCCATAGAAAATATAGACAGTCTGTTTGTTGAAGAAAGGAGCAAATTGCAATTCGCCTATAATTATATAACTTCTGCCTTTGGTATGAACGAAGTAACAACATTAAAGGATTATGTAAAGAATGCCTTCGGTTATTTGGAGAAAATGGATAAGACATCATTCCTAAAATCTGGGTTTGAAAAATCATTAGAATTTATGGACAAATCATTAAACACAGAATTATCCAAGTTTATCAAGGATAGTATAAACCAAATATACGTGGATGACAAGGGGAAAGAAGTGAGCAGAACAAGGTTTATAGATGATATCAAGTCAAACTTAGACGAGGCTCTGGGAACGGATGATATAAATAAGGCGCACGAAACGCTCGGAATAGCAAAAAGCAAAATAGAGGAGTTCATTAAATTTTCGGATAAAGAGATAGAAATGTGGAAGAAATACATGGAAAAAGCTAACAACTTACAAAAAACCACGGATAAGGAAAAACAAAAATAATTTCTATTAAGAAGAAAATATATTGGTATGAGTTATGTTGATTTTGCGATTGCTGTTTCTGTATTTGTCATATTTTTTGCTGTAGTCATAATAGTTGCAACGAATTATTTCTCCAATTTGGCCAGTCTGAACAAAAGACAAGAATACAAACAGGTTGCAACGAATTATTTCAATCAGATTTTCACCAAAAAAGGAACTCCCAGCAACTGGGAGGATGATCCGAACAACGCTCCAGTTGAATTGGGTCTGGCCGATTCCTTATATCAAACGCCTATTCTTGTGATTGAAAATGGGAACTTATTAAGGAGCAACGAGCCCATAACGACTAGGATTGTTTTTGATGAAGATTGCACCAACAAAGTATGGAACAACACGTTCAGAATATATGATGAGGACAACAACGCAACAAAGTATGAGTTATCAAACGTTGCATTCTGCACTAGCCAGTATCTAAAAGAAGCCAATATAACATGGGCTGCCAATTTATCAGCAAACGAAGAGATAAGGTACTACGCTTACTATTCTGGAAATGATGATATAACTGGTCCCGGATACAGCATATCTTTTAGCACATCTGACTGGGTGCCGAACAATGGCGACAGTTATACGGAAGCCATTACTGACTGGAGCAGATATGGCGGTGCGAGTGGTTCGGTGGCTTTGGATAATGGGGATAAAATAAAAGGAACGGGAAGCATCAACATAACAGGTACCTTCAACTCTTCTCAACTAGGCATGAAATACGATCCTTCTGCTCTCATCACCGGTATTGACAACAACTGGTATTTAGATGCATGGGTGAAAATAGATGATAAGACCGGAGTAGATGGAGCTAAACTCTTTGTCAAAGATGATAATGAAACAATTGATGTAAATATCATAAGCAATATGACAAGCAACACGTGGTATCATTTTCTAGTACAATTAAATTCGGGGGCTGGCTGGAGCAATTGGGCTACTTTTAATGCAACAAAGGGAATAGATTACGTTATCTTTGAAGCTACAAACAGTTCATCCGGATTGACTAGAACGCTAAAAATAGACAATTTATTCTTTAGGAAAAAACCTCTTGACTTGACTGTTTTCCCAGAAAAAAAAATAGAAACTTTATCTTCAACCAAATTAGATGCATTGAAAAACAAAAGCATAGATGAAATCAAAAAAACAATCGGAGAAGATTACAAAGTCAGAATAGAGGTGATTAAAAATAAGTAAAGGCTCCATGTTTGTATTAGAAGTTATTCTGGGCATACTAATGATTTTATTCATAGTCGTCTACCTGTTCAGAAATCCTGTATCGGTGTCTAGTTCCAGGTTCGTAGATTTTAAAATCCAGATATACGAAGCTCTGGCATCGTTGGATAAGACGGGAGATTTAAGAAAATTGGCCGTAGACAATGATGTTAACGAAATAAAGACTGATCTTAATCCGTTTTTGGCTGATTTTTTATCATACGAAGTTGTGATTTACAATTCCACGGCCAATATCACCAACTATCCTTCAAACATAACAGTTCAGAACAACACTATAGCTGTAAGTTATTTCATATCAGGTGATCTGGGAAAATACAAACCAAGGGACATAAGAGTATTTGCATGGGGATTTGAATGAAGAACAGGGGCCAGATATTTTTAATATTGTCAGTTATCATCATAGTTGTATTCCTTCTCTTAAGAGGATCGGTTAACCTGCCGGATATAATACAACGACAGAAAGATACGGAATCTAGATTTGAAAAGAGGTTTTTCTCCAACACTGTTGATGAGTTTCAAAAGGTAGTCGAAATATCTTCAAAATATGACAACATAAGCACAAATGTTTTTGACTTTGCCAATTTCACAAGACAAAGGATGAGCGAAAGGTTGAATGACCTTGATTTTCTGTTCGTTGCCGCTTTATCCCAAAGAACCGGCACAACCCTCAATATCAGTGCAATCAACCTCATGAACAAACCCATGAATCTCACTTTAACTTTGAACTCAACGCCTTCTCAATCGCTGAACATGGACAATTTTCTTGATAGAACGATGCGTGAGAATACATTCACAATAGCGCAGGGAAATGATTATACGGTCACTATTTCTTACAACAGCACATACAATGAGAACATGACGTTTATTACAAGAAACGGATTCAAATATTACAATGCATTTTTTGACATAACACTCAGGAGCAGGGACACATCATATAAAGATAAGTTTCAAAGGACATATAGATTAATATCATGATGAACAAAGGTATCAGCCCATTCTTAGCAACATCATTAATCATTCTGTTCTCGATAATGACTGTTGGTATCGTAACAACCACTGTCAAGCCTGTTTTGGATAGGACAAAGGATACGGCAACCACGAACGAGGGTTTCCAAAATTTAGAGTTAATAGATGATACTATCCTAGAGGTAGCATCAGAAGAGAAGGGATCGAGAAGAACTATTTCAATAAAAATGAGTGATGGGGACCTGTATTTTGATCCGTGGCTGGAATATCTGAACTATACATATAAGCTTAATTCAAACTTAGCCATATCCGGACAAAGAGGAAGAGTTAACACAACGATATCAAGTGACATCCTAACACTCTTCATTAAATATGACAGGATAGATCTTTTGAAAAATATCCACTTCCCTAAAGGCAGCAACCAAGTAATAATAACTAATGAAGGCATCAATAGCACTGTCAACAAGCCGATGATAAATATAACATCATAATAAATAGCAGGCTATAAAAGAAATTTATAATAATACCAAATACAGAATTACTACAATATGTCTATCTGGAAAAATATCAAATGTCCTGGTTGCAAAAAACCAAACGAAAGAAATGAATTAAAAAAGAGGGACGGACTGTGCCTATTCTGCGGCTACAAAATTGTCGGCAACCTCAATCATTTCGGCGGCAGTTAGCCAAACATCCCAGATAATACGTTTCCTAAATCATTTGCAGAAGATTTTTGTTCTTGGTATGTATACGCTTCATTCGGCTTCTCACATTTGAAACAAACCCATCTTTTTGAACTTCTTTTCATGCATCTCTCACATCCTATTGAAGAGCAATTTTCACATTCCATCAATTCAATAGAAGAATTACTGCACCTTGGGCATCTAATATCCATCATATCATTAATAATGCTCTTCACAATATTTATACTATTTTAAATTAACTGGGTTGGAAGTGTAATGGAAGAGGAAATAACTTATTCTAGAATTGTTGACAAAAATCTGAAAAATAGTATTATCGAGGGGGTTGGAAATTCTTGCAAGGTTGGATTCGGAGAATCTTACATAAGCGCATTTGCAATAAAGATAATGAATGCATCCAATTTTCAAATAGCTTTTTTAGCATCTATACCACGATTTGTCGGATATTTATCAGACTTATTCTCTACAAACTTATTAGATAAAATAAAAAACAGGAAAAAGATGATATCTTTAGGCATTATCATCAGCGCACTCATGTTAATACCGATCTTCTTTTCTGCTTATTTGCCGAATTTCAGTGCTTGGCTTCTCATATTATTCGCGACTGTGTATTTTTTATCTGATTTCATAGTGGTTCCCATATGGATAAGCTTGTTTGGAGATATAGTGCCTGACAAGATAAAGGGGGAATATTTTGGAAAAAGAAACAGATGTTTGGGAATAGCGGAATTCACTTCATACTTTATAGGAGGTCTCATCTTATATGCGTTCGCCAGAATAAATTTGCTATTGGGATTCGGCATAATATTTGGTTTGGCTTTGGTTTCAAGAATTGTATCATTCGTTTTTTTACAGAAAATATATGAGCCAGACTACGCCACTCAAGAAGAAGATCCGTTCAGCTTTATGGATTTTTTTAAAAAAATGGGATCGACCAATTACGGTTTGTTCGTAATATATATATGTTTATTCACTTTCTCAGTCCAGATAGCAGCACCTTTTTTTGCAGTTTATATGTTGAAGGATCTCAACTTTGATTTTTTAACGTTTACGATAGTTACGTCCGTTGCCGCCGTATCTGGGTTTCTGAGCATGCCATTATGGGGAAAATATTCGGATGAATTTGGAAACAAAAAAATTCTTTCCGTTACGGGGATTTTGATCGGTTCAATTCCAATACTATGGGCATTGTCTACAAATTTAATGTATCTAATAATAGTAGAGGTTTTTGCTGGTTTTCTCTGGGCCGGATTCAATCTTTCCAGTTTCAATTTTGTTTATGATACGGTTTCGCCAGAAAAGAGAGTCAGAGCAGTATCATACTACAGGGTGTTATATGGCATTTCAATATTCATGGCTCCGATTCTAGGCGCCTATTTGTTAAACATTAAAATTACTTCTTGGAAACCGATGATCTTCATTTTGATACTTTCAGGTGTATTGCGTCTGATATTCTCGCTTATATTTTTGCCAAAAATAAAAGAAGTTAAGCAAGTAAGAACTATATCCGAAGGCGAACTTGTATGGTCATTGCTAACTGTAGAGAGTATCAGAGGATTGATGCAGCCTTTAATGATAATAAAAAGAAATGCAAAAAAACCAAAAGAAGTGTTAGACAAAATAATCGATGAGATCAAACACGTTATGGAAAAAGCTAAAGAATAGTTGCACACTATAATAATTATGCTTAGAGATAGTTTGGTGAAATTCCTTAACGAGTACTTGAAGATAAATGATATCGAAGATAGTAGCTGGAATGGACTGCAGTTCGAGGGCAAAGAAAACGTACAAAAGGTTGCATCAGCGGTGGACGCCGGAATAGAAACTTTTGAAAGGGCGGTTTCTTCAAATACTGATTTTCTGATTGTGCATCATGGTCATTTCTGGAAAGGTGGGAATCCTTCCATTAATGAAAACAGTAAAAAGAGAATGGATATTCTGTATAAAAATGGTATATCTCTATATGCAGCTCACTTGCCCTTAGACAGGCATAGAGAAATCGGTAACAATGTTTTGATACTAAAAATACTGAATGCAAAAATAAAAAGTGAATTCGTATTCTCAAAAGATAAAAACATAGGATGGATCGGAGAAACAAATAAACTAATGAATATACAAGAAGTTGAAAAAATCATTAACAACAGATTGAATACTAAATGCGTATGCTTACCATTTGGTCCAAAGAAAGTAAGAAGTGTAGCTGTATGTAGTGGCGGGGGCAATTATGATGATTTCTTTGAAGCTTTAGAGAAGAAAGCGGACCTATACATAACTGGAGATACCAGTGAAATTTATCATACTGCAAAAGATTACGGGATAAATGTTATATTTGCAGGTCATCATGCCACGGAAACAGTCGGCGTCAGAATGTTGCTGGAAGTATTAAAAGGAAGGTTTAAGGTTAAAACTGAATTCATAGATATAAAAACTGGGCTATGAATACATGATAAAAGTTGTTGTTTTTGATTTAGACGATGTTCTTGTCAAAGAGAATTGTCTTTTCAGCGAATTATTTGAAAACAAGTATAAGGTTCCGCATGAAGAATTTTATGATGTAATGAAATCTTCCAAAATGTTGGAAAGGACAAAGAAGAATGGATCTAATTTCAGCATATTTCACAACCTCTTAGAAAAATACAAAATAGAAACTTCAGAAAAGAAATTTTTTGATTTATGGCTGAATAATTTTAAAGCAAAAAAAGATGTTGTAGATTTAGCAATATCTCTAAAGAAAAATTATAAAATATCTGTCATTTCTGATAATTTTTTAGAAAGAGCGGGATTTTTCAGGAAGAAGGTTAGATGGTTCAGAAATTTTGATTATTCTCTATTTTCTTCGGATATCGGATACACAAAAAAATCTCCAAAAATGTTTTTAAAATTAATTAAAGATTTAAAGATTAAACCGGAAGAAACTGTTTTCATAGATGACGATGAAAAAAATGTCAACGTCGCTAGAAGTGTTGGTATGAACGGAATTGTTTTTAAGAATATAGATCAACTTAAAAAAGAATTAAAAGCTATTCAAGGAAATGTTTGTCTCAAGAAAGAATAGCTAAAAATGAGAATACTGTTGAATAAGTTAATATATAATAATTATTAATTAATGACCTTCAGTTATTAAAATGATAAAACAAAAATGTGCACATGCACCAACTTTGAATACTGTTATTATGGTATAGAAAACTCTGAAAAATATGAACGACAGTGCCATAAAAATTGCAGACTTGAAGAGAAAATTGCCAAAACAGGTAAATCATAACACTTTAATGTCGATACTAGAATATCTTGAAGAAAGCAACAAAATTGCTGTTAGCTTGAAAGGAATAACATGGATTCATAATTCTAATCCAAGACTTAAAGCAACCATACAAAAAGGTTTTGAAGCATGAAAACAGTTCGTGTAATATTTTCTCCATAAGCAGAAGAAGTATACAAATTTCTTAATGAACAAGCATTAGAATCAAAAATAGAAAGAATGATATTAAATGCGTTGAACAAAAAGATAGATATAATTAAAGCCAATTTTCATTATGGTGGACCTGTTGCTAAGAACCTTATACCAGAAGATTCCCCTGTTAATCTATTTTTTGAAGAAAATATTATGAATTATAGGCGCCGCATGGGGTTGATTTTATTGTTTATTTGAGATAATGCAGGAGGCAGGATTCGAACCTGCGAACCTACTAAAGGACAGGCTCCTAAGGCTTACGCACAATATCTGCGCCGTTGACCAGGCTTGGCAACTCCTGCATATCATAGAATAAAGTGTATATAGAATTTAAAAGATTATTCTCCCATTTCTATCTTTTGTTTATTGAACTCGGTCAACATGGAATTCCATATTTCAGAAATAATATGATCTTTTTTTTGTATTTCCAGTATCCACGCATTAATTTCCAGATGAATAGCGGTCTTGGTTGCATTTTTGATTAAAACCACTGGTCTCAAGGACTTCAAATTCTTTGGGACTTCCAAAAATCTGGACAATCCCGGAATATTTAATAATCTATCTAAATTAGATTTTGTTTCGCTTGAAACATTCGGCAAAATTTTGGAGTGTTTATCCAAGATGCTTAATATTATATTTTCTACTTTCTGCAAGTCACTGTGCGGGGAAATTTTTACATTGAGTGCTATCATAACAAACTCACTTTTTGTATAGTTGGAAAGATTGGATGTTATTATTGTTGCATTAGGAACATAAACAATTTTCCCGTCCAATGTCCTTAACGTAGTTCTGAAAAGGCTTATGTCTTTTACTCTCGCCAAACCAAACTGAGGGAAGCCGCCTACTTCTACCCAATCTTCCAGCCTGATTATTCTAGTTACAAAAATTATTATTCCTGAAATGATATTTTGAACCAACTGTTGCGCGGAAAATGCCACAGCAATACCTATTAAGGTACCTGCTGCCAGTAACGCTGTAATATCAAATCCTAAGACATGGACTATGCCAAGGTAAAATCCGCCAACATATATAACATAGCTCAAAACCCTTCCTATTGTTTTAGATGTCCTCTTGTCTGATCTTTCATCGAGAAACCTTCTAGTAATCAAATAAACCATGTTTCCAAACAATAAAGTAGCGAAAAATAACAGAAGAAAGGCTAAAAAATTGATCACGGGCACTTTTCCTATAAACAGAGATGATGCTTCAACCATGCTATTATTAGGTGTACAGATATATTAAATATTTCTGGTTAGCACCATGTGCTGTAATAATTTTGACACTGATTATACATCTATTCCCTCTTTATGGCTTCCTTTTTTATTTTATTTTTATGATAGAATTATTCCTTATCCACTAGTCACAGACTAAGTGGAATTGTCATTTAAAGGCTTTTCCATTTGTTAAAACAAGTTTCCATATCACGCGTTTTATGATTTTTGATTTTTGGAAAATGTTCGTGATGACAATTTATCCAAGATAATTACTATCATAATAAAATTGTATAAAATAAATAACTCGTCATTCCCAGTTAGACCATATTAATATCTGAACCTCCTTTCATATCCCTTATGGCCAAACCATTCAAGAATCAAACTAACAATAACAATTTCATCTCTGATTATTGAATAAATCAATCTCCAGCCTCTGGGCAAGTCGTATTTCCATAAATTTTTCACATCATACTTACTCGTATATTCTCTTGGAATTAACTTCTTTGGTATCTGAATCCCACAAAAAGCATTTTGCTCAATGTTGTCCAAAGCTTGATTGATGATTTTGAATAATTCTCTTTCTGAATCATCGCCTTTCTCTAGTTTGTAAAAAGCTTCTTTCACGTTTTCGTCTGCAAACCTGATAGTTGAAGGAAGTTTCATTTGGATCTACCAAGATGTTTTTTTTGATAATAGCTTCTTGTTAATTCCGGATAGTACATCCATCCTATTTTGCCTTCTGCATCTATTGATATCTTTTTAGAATATAACAAATAATTCAACACAACGCAAAAAGTTTGATACATCATTTTCTTGGGGAGAGATTCCCAAAGCTTTCTCTTTTTGAATTCTCCATCGTGTTCTTTTATAAACTGCTCTACCATTAGAACAGTATCTAATCTGGGATATCTCAAAACATCCTCATTCTTCATTAAAATTGTTTCTGAACTCATGTTATATCTATTGATATAACTAATATTTAAATATAACTTGTGGCTCCATAAAAAGATAATTAAAATTTTGTGTGCTTATTTTTCAGAATTGATCGCAATAGAATTTTATTATAAATGCTGTCTGATTAATGAGAATTATGGTTTTAATTATGACGTCCCTTATCATACCCCCTGTTCTAGTTTGGGATTTTCGTATAATCATAAATTCATAATTGTCCTTATCAGGAGTTTTATGATTTTTTGATTTTTGGAAAATTTTAGTGGGATAGGATTTGGTGTTTTAGTTGTTTACCGTAGTAACATCTGAAGATTAGTTCTTTTTTTCAAGTTACCAACGAATGATGACTATTCCAGAACCTCCGTTACCTACTTTAACACCACCAGCAAATCCAACTTAGCTCCTGGACTCGTCGTCCCGATGCCGACGTTACCACTATTATTTGCCACCAAGTAACCATTTCCAAAGCGGAACTGATCTTATAGCCACCCCTTCGATGGTTTCTTTGCTATCAATATTTTGGGTGATTAGCAATCCTTCTTTTGAGTCGTATTCCTTGGCGCATGCCACAAGCCCGTGAATTTCACGATCTTTTGTTTTTTTGTCAGTCATATCATACACAACCTGAATAATCATTTTTGTTTTCAGGCCCTCACGGATAACGAAATCCACTTCAGCTCCCTGTTTATTTTTCCAGTAGCTGATTTCCTGTTGTGGCGTAAGCCTTCTTTTAAGTTCCAAAAAAACAGTGTTTTCAAACAGCTTGCCCATGCCTTTTTTTCCACCCACTGCATACAAAAAGCCGGTATCACCCACGTACACCTTTCGTGCATACTGTGACCTGTCTTTTATAGTCCGCGAAAATATAGGGACAAAAAAGAACAAATAGCTCTCCTGAGAGAGGTTTTCTAGATTAAGAATTGTCTGTTTGCCTACTTTATGACCCAAACTTTTGAAGAAGTTTAGGCATTTTGAAGCAGAAAAATATGTGGCTTCAATTACATACCTGCCAAACAGGCCTACAGTTGTTATGTTTTCCCCTGAGATCTCTGACACATCCAAACCTATAACATCTTTAAAATACGAATCCAATACTCTTACTTTATCTGTCTTATCGCTGCTTAAAACCACCTCTGGGAATCCTCCGTAAACAAGATACTCATCAAGGGCTTTTTCTATTCTCCCTATCCCAGCCGTGGTTTGCTCCACGCCAATTCCTTTAAACTGAAGGAATTCTTTGAATGATAATGGATAGAGTTCGTAAGCAAGCATTCTTCCCCTGAGAGGTTTGGTTGGCGTGATAAGCCTTTTTCGCGATGAGCTGACAATCAATTGCAGCCTGCCTTTTAACAGCTCATGATTGCGAGCCAGCCACCCTTCCCAGTCATGGATGCAGGTTATCTCATCCAATAATAGGCAGCCTTTGTCGCCGAACCATTTCAATACATCATCAAGAACTACTCTGGAATCCTTTATTCTACTGTCCTCCAGATTTACATATGCTGCGCTCTTTTTTTCTTTTATAAGCTTTTGCAATAACAGGATAAGGACACTTGTTTTTCCCGATCTGCGTATGCCGGTAATTCCTACAATTTTCAGTTTCGCGTCTGATTCTATGCTGCTTAAACTGATTACCCTTGACTTCA
Organism: uncultured archaeon; assembly: GCA_964373165.1. Classification (GTDB taxonomy): domain Archaea; phylum Aenigmatarchaeota; class Aenigmatarchaeia; order CG10238-14; family CG10238-14; genus JAGVVZ01. The sequence goes on from CAYJTF010000006.1 coordinate 25,994, forward strand.
ACGCCTTCCTTTTTGCGTAGATGTTCCACTCCTCAAATACAGATTCCATATGTTGTTTTTATACAGAACAATATATAAAGATTTCTGTTCTGGAGCAGTCTGTTTAATAGTTTTGTAGACCACATGCAAAGGAAAGAACTCATAATAGCTTCTGTCATCAAACCACGCGCACTTGAAGTCTTTTACTGCTAGTTTAGTTCTAGAAGCTAGTGCTAAAGCATAAATTGTCAACTGATTAACTGCATTTATTTTGTTTGCTTCTGGTTTGTAGTCCAAGATGTGAATCATGTCGTTTCTTATCTGCAGTAAATCTATATGCCCTGTTATCGGTGTCCGGATATTGTCAAAATTGAGAATGAAGCCTTTGTTGAGAAAATATTTTATGTCATCTTCTGTCAGATAGACTGGAACTTCTGTCTAAATTGAACAAAGAAAAATAATTGTCAATCAGAAGAAAATCTATAAACAATGTTGCCATATAAACTAATCAGTGATACTGCTGTTTGGATAGGAATATTATACCATTTCATAGGTTCCCCTTCCCATGTACCAGATTCTACTATAACACCACTTAACCGAGATACTCTATCAAAAAAAGTATCTCTAATAATATTTCTTCTTCTATAATTTTCTGATATTTCATAACGTCCAACTCTAAGAGTTTGTATCTGTGAATATCTTTCTTGCGTTATATGTAACCCCTGTTTCACAAAATCCAAAGCGATGCCTAGTCCTTCATAAGGTCGACTAACTTCAAAACTGCTTAAAGTAACTCTTTTCTTATCAGGATAAAAATTAATGTGACCTTTACCAACAATTCTTTCTTCTACTGTCGCAACCAGAATTACTACTTGAGGAGAATTTATCGTTTCCTCTAATTTTTTTCTGGCTTCTTCAGGACCAACCAAGTCTACAGATGGTAGTTCCCTTCTGTTAACAGCAGAGGTTATTACACTTTGTTGAACTTCTATTAGTTGAGGAATGTCCTGTATTGTCGCTATTCTAATTTTATACATTTTTTATTTTCTTGATATTAGGAATTTAAATCTTAGCTATAAATGAAAATTAGTTAATAATTTTCTATCAATATCTTTTGAATATGGGATTATTAGAAATTAAGTTTCAAGGAACTTAACTATTATTTCTATTGACCTTGGGTGCAACTTTTCGACTTTTTAAACAGAATCCCGACTTATTAAACAGGAGCTACTTATTAAACAAAGCTTTTATTTTGTGTCATGAGTCTTGGGATTCTTAGGTTAATGAATTTCTGCTTTAACAATTAATACTACACAACTATTCCTTGTTTTACAGCTTGTCTGACAATACCATGTTCCTTTAATTTTC
>CAYJTF010000007.1:0-26462 GCA_964373165.1 uncultured archaeon
TTCATCTTCATATTAACAGTTAATATGGCAATATTAAAATGTTTACCATTACTCTAAAGTAGCTATGATTTTTTCCTATTAACAGAAACCGAACGACCGTTTTTTTATAGTCATGAGAAAGTGGTAAAAAAAAGGCGTAAATAGGCAAAAGAAATCAATATTTAAATAGTTAAGATTGCTTAAATTACCTAGAAAAGCCTAAATTAAGGGGGTGAAAAATAAATGGCTGATGCAAGAATGGTCGTAAGATCTGCTGTAAGAGAATCATTAAAGGGAAAATACAATGTAAGCGAAGAGTTCTTAGAAGCATTAGACACTGAAGTATCCGCTTTAGTAAAGAGAGCTGCAAGAAGAGCGGAAGATAATGGCAGAAGAACTCTAAAAGCAAGAGACACATAATTTCTACATTCGACTATAATTGAATGTATCCCAGTTTTTGTTCTTTTTTCTTTCTATTTTTATATTCTTATCCAATAAATATTGTAAGTGTTTCTATGCAATCACAAAAAGAAAGTTTAAGATTAAGTCCATCTGCTATTGCCTGCTATTATGAATGCCAGAGAAAGTTTTTTTATAGATACATCAAAAAAATTCCAGAAAGACCAACACCACAATTGATTCGTGGCCGCATAGCCCATAAAGTCTTGGAAAATTTTTTTAATTTCGTATCACTGGTTGATATAAAACATGATGATTGGGAAAAATTATGGAAAGATTTTAAAAATGGGCTTATATCTCTACTAAATACAGAGTGGAATCTTATAGGAAAGGAATATATAGACTGTTTCGAGGGCGAGAAAGAAAAAAAAGAATATTATGAGGAAACAAAAAGATTTTTGGATTTTTATGCAGCTAAGCTTGCTTTTTCATTAAACGATAAGGTAAGAAATTTGAATAAAAATTCAGCGTGGTTTGAAGAAGATATAAGAAAATTTTTCTTTCCCAGAGACAGAGAATTGAAACTCGTACTTGAAGAAGAAAATTTTTCTGGCATAATAGATAAAACTATGAGTTTGTTTGATGACAGCATAGCAATAGTGGATTACAAAACATCTAAATCCGCACTGCCTCATTATATACCTGATTCGCACTTAAAACAAGGTAAAAGTTATGCATATCTGTGGAAAAAACATTTTGACATAATGCCGAAACATATATCATTTTATTACTTACGAACTGGAGAAAGTGTATTTTATCCCATATCGGAGAGGGATATACAGGAAATAGAAAACGATATTGTTGAAATAAGGAATAAAAAACAGATTTTAGAAGAGTTTCCAAAGAACCCAACTAGACTGTGCACATATTGTGACTTTTTTGGTAACTGTTTCCCGAATAAAACAAAATCAAATTTCCTAAAAGAAATAAAAAATTAAACTGCAAATAATTATCATGCCTCAGTGGCTCAGTCTGGTAGAAATAAGCCAAAAGCACTTGCATGGTAAGCAAGTGGCCATGGGTTCAAATCCCATCTGAGGCTTAATTGTTAATCAACAAATCCGAGGAGCGAATAATTTATGAAATTCTGCAGAAAATGTGGAAAATCATTCAAAAATAATTACGACATGTGTGATGTGTGTGGCATTAAATTATCTAAAATTGCGGATAATTTCACAGCTATAAGTGAATTTTTAAAAAAGATTAATATAGATAAAAATTTTCTTAATGGGTTACTACTTATTGCAGTTGTGATAATAGTCATCTTATCCATAACCGCTTCCATATCAATAAAAAACTCGATTCTTAATATCACAGCAAATATTGTAAAAACATCAAAACAAGTGTGTATCAGCGAGTGCTGTTATAATGAAACCACATATAAGGATAAAAACTGTGAAAACGGTTCGTCATGCATAGACAATAAATGCGTGAAACAAAATTGTCCATATGAATGTTGTATGGAAGATAGTTACCTAATAAAAACATGCGAACCTAATCGTGAATGCAAAGACAATAAATGCGTAATCATCGAATCTGATAATGTTTTTGATTGTTCCAAAGCTTCGTTTGATATAAACTATATAAATTGCTCTAGTGAAAATCAGAAGCTAGAACTGGAAATAACAAATACTGGTAACATCGACCTATGGAATTTTTCAATAGAAACGTCTCTAAATGGCTTATCGTATCTTAATGATAGCATAGGACCTGATAAAAATAATCCGTTAAAATCAAACGAAAAAACTCTTATAACATATAATTGTAACAATACAAAATATTGTACTTCAAGTGCTTCTATCAATTCATTGAAAATTACATCAGGCAACTGTCCAGATATACAACTAATAAAATTTTTTGATTTAAATAATAGTAGTAAGTGTTCATATTCCCATGCAAGAATAATAAAAAATAGAACTTCGGAAAATAATGCAATAGAATTATATTGTAAAAAAGTGGTGTTTGATATTTCTAATATAGACTGTTATAATACCGGAAGCGGTGCTGTGAATGTATCCGTATCTGTTGCAAATACAGGATCGGTAAGCATATCACCAATTTTTCTTTTCACAAGCAGTGGCAAGGAAGAATGTAAAGCTATGTTTAAAGATAGTATAGGAAATGGCATGACTCAATCATTCAAAATAAATTGTACTGACTACGGGTTTGATAATACGGATTACCTGAATAAAATTAAAGTAAGTATAGGAAACTGTCAAGAAGTATGGAAAGAAAAAACCCTGAATGATTCGTGCGGATAAATAATTATTGTTAATAAAACACTAACTGGAGATAATATCCATAAATATCATGCAAAATTTCTTTTTGGCAATACTCAATGTTTTCTTTCCATCAGAAGTCAACTTATACGTTATCTTATTACCAGATTTGGTTTCCTCAATTAAACCTGTTTTTTTTAAGTTTTTCAGAGCTGGATATATAGTACCAGGACTTGGTTTGGACCCTTTTCTTTTACCAATTTCCTCTGCTATTTCTTGTCCGTGCATAGATTTCTTAGATAATAAGAATAATATTAAAAAGGAAAGCATTCCTCTCATATCACAACAATATTCATAATCAGTTTTCTTCATAAATAATATTGGATGACCGATATATTTAAATATATGTTTGAATAATATATCGTACATACGATATTATTAGGAGGTGTTATTATGAGATATACATGCTGTGAACCAACGGAAATAAGAAATTTTCTTACGAAGGAAGAAAAAATAGAAATGTTAAAAGAATATAAAGACTCCTTAGAAAGGGAAGTTAAAGGCGTTGCAGAAAGGATAAAAGAACTAGAAAAAAACAACTAAAAACAAATTTTTAATTGTGATTTATTTTTTATTTTTTAATAGTTGTTTGTAATAGAAATTACAATCATCTTATTAGTTTTATCTTATTCAATAAAACAAGAGTGTTTATATAATTAGCTATCTCTATCAATTCTTTCTCGGGTTCATCCGAATTTAAACCTTCTTGTATAGCTTTATCTAAAATTTGGAGTTGTAATTTGTTCATGGATAATCTTGATGAATCACTAGATAACAGGGGTGTTAAAGTTTTAGAATACTTGCTTAAAATATCCTGCAATGTAATATTACTAATTTCCATAATTACTTCCAAGTATATGTTTGCTCTCATTATAATTTATTCTTAATTACTGGCTGGTTTTTTATTAAGAAATTAATAAGATCATCATAATTTTGCAATCCATAAAGTGTTCTGTATTCATTCAATAGATTTCTCATTTTTTCGAACGTTAAAATGTTGATTTCCAAATTCATTGTTTTTATTGTAGATTCTGGCTGAGTCATACCATCAAATTATGATTGTAGAATTAATATTAAATATTTACAGGCTAAGCAGCGTTGCATAATGGATTTATATGAAAATTACAACGTGGTACTCTGTACTGTGGGGTATTTGATTTTCTTGGAGTACCAGTAGGTTTTGGCGTAGCCGAAGGTGTAGGTGTTTTTGTTTCAACTATATATGGAACTTCGTCGCCACTAACACCATCTTCTCCAGGATCTCTAAATTCTGTATATTTTCCATCTAAACCTAATATATAATATAGAAATGGTTTGGCCAATTTAAAATAATTTCTAGTAGCTTTAATGATTCTAGCCACAAATGAAAATTCATATGTGCTTGATCCAGTACGACAATCATGCAAAACAGTAACTGTTGAATTGTTTCCAATAATAATCTCCCTTGGGGCGCATGATTGAGTTTGTAGAGTTGTGGCAGGTTCTTTTCCATCCGGTGCATCAATTGTCTCGTTTCCATTAGCACCGTCTACTGATAGATCTTCATATATATCGTAGTTACCATCATCTCTTAGAACACCATATACCAATGGGTTAGTTAAAACTATACGATGATTATCGCTTGAAACATCCGTAACTACACTTACTGTTCTATATGCATCACCTATGCCATTGTGACTGTAAGATAATATAAGATTTCCATCTCCGGGGTTATAAAGAGTTTCCAAATAAAGATTACCAGCTCTTTCTTCCAATAATCTGCTTGCTGGTGGGATGGGTGTTTGAGTTGTATGATATGCGCTAATTCTACTAGGTAGTATACCAGAAAAAAGTAAAGAAGCAGAAACCAAAGTCGGTAGTAATGTCCTATATAATCCTCTACTCAATATCGTCACCTGAACAGATACCTTGAATGATACCTATAATGAAAAATTTAGAATGTAAATTTTAAATATGTTAGCAACCATGAGGTCCCATACAACCTTCAGGTCTTTTTCTGTTGTTTCTAGGATTATAGAACATAATCACTGCCAATATTAACAATAAAAGGAATAAGGCTAACAAAGTAAGCCAAAACCAATCTGGTAATGAAAATATTTTTCTTGCATTCAAACTGGATGAAGCTGTATAAGTCGGAGAACCGGATGCTGTAACACTAAACTGATAAATATCTTTTCTTATATCGCAAGGCACATCTACATACGCTTCAATTGTTCTCTTCTCTTTGGGTTTCAATTCAACATCCTGAGGAACTACTATAAACCATTCTGCACTCTCGCCAGAAACACGCAAATTAAAAACATCTTTTACTTCGCCTCTATTTGTTACGTCAAATCTTATTCTCTCTGACTCACAAATATCAACGTCATACTCCTTCTTAATTTCAATAAACGGTATTCCATCTAAAACACTGAATTGTTTGCTTAAAGAATCTGAACTGAATCTGTTAACCACAGATGATTTCATTTTAACTTCATCTTCTGCGTTTTTTGGAACTTCTATTGTGAACGCTAAATCTTTCTTTTGATCAACACCAAGCGAAAATGGCGAAATAAAATTAGTTCTGCCAAAAGCCTCTAAACTAGTACTGATTCCAGTTTCAGTGCTTCTGCCACAGTTCGATATTCTTGTCTTTATTTCTGCTAACCCTTCTGGTTTTAACTTATCATATGTCCAAAGATTGTCAACACGCAAACAATGTTCAGGCTTAACACCTAACACATCTACTCTGTCTCTCCTTATACCTCCACAGTCTTTCAATGATATTTTGGTATATTCTGTTTCTCTGCCACTGTTCTCCACTATGACTTTAACCTCATGCGTACCCGGAATCAAGTCAAAAGCTTCATAATCATAAGTTGTTGAAAATGTTTCAGAATCATCGTTTTCCAAAACTTTTTCATCTTCTCCTATATAAAAGAAATTGTTATCATCGTCCTCCACAAAGAACATTGCTCTTATTCTGTCTTTCTCTTTATCCTTCAATCCTACTCTGACTGATATATCAAAAACCTCATTCTCGTCAGCACAAATACCTGACGGAGTAACTTCAAAATCATCTATTAAAACAAATTCTATTTGTTTTTCTATTTCAAAATTATCTGTTTCTTGGTCCGAAACTGTATCCACAGAGGCAGTAATCTTTGTTATATGCACGCCATCTGATAAGCCTGATGTGCTGAATTTGAATGAAACTGGCGATGTTTGATCTTTACTTAAAAATAATGTTTCGGAATCTTTTTCCTCTCCGTCTATATACATTTTAACCGATACTAAATGCTGACCTGTTGGCGCATCAACTAATCTTACATTTCCATTCACCGAAATATCGTCTCCCTCATTGATTGAAGATGGTGAAGCATCCGCATCAAATACGTCAATTTTGAAAGTTGATTGTTGCGGTTTAACCGTTATCATGACTGAATCTATGCTTGTAGCGCCTCTATTGTCAGTAACCTTTAATGAAATAGCATGTAATCCCTCAGAATAAACTCTGCTAAAAGATATAGAATTGCTCAATAATATTTCCTCTTCTCTCCATTCGTACGAAACAATTTGTCCATCTGAATCGTAAGATCTACTGCCATCTAAAACAACAAACTGATTTTCAAAAACTGTTTGATCAGAACCAGAATTTGCAACTGGTCTTATGTTTTGAATGGTAGTTGTTGTAACGATTGGTGGAGTGTAGACAGGTGGCACATACACAGGTGCGGTATACACTGGCTGGGTGTAAACAGGCTGAGTGTAGACTACGGGTGCTGTATATACTGGAGGAGTGTAGACAGGTTGGGTATATACCGGCTGAACCGGTTGAGTATATGTTGGTACGGGAGTATAAGTCGGGGTAGTTGTTGTAGTGGCTCTAAAATCAGCACAAAAACATCTTGATCTGGAATCTTTCCAGTAATCCTTGCATGATTGATCTGCAGATGAATCGCCTGTCCAAGTCCACGTTTTGCCTACAAATGACTTAGTATTATCCTGAAAATTCCAGCACATTGCCTGGTAATAACCGCCTCCATATGAAGCGCTGCCGTATCTGTTCCCCGAGCATTTCTCGTTACATAATTGTGCCCCGTAATGGTTTGTAGCCAAAGCTACAAATGGCAAAATCTCGAAAAACACTACCAGAAGTGTGATTATAAAGATTTTTATCAATTTACTACTCATAAATGATCACATTATCTTTACTATTTAGTAGTAAATATACTTATAAAGATTTCTATATTTGAGAATCATGATTAATTGAAGCGGTTGTATATCCGACAAATGCATAAATCACAAAAATATAAGCAAATTATGCCCTATAATATTACAACAGTTGATCCTGCAAAACTTGGACTTAATCCGGAAGATGTGTGCGAAGGACTAAATTTATTATTGCGTGTTTATGTTCAAGTAGAACCGCCAGCAGTAATCGAAGATAAAATGGTCTGTAAACCTCCCCTCCCCAGACGATTGGTTTTTTATGTCATCAAAAGATCTTATCCGGCCAAAACAGTTTTTGAATCTTTATTACAGAATACCGAGATATCCCCAGAAGAAGCTTACAGAATAGCAAGAGAGTATGCTGAAATAAGGAGAGAATCATTCAACGGCTGAAATACAAAAAATGCATAAATATCCTTTCATCAATATAATGAGTATTATGTCTAGTGATAAAATCATTCAGCAGTTACATGAAAATGAAAAAAGAATTTTAAAGTCATTTAAATCAAAGAAAGTTCTTTCTGCTGACGAATTGTCAAAAATAACGAAGTTGTCAAAAGAAGCCGTAGAGAAAGCAGCCGAGTGGGCAAAACAAAAAAATTTAATATCAATAAAAGAAAACGTATCTGAATTTTTAGAACTAACAATAGAGGGTCATGAATATAGTAAGACTGGACTGCCTGAAAAAAGACTGATTTCAGTTGTAAGCAAAGGAATGGATGAAATTGAAACTCTAAAAAACAAAATTTCGCAGTTTTCTATCGGATTAGTGTGGATAAACAAAAATGGCTGGGCTGAAGTTAAAGACGGCAGAATATTAATAACGAAGGAAGGGATGGAATCTCTCAGCAGAAAATCAGATGAGGAAGAATTGTTAGCTAAAGTTAGTAAAAATACTAAAATGTCCAGAGATTTTAAAAGGGATCTCGTAGATAAGCTAATTAGGCGTGGTTTAATAAGAGTTAGAACAGAAGTAAACAGAGAATATACTTTAACTGCATCTGGAAAAAAAATAGAATCTCAGATTAAATTGGGCAAGGAAATAGGTCAAATTACTGTTGACGTACTAAAGAAGGGAGATTGGAAAAAATATGGTCTCAGAGCATATAACGTATCAACCCCTACCGCGAAAATTCATCCTTCTAAAAAACATTTCATGACCCAAGTCATAGAATATATTAGAAAGGTATGGACAGAAATGGGATTCAAAGAAATGTCAGGTCCATTACTGGAAGTTTCATTTTGGAATTTCGATGCTTTGTATCAACCACAAGATCATCCTGCTAGAGATTTGGCTGACACTTTTTATATGAAAGTTCCGTCAGAAGGACAATTACCTGAAGATGAGATTACACAAGCAGTGAAAGCCACTCACGAAAACGGATGGACATGCAATTCCTTAGGATGGCAATATAATTGGAATGCAATTTTTGCAAAAAAAAGCGTTATGAGAACTCACACAACCACACTATCAGTCAGAACATTAGCACAATTAAGAAAAGATGTTGATAAAGGTGCATTACCAGCAAAGTATTTTTCTGTGGGCAGAGTTTTTAGAAATGAGGTTCTTGACTGGAAACATCTTGCTGAATTTTATCAAACAGATGGCATAGTTGTCGGTGAAGACGTCAATTTCAGGCATTTTTTGGCATATCTAAAAAGATATTTCGCTAAATTGGGCTTCGAAAAAGCGAGGTTCAGACCCGCATATTTTCCGTACACGGAGATGTCGACAGAAATCGAGGTATTTCATCCCGAACAAAAAAGCTGGATCGAGTTAGGCGGTGCTGGTATGTTCAGACCAGAAGTTGTCAAACCTTTGTTAGGAAAAGATATACCTGTTTTGGCATGGGGACCTGGACTAGAAAGACTCGTCATGATAAATTATGGCATCAAAAATATTCGAGAATTATACTGGAACGACTTGAAGCAATTAAGAGAAGCAAAAATTTGGTTAGGTTAATGAAGAGAATTCTGATTAATATTGCTAAAGAAACTGGCAAGCTGTTAGAAGAGCAGTTTGATTTAGACCATTCTAGAGAAATACACGAAATCAAAGGTAAAAATGATGTTGCAACGAAAACAGATATTCTGGCTGAAAATCTTATTATCCGGAGACTAAAAGAAAATGATATCAAATGCACCGTGATATCCGAAGAATCTGGAAGAATTGATTTGGGTGGGAGTGAATATAATATTTACATAGATCCGTTGGATGGAACGATGAATTTTTTTAACAAAATTCCAATCTATGCCACCATGCTTGCAGTTGAAAAAAATAATGAAATAATAATTGGGATAGTATACAATCCTAATACAAAAGAATTGACATTTGCAGAAAAAAATAAAGGTACATTCATTAACAACAAGAGAGTTAAAGTAAGAGACAAGGGTAGCTTAGATGACGCAATACTGGAGTTTGATTATTATTGGAATGATTCAAAAAAATCAATGGATGTATTCCTAAAATGTGTTGTGGGTAGACAGATGAGAAAATTTAATTGTATTGGATACGAGTATTCATTGCTCGCAAGTGGGAAAATAGATGTCATTGCAGGTAATTGGTCTACGCTTCATGATATGTCGCCGGGGAAGGTTATAATAGAAGAGGCTGGTGGGAAGTTTATAGATTTTTCAGGTAAACCATGGAATAAAGAAAGTATGAATGTGATTGCTGCAAACCCTAAGTTAGCTGATCAGCTGGTAAAAATTCTACGCGATTAATAAAAAGTGAATAAAATGAAATTAAAGGCTGTATTATTTGATGTAGATGGCGTATTGCTGGACAGTATAAAATATTATATAAGATATCTGAAAAAAGTTGCGAAAGCAATGAAACTGAAAATGCCTTCAGATAAAGAAATCAGATTTTCGTTTGGTATGCCGTGGTTTGAAGGAGTAAAGAAATTATGGCCTCATATTAACATGAAAAAATTCAAGAAAACAGACGAAGAAATATCCAGTAGGACTCCCCTTAATTTGAAGCCTTTCCCAGACGCGATAAAATCTATACATGAAATTAAAAAAACCGGCATTAAAATAGGCGTTGTGACAATGGGAAATAGAGAACATGTCTACAAGAAAATGATCAAATCCGGATATGATCTAGAATTATTTGATTGCGTTGTGACAAGAAGTGACGTCAAAAGATCACGACCGCATCCCGATGCCATATTATTGGCTTGTAAAAAGATGAAGATAGAACCAAAAGATGCTTTGTATGTTGGTGATACTCTACTTGACCACGAATCTGCAAAGAGGGCTGGTATAAATTACGTATCTGTAACATGCGGAACACTGACAAAAAACGAACTTATAGAAAATAAAGTGTTAAATTTTGTAAAAGATGTTTCAGAACTACCAAAATTAATTAATGAAAAGGAATTATTCTTTGTAAAAAAAACTGTCAGCTGCTATGTTATATTTGACAATAAATTGTTGCTGTTGAAAAGATCAGATAAAGTTGTAACATATCCCAACAAATGGTCTGTAATACACGGCCATATTGAAGATGGCGAAACACCACTGCAAACAGCCATAAAAGAGATAAGAGAAGAGACAGGACTAAGGCCAAAACTGATAAAACAAAGACCCGCAATATTCAAAGATGAAAAATATAGCATAATCTGGGAAACTCACCAATTTCTGTTTGAATCAAAAACAGATAAAATAAAATATGACTGGGAACATGACAATTACAAATGGATAGATCCTAAAGAAGTAAAAAAGTATGATACTATTCCTAATTTATGGAAATCTGTAGATGAGATTTTGAAAAAATGAAAGACGTATATTTTGCAATTTCAATATCAGGCAAAAGAGATAATCTAAATGTTGGGAAAGAAATTGTAAAGGTTTTAAAAAAAATAAATTTCAATGTACTAAGCGAGCATATAATAAGAGACGATGCCTGGGAATATGACAGTCAATTCTCAATGCAGCACATATTTGAGAGGGACATGAAATGGATCGATCGTTCTTCCTGTTTAATAGCTGAAGTATCGTCACCAAGCTTAGGAGTTGGCTATGAAATAGCATATGCGTTGAATTTGAAGAAACCTGTATTATGCATAATAAAAAATGAAGCGGAAAATAGGCTATCAAAGATAATCAGAGGCAATACATCATCTTATATTCGTGTTGTTTCATATAAAAATATTAAAGAAATAGAAACAATAATACGTTTATTCATAAAAGAATTCAGCCTAGGTGAATAAGTGCCTGTAATAAATATAAACAGAAATGATTTTTGCAGATTAATTGGACATGAAATACCGATGAGAACAATAGAAGAGAGAATACCAATGCTTGGCGTCGGATGGGAAGGCAGCGAAGGTGAGGAATTCTCAATTGAAGTTTTTCCCAACAGGCCTGATATGCTATCTGTTGAAGGGCTGGCTCGAGCATTCTCCTCATTCATGAATATAGAACGAGGATTGAGAGAGTACAAAGCAGAACCTGCAGAAGAATTTCTAATTGTAGTTCAACCAAAAGTTATGAACATCAGACCTTTTATTGTCTCATGCGTGGTGAAGAATGTTGATTTATCAGACGATCTTATCAAATCCATGATACAAATGCAGGAAAAACTGCATGTTACACATTGCAGAAAAAGAAAGAAAGCTGCTATAGGCATTTACGATCTAGAAAAAATTTCATTCCCATTAACTTACACGACAGAAAAGAAGACGTTCAGATATGTGCCTCTCGAAGAGAAACAGGAAATGAGTTTGCAAGAAATACTAGAAAAACTGCCTAAAGGAAAAGATTATGCCTGGATATTAGAAGGCATAGATGAATATCCCATCCTGCTTGATTCCCGTGGAAAGACGTTGTCCTTTATCCCTATTTTAAATGCGGATGAAAACAAAATTGATAATAAAACCAAAAATTTATTCATTGAGGTCACTGGAACCGATGAAAAAACTGTCAATGAAGTTTTGAATATAATAATTTCAACGTTTGGCGACAGAGGAGCCAAAATACATAAAGTGAAAATAAAGTATCCAGACACAGGCATAATATATACTCCTAATACATCACCGAAGATGATAAATCTAGAACCAAAATATGTCAATAAAATTCTTGGTCTGAATCTTAGAAATTATGAAATAATAGAATATTTGCAGAGAATGGGTCACGATGCTGTTGAAATCAATAAAGAGAACATAGAAGTAACAATACCAATTTACAGAACTGACATAATGCATGCTATGGATATTGTAGAAGATGTTGCTATCGCTTTTGGTTATGAGAATTTCGAAGCTGTGATACCAAACATTTCAACAATTGGAGAAGAAAATCCGCTGGAAGTATTCGCTTCCAGACTGAGGAGTTTGATGGTCGGACATGAATTGCAGGAAGTATTCACTTTCATTCTAACCAACAAAAAGAATTTGTTCAATAAAATGAACGTAAAGGAAATGGATATAGCTGAAACTGCCAATCCTAAAACAGAAGAGTACAATGTTGTAAGAAATTGGCTCTTGCCTAGTTTAATAGAAATATTGGAAAGAAATCAGCACCACGAGTATCCACAAAATATTTTTGAAGTTGGTGATGTGGTGATTTTGAATCCTTATACTGATACTGGTACTGAAACTAAAAAAAAGCTTGCACTTGCAATGTGCCATTCAAAAACGAATTTTGCAGAGATTAAATCTGTTGTTGAAAGCATGATGAAGAACCTTGGAATAAACAACTATAAGATAGAAGAAACCGAACACAAAAGTTTTGTAGCTGGCAGATGTGCTAAGATAGGTATAGATTCAATTGAATTAGGCGTGTTCGGAGAAATTAATCCTGTCGTTTTGGAAAATTGGAAAATGGAAATGCCCGTTTCAGCTGCAGAAATAGATATAGACTTGTTGCAAAAATTGGTTTAATTGCAATATAACAAATGCCTATATACCTGTATTATACAAAACATTCAGTAACTCTGTAAAATCGTCGCCCTGCATTATATATCCCCTTTCACCTTTAGTTCTTACAGCTTCTTTAGTAACATCATGCGCATTATTTACAGCTACTGCAAAACCTGATTCTTTAAGCATGGTATTATCTCCCTTGCCGTCGCCCACAGCTACCGATCTTTCTATAGGCACACCATAATACTGGCAGACATGTCTTAGATGCTTCTCTTTATTTCCGTTAACTCTTACATTAACATCTGTCAGATATCCGCCCTTAAAAACCGGCTCGTTACTAATTATTTTATCACAATAGTATGAATAAGGTGGAGTGACAAAACATGAAAATCCTCCTGTTATAACCACCAAAGGTATACTGTGCTTCATTGTAAATTGATATATTTCCAACAAACCCGGTCTTGGAATAACAACTTTGGGTAGTAACTCATATAACCGATCTTCCCTTAGCCCATAATCAACAAACATTCTCACGCTTCTTCTATAACTTTCATCCCAAGGAACCTCCCCTCTTTCCCTTCTCGTTTGTTCCTCGTTTATTTTTAAAAAAAGATCATCATCTAACAAATATGCAATTTTGGGAAATATGTCTCCTGTGGTAGGGACTATATTACCTGGTATTGTTGCTGTAGATTCCCAGTCTAACACAAACATTGACGGAAAGATACCCACCGGTCATAAACTACCCTCCACTTTGTCGAGAAAATCAAGCCTAAAGCTAATATAAATTAGATTTATTGATAACAAAAACTCAAGAAATGAAGGAATTATTCGGATTGGTAGGGCATCACATTCACTCAATATTTTTAGGTGAGCAATATATTTAAATAGTACACTTTACAAGAATAAAGAACATAGAGAGGGTTATGATGCCGTCCCAATTCACAAGCCAATAAGCAATGTCAATTTAATTACTTCTAATTCTATCTCTAATAGTATGAAGGTTGTTTTTACAGCTCACTCCTCTAGAAATTCTCATCACTCAATGATGATCTGCAAATATGTTTTTGAAAAGGGACATATTCCTGTTAATCTATTCAATTTGTATGGATACTTTCTGTATGGATTGGTAGGAAAAGATAAAATATTTCGTGCTAATAATGAAATTTTAAAGAAATGTGATGAACTGTGGGTATTCGGAGAAATCACTGAAGGCGTGCAAATAGAAATTGACCTGGCGAAAAGAGAAAACATACCAGTCAAATATTTCAAACTAATAAGAAACGGAGCTGAAAGTATAACAATATCTGAAATTTCTGAAAAAGAAATAGAATACGATAATATTCCAGATACAGAATATCCGAGACACGACATTCATGAATTTTAATTTTTAAGGTGAGGTAATGATGCCGTCAAAATTCAATTAACAACATACAACTTCTGCAATTTGATTAGTTCTACAAATTTTGAAATCCGATTTAGATTTTTCTTTAGCTTCTGAGTGAGTCTAAAGGTGTTATGACATGATGTTACTGCATATTACAATTGGAGATTAAAAAATCGGAGGTGTTAAAAAATGAGCAGAGTTTACGGAATACAAATTACTGGATTGATTAGACAAACATACACACCAGAGGAGTTAATTACAGCTTTAAATTCAGACAAATTACCAGATGAACTATTAGAAGCCATGGAACAATATGGTGTAGAAAATTTAATTACTTTGAGACCAGGAACAACTCAAAAAATAGCTCCTGGATATAGAGTGCAAAAAGTTAGAACAGATGTGGGTGATGCTACATGTTAGATTGGTAATATTTTAATCAAAATACATGTTAAATGGCAACAGAATTTAAAATTAATCAGTAGAATAGTTAACTCTTCAGCCAAATAAATAACCTTTCCCAAATACCTGGGTTGAAGCTTGGTGGCTGATATAACTTACCTGTTAATCTAGCAGCTAATTTTTTTATTTCAACTGCTGCTGGGGTGGTTGGACTATATTCAAACAACAATTTCTTTTCAGCTTGTGATCTGCTCACGTTTTCATCTTCAGGAACTACTGCAATGACGGGAACGCCCATCAATTCTTCTATTTTCTGCTGATTCAATTCATAACTTTCTCCTTTGACTCTATTAAGAACTATCCCTAAAATTTTCATGTTAGAGTTTTGAGCTATTTTCACAATCTTAATTGCGTCTGTAATAGCAGAATAATTGGGGTTCGTAACAACAATAACTTCATCTGATGCGGCTAATGCAGATAAAGCTTCTTTACCCAAACCTGCTGCTCCATCAAGCAGAATAAAATTCGCTTTTCCCAGAAGACTAAAACTAATCTCAGCTAATCTACTTGGATCGACGCCTTTCAAATCATTTAGATTCATACTTGCTGGAATAACAGCAAAACCATACGGATGAGGATAAAGTGCATTGTTAATAGGTATTTGACCTTTCAAAACATGATGTAGTGTTTGCTGAACCAAATGTAATCCTGTATGTAATCCTAAATTAGGCGTGGTTAAATTAGCATCTATGGCTATAGTATTTTCACCGAAGTCAGCTAAAGCTGCTGATAGATTTGAAACCAATGTTGTTTTTCCAACACCGCCTTTACCAGATAAACAGCAAATTAATCGAGTCATCTAAATCATATTTACCTTATATTAATAAAAGGTTAAGTTTAGCACGCTTATAGGTAATTTCTCAAACTTTAATAAAAACAGAATTTAAGAATTTTTATGCGATCATTCCAAAACTTTTCTTTTTTGTTTCGGTTAATCTGAAAATTTTCTCCAATTCACAGCAATAATTTAGTCTCAGAATCTAAATAAAATTGTAAAATTCTTTGATTGAACTAATCCTTAAAGTCGGCTTCAATTTATCCGGAATTTTTTTATTCTTAGAAGTAATCAGCACAGAAAAACATTTCAATTTTTTCGCAAATGCGACATCTGATTCTATACTATCACCGATCATCACAGTTCTTCTAGGATTTTTTATTTTTTCCAACGTTGCTCTAACTGTATAATCAGATGGTTTACCGAAGTTTATCATTTCTTTTTGTGTCGCATGTCGTATACCAGCAGCAATAGAACTCGTACCGGCAATAATTCTATTTTTCTCAAATCTTAATCTGCCTAAACTACATGTGATTAACTTGGCACTATTCAAAACAGCATTTATTGCTAGGCTCAATTTATTGTAATTGAAGTTAAAATCATCGGCAATAATGACATAATCCACCGGTAACCTGCTTTTCAATTCTATTCCAAATTTTTTAAGATCTGATTTCAATCCATCGCCAAAGGCTAACACTTTTATCTTCTTGTTTTTGAAATGGTTTGAAATAACATAGCCCGGATTTATGATTTGATCTGGTTTTGTTTCAATTCCTAAACTGGTCAAATGTCTGGCTAAACCAATTTGTGATTTAGCCGTGCTGTCAGTCAAATATAAGATCTGTTTGCCGTCACTAATTAGTCTTCGTATAACTTTCTTCGAGCCGTCTAGTAAATCTGGCCACAAAGTCAATGTATTGTCGATATCAAATAAGAATGTATCACAGTCTCGAAAATCCATAACCATTAATTTTTTTTAGGAAATATAAAGTATAATCATTAGATGATCTAAATCACTATATTAACTCCATTTAATTTCATTTTACTTACGGTTCCTTGGATTACTATATTACCACCTATCTGACCTATAGACCCATCAAAATTATACAACTCCAATCTATCATTTTTTAACAAAGGTGACATGCCTTTCAGCCCGGTCCATTTCAATGACCCTGATATATCTTGGAATGCGATTATATTCTTCTTTACACTACTCAAAGAGAATGAGACTGGATATCCAGAAACAGAAAACGATATACCTGTTTTGTTGAAACCGAAATCACCTAATGTTAACTGGTTTGTTTTTCCTGATATAGCAATCAAATCGTTAGAGAACAATACTGTACCAGACATATCATCTGCACGAACCGAAAGAGGGTTACTAGAAAAAGTAACACCAGAACCGTCCATGGAAATTGAAGACGGGACAACTATTGCTTCAAAATCATCACCTTTTAAATCAAACGATTGTCCGCTCATGCTGATTGAGTTAACGTCCGATATTGTTATTGATAACTTCGATCCTTCAAATGGTTTTATCACTTTACCTTTTACAGCAATACCTTTCAAAAAATATCCTATCTTTTTGAAATGATCGTCCAAATATTTGGCTCTAAATTCTTTTCCTTTAGGAACAAAAAGTAGAATACCAACTAATAGCAAAACAATAACAATTACGACCAATGCTTTCTGCTCCATTCTAACCTATTAATTTATAGTATATCTACGATATATTTATATAACTTATATACTATGTTTTATGTGATTATCATGGAAAACCTTCTTGCAAATGTTTCACAATGGGGAAATGGCTTTATAGGCCAAGTATTAAGTCTAGTCGTTATGATAATTTTCTTCTCATTATATTCAAGAATAATGGTGCAACAAATAATGGTGAAACTAGAAAGGAGCGCTTTGACATTAGAAGAGATGTCATCACAAGCAGAGAAACATGTCTTGAAAAGAATTAAAAAGAAGATGGATAAAAAAACGCATCAGAGCATAAAGAATTTCCTAGAATTTTTTGTCATACCTCCGGTCGATTTGGATCCACAGGGTGTAATGAAAAAACTCGAGCATATAATAGATCACGAGAAATATAGATTCAAATATTTCGTCAATGAAGTTTCTCCGGAATCAAATGAGGAAAATAAAGCAAACATCATGATGGGTTTATCTGGAGCGATGAATCTTTACCAGTTAACGAAAATTGTAAGACATTTTGTTGAATTAATTAAAAAAACTAAAAGCATAAACCTGGCATTTTTAATTCAAATGCAATTGCCATTTATTGAAAGAATGGCTAAAGCACTTCTTCATGGAACAGAAGCTTTGGCGAACGGATGGGTAATAGGGGATGGTATAGGACCATATGTTGCTGCCAATCTTATTGAAAATTCGAAAACTGAGGTTATAGACGATGAAACTGTTATAGCTAGAAAAAAAATCAAAAACAGGAATGTTATCATAATGAAAGCAAGAGGACCTGGTGGCAGAACTGGAAATCCTGGAAAGGTTTTGCAAAAAATTTCGAAAAAAGAGAAAATAGCTAAAATAATTTCCATAGATGCTGCGGCGAAATTAGAAGGTGAGAAAACTGGAACAATAGCCGAGGGGGTTGGAGTTGCAATGGGAGGAGTAGGCGTGGAAAGATATCAAATTGAAGAGGTGGCGATCAATAATAAAATTCCTTTAGATTCTGTTATCGTCAAAATGAGTGGAGAAGAGGCCATAATGCCAATGAGAAGACCCATAAGAGACGCTACAAGAAAGGTAACTGAACTTGTCGAAAGAACCGTGGAAAGAACCGTGGATAACGGAACAATAGTTGTTATTGGCGTTGGAAACACCAGTGGTGTCGGAAACAATAAAAAACAACTTTCAGATTCGGACAAGATAATATCAGCCAACATTAAAAAAATGGCCTTAAGAGCGAAAATGAGAAAAAAGAAATTCAAATGGCCTTTCGACTTTGGATTTTAACTTGTTCTTCTATACATTGTAAAACCTGTAAGATCATCTCTATCATGATAATGTCCTATATTCCTAATATGATAATACGCATGCAGTAAATTTTCAGCGAGTTGAAAGCCGTACATTTCTATATATGACGGTATTAAAATCAGACGCATCAATAATCCGTCCATAATCATAAATGAACAAATAAATTCTTAAAATCAAATTATCATTCATGAAAAGAGGCGTGTTCATCGACATCGAAGGCATAGATTCTTCTGGTAAACACACTCAAGCTGAAATGCTCAAAAACGTCTTAGAAAAAATGGGCATAAAGGTATCATTATATGCTTTTCCTGCTTATGAAACAACTTTCGGAAAACTTGTGGCTGCTCATCTCCGAGGAGAGTTTTGGAAATTGCAAGAAGTCATTCCTGAAATTGCGTGTATGTTGTATGCAATGGACAGATACCAATTTAAAGAAGAGATAAAAAAGAAACTGGGGAAAGGAGAAGTGGTTATAACTGACAGGTTTACTCCTTCCGCCATGGCATATCATGGTGTGATGGTTAAAGATAGTATGAAGCTGGTTAAGTGGGTAAAAGAAATTGAATCAAGAATGATCCAGCCGGATGTAGTGATTTTTCTCGACGTAACAGTAGAAGCTACGCAGGAATTGATAGAAAAAAGGAAAGGCAAAGATTATTTAAAAAATATGCCTAAGGATATATACGAAAATAAAATAGAATTCCAAAAAAAGGTAAGGCGAATGTATTTAGATATTTCTGAAAGAGAGAAAAACTGGAAAATAATTAATTGTGTTGACGAAAATAGTAAAATTAGAAATGCTGAAGATATTCATAATGAAATAATGAAAAAAATAAGACAATTTTTATAGAAACTAGCATGTTATCCAAAATAATATTCCAAATCTCGTGAATCGGTCTCAATGGTTTCTGAGACAACCAAATTTCTTCTAATTCTATTTGATTCCATTATTGAATACAATGACTCAAAAATACCGTATAGCACGCCAATTAATGCATAAGCAAAGTTCCTCGTTAACGAAAATCCGAGAATTCCTATGTTAATCCCCTCTTCAGCGGATGTTTTAAGTATTTCTTTCGGGTTTCTAGAATATTTCATCTGATTTCCTAGGTGTGACAGCATTAACAAAGTCCTTCTTTCTTCTTCAGAAAGAGTTTTCCAATCTTTTGATTGCTGATGAATCAAATGATTCATGGATTTAATACCAAAATTTAATAGACCTGTGATAGCACCTGTATACAGTCCACTGACAGGGTCTCCGTATGTTAATCCCAAAACACCGCCCATGCTTGTCAGTAATAATTCTTCTCTTACAAAACCCCACAAATATTCGATGGCATGGTTACGTCTATAATTAGAATCTCGTACCTCACAAATAGCATGTCGATAAGCAGTAACTCTATAATCTTTAGGTATAGCGCCGGCATTCTGGCGAACAATATCTATATATGACACTATCGAATTCCTCCAAATTTACAATCATTAATTTAAAGATACAAGAAAATAACAAAACAACTATTTATTAATTTTATCAAAGTCTAGTTTTTTATCCTGCTTGAATTCCAAACCCAGTTTCATGGCTATCTCTGCTCTTTGAAGTTGTCTGGCTATATCCATGTAATGATCGGCCCTAGAAAGCAAATCTAGTTTAGCGATCTTTAGGCATAGCTCTTTTGCAGAAGATCCTTCTAATGTCATCAATATCTCCCCGGTGGGCGATATTAGATCTACTGATAATTTACTGTTAATTATATTAACTACTGCATTGCCTCTGGGATCAGCATCTGTCTTTTCGTTGAATACCAGTGAAATAGGCTGTTCCCATATATGACATTTCACAAGTTTCTTTGCATTTTCCCAGTCTTCCTCATATATGTGTGCTGAGTTAGAAGTGATTGATAGTTTGCCTAATTTCATCTTCAACTCGTTTGCTATTTCCGCTTGCACTGCCCTTAAACCAAAAGCATTCAGCAAACCTGCTTTAAACATATCATGACTTCTGACAGTAGCAAATAGATGAATCTTGCCCTCGTTCTGTAATATCTGAATCTGTGTTAAGCATGCGGGCGATTTTTCAGTCTGGTCTTCCAAAGGATACCACAATGTTGCGACAGCCCTTCTGCTCACTTCACATTCTCTTATTTTGTTAATCAGAAATCTTATCTGGTCTACTTGTTTTCCAGATTCGGTTGGGTATGCCCTCAACCTTTGCCCATAAGTATAAACTGTTCCCTCTGGAAGCTTCGATTCAAAAAACACTCTTTTTATATATTCATGTATTGTCTCTTTCGACTCTATCCCTATTACATGTCTCAATTCATTAGGCCAGTCAGGTATGAAAGGATTCTCGATATCTTCATCTTCTGAAACCCAAGTCAGTACCGCCAACTCTTTCATCTCGTTTCCATATTCTGTCTTCTTGACTGCCCCATACCTGACGATTCTATCAATTGCTCTTATCCAAGCATCCACTACTTTTGTGCCATGAACAGTCCATCCAACTTCCTCTGATGGTAATGCTGAATCTGTCTCTCTCTGATAAACCGGGAAATTGGTAGGATTCATGTAGGGTCGTTTAATCTCTAATTTGGATATAAAATCTAAAACTTGTGGGAGTTCCATATCACTCACGTCTATCAGTTTCACATTTTCGACGACTTTTCTAATAATAGAGAAATCCATATTTTCGTGCAAGCGAAAATTTATTTTATTAACAAAACCATCATCGCTTACCCCATTTTCCCATAAATTTACTAATACATCCCACCCAGATCTTCCTTGCGGTGTTTTAGACAAATTACCTTTGCCCCATATCAAAAGACTATTTATTTGCGGGTTCAAGCAAAGATTCCTAAGCATTATATTTACTCCCTCTTTGCTGTATAAAGTCCCTATTATCGCACAAGCGTTAAGAAGCTGCGATGCTTGCTTTATCACTATATTTGGATCACTCCAAATTGTGCACAGACCAACATGATTCCCATTTCCTAAAGTGATCTTATATTTTTCCGGAAGGTATAGATTATCGGGGTGGATCGACATGAAATCACTTAACAATTATAGAAAATATCGAAATCAAATTATAAAAACAAACTATGGATAAGTTTAAAAATTATATCCTTCTATTAATAAAGGATAATCATGGCACTTAGACCCGGAAGAACAACACGAAGAGTTGAAAGGCCTTGGACAAGAGTATCACAGAGAAAGCCAAAAAAGAGTTATGTAGTTGGTGTACCATACCCCAAAATTCATGTTTTTGAAATGGGAAGCAAAATAAAACAATTTGATACGTCCTTATGGCTGATTATGGGAGATTCTATGCAAATCAGAGAAAACTCACTAGAATCTGCAAGAATTACATCGAATAAATACTTAGAAAAGTTTGTGGGACTAGAAAACTATTTCATGAAAGTGCTTACTTATCCGCATCAGATTTTAAGAGAACATACGCTTGCCACTGGTGCCGGTGCAGACAGGTTCTCTATGGGTATGAGAAAAGCTTTTGGAAAACCGAAAGGTAGAGCCATCATAACATCAAAAGGAAAAAAGATATTTTTATTGAAAGTTGATAAATCAAATCTGGTCCATGCCAAAAAAGCTTTGCACAGGGCCATTCAAAAATTACCGGGATCCTGCAAGGTTGTTGTGGGCAACTAGATTATTTTTATTCTACGAAATCAAATAGATCTTATGGTAAATACTTTCGACGAACATCTAACAAAACTAAAATTAATGTTAGAGACAGCCAAATTAACTTCTCTAATGGCGTATAATAGCCAAAACCGAAGAGATTACGAAAGTGCCGGAAGATATAGATCGTCTTTGCATAACCAAATCGGACAGATGAGACAACGGGTTGACTATACCATAGATGCTGCAAGAAAATATGGATTAAATGACTATTTGACAACACTGCTGACTCTTCAACAAGAAGTTTCTGGTTTATACTCAACTGGTGATAGATTGAAACCACAGGATGCTACAATATTAATTGAAAAAATGTATAATGAACTGAGCACGATCGGATATCCAAAAACAAAAAAACATCGTACACCAGCATTAACAGTTGTAGCATCTATATCCGCTGCAAGTCTCGTACTTCTAGCTATTTCTTCTACAAGCCCAACTGCAAGAGTAGTTGATCCCTCATCATTGACATATCCTTTCGGGCTGGCGTTCCTGGCAATTTTCCTTATATCATTATTCTTCTTAAAAAAAGGAAAATAATTGTTGTTTTTTTAAATCGGAAAAACAAAATTAATTAGATCAAATGAGAGTGAATGACACTGAAATATTGTTAGATGTATTATACGAACATTTGAGGCTTATCAACGACGCTTCTGACACATTAACCACACTGAAAAGCAGGGGATTGGAAACCCACAAATATCTTTATTCTATTGGAAATATGATACGGGAAGTTGAAACATTCCTATTAGACATTGCCCAAAGATCTCCGTATATTAGAAATGAAAGCGGGGATTACATACCTGAATTTGAAACTTTACAAAGACAAAGCTGGATTTTGGCCCAAACATCTAAGATCACTAACCCAAGACTAGCCGATCCGAACTATATTTCTAGAAAAATCGGTGAACTGAAAAAAGACGTTTCTGTTTTGAGATCAAAAATTTCAGAAACTAAAAAACACCATTCTAAACAATCAAAATTAGAACCGCTAGCACTAACAACAGTAGGAATTATCGTAATATCTGGCGTCGGGTTAAGTAGTTTACTACTTTCATCGACGCAAACAACCGCGCGGTTAATAGAGCCTTCGTCATTGACATATCCTTTCGGGCTGGCGTTCCTGGCAATTCTGACTATATCATTAATTGGACTCAGACACAAGAAAAATTAAACTAATTTATTTACGAACGCCAATTATATTTTCATGAAAAAAGAAATTCAGGAATTGAAAAAATTTGCTGGTGAAATTCTTTCTGAAGGGTTAAAAAAATACAACGAAATTAAAAAACCCATATTGAAAAAACATAAGATTGGGGAAAAAGTCGAAGATAATGGACTATACGAATGCACGACATGCGGAGACTTGTTGGCTATAATAAAAAACGAAAGATTGCCTATATGTGACGTGTGTTACGCAAAGAACATCAAAAATTCATGGATAAAAAGATCAGAGAAAGTTAATTTCATATCTAAAAATCCCAACATTGAATTTGAAAGGGAGTCTACATTCATTGAAAAAATTGCGGATGGCATAACGGCAGTTTCTGGTAGTATGACCTTTGTATATATACATATAGTCTGGTTCGCAGTCTGGGTGCTGATTAACCTGAATATGACAATGTTAAAGCCGTTTGATCCGTTTCCATTCGGGTTATTGACAATGATAGTTTCTCTGGAGGCCATATTCCTTTCTACATTCATACTGATATCACAAAACAGAATAACAGAAAGAAGCGAGATAAGATCGGAGCTTGATTACAAAGTCAATGTCAACGCAGAAAAGATGATAACAGAAGCTCTGGGACTACTTCACGACATCAAAGAAAATGTAGAAAAGAAAGAGTAAACAATAGAGAGTGATCTTAATTACAAATAAGTCCTTTGTTCTTGAAGAAACAAAAAAACATGTTAGAAGCAAATTAGAGGGTGAAGGTTCCGGCCATGATTGGTGGCATGTATACAGAGTATGGAAAAACGCTGTTCATGTAGGCAAAGAGGAAAAGGTGGACTTATTTGTTGTGCAGTTGGCTGCATTATTACATGATATCGCTGATTGGAAACTCCATGATGGAGATGAGTCTATTGGTCCAAAGCTAGCAAGAGAGTGGTTAGAAAAATTGAAAGTAGAAGAAGATGTGATTTCGCATGTTTGTGAAATCATAAAAGATGTATCTTTTAAGGGCGCTGGCGTAAAGCATAAAATGAAAACAAAGGAAGGAATGGTAGTTTGGGATGCTGATAAATTAGATGCGATTGGCGCTATGGGGATCACCAGAGTGTTCGCCTATGGAGGGCATATGGATAGAGAAATTTATAATCCTGATGTCAAAGTGATAATGCACAAATCTTTTGAAGAGTATAAAAATAGCAAAGGTTCTAGTATCAATCATTTTTATGAAAAATTACTTCTGTTAAAGGACTTGATGAATACTAAAACAGCAAAAAAAATTGCTGAGAGACGACATAAGTTCATGGAAGAATTTTTAGAGAGGTTCTTCAAAGAATGGGAAGGGAGGGATTAACTGCTCTAATTTTTTCCTTTCAAAAGTCCTGATAATGTATTTTTAAGATCTTTTATTTTCACGCGAATTTGCTTTGTCGTATTTCTATCTCTAATGGTAACTGTATCATCTTTCAGAGTATCATAATCGCATGTTATATTAACCACTATACCTATCTCATCTGCACGAGCATATCTCTTCCCTATAGATCCACTCTCATCATAAAGAATGTCAAAATCTTTTTTAAGCATTTCAAAAATTTCTTTTGATTTTTCCGGGATCTTATCTTTGTTAACCAATGGGAATACACTTGCTATATATGGAGATATATTAGCAGGGAATTTGAACCAATTCCATCCCCGTTCTTTATCTTCAACAAAGCAATGCAATAATATTCCTGTAATTGTCCTTTCCACGCCAAACGATGGTTCAACGACATGGGGTATTACTTTCGTGCCATCATCTAAGGCGACTGACAAATCCGTGTTCGCATGTTTAGAATGTTTGGTCAAATCATAATCTGTTCTGTAAGCGTTACCTACGGTCTCCTTCCATCCTATATCTTCAAAATCTATTTCCAAATCAAAATTTCCACCAGAATAGTGTGGCGTCTCTTCCGGAAGCATGTGTCTAAATCTTAAAGCCGTTTCAGGAATTCCAAGAGATTTATAAAATTCAAATTCTTTGACCAAGAAGAATCCTATCCACTCATTTGGCAGGATTTTTTTCTTTAATGCATCTACAACTTTGATTTTTATCGGTTTTCCTTTTTTTTGTTGATCTTCTCTTGTAAACAATATTATTTCTTTATCTTTAACTTGATCGAAAAGAGGACACTTAGCATTATTTGGATCAAAAAACATTTCTACTTCCATTTGATTGAACTCTCTTACTCTAATCAAGAAATTTCTAGGTGATATTTCATTTCTGTAAGCATGTCCTACTTGAGCGACACCCATTGGCAGCTTGGCACGGGTAGACCTAAAAACTCTTTGAAATGATGTAAACACGTTTTGAGCGCTTTCAGGTCTTAAATATCCCACCTGCCCTCCGACAGAACTGATTTCAGTTTTAAGCATCAAATGAAAAACCCTAACATCAGATAATTTGCCTTTACAATTAGGGCAGACTAATTTAGCGTCACGTATGATTTTTGTCAATTCTTCATTAGATTTACCTTCGACAAAATTTCCTGTCTTTTCTTCAATGATATGATCCGCTCTGAACAAACTTTTACATTTATCACATTGCGTTGTCGGATCAACAAAAGAATCCACATGACCGGATGCCTTTAAAACTTTTTCTGATAAAATTGTGGATCCGTCTATCTCAAAAACGTTATTCAAAGATTTAATGAAGGTTTCTCTCCAATATTCCATAAATTTTCTTTTTAATAATGTTCCGACAGGTCCATAATCCCAGAATCCTGATATTGTAGGATAAATTTCTGCAGTAGGAAAAACTATTCCTCTATTCAAACAGATTTTTTGGATTTCTTCTAGTTTAGACATATACCAATCTCCTAGTTAGTTTATAATAATAAACTAAAAAGTCTTACTTATCTACTTTTTTCTGGTGTTAAATATGAATAATCCTATTCTTTCGCGTCCAAAAAACCAGCCATCTCGGGCATTATAATATATTCTTTTTTCCTTTTTGTAAGTCGCAAATCCCACCATATATACAAAGGCTCTTCTCCAGCTATTACCCTCTGGATTAAGCAAAATTCTTTTTGTTTTCCATTCAATACCATCTGAAGATTTGGTAGACGAATTGAAAGCATGGAATAGGCTTATGACAATGTCCTCTGCGGGCTAAAGCCCACAGTTTCCTGAAATATTGATAAAC
>CAYJTF010000008.1:0-25524 GCA_964373165.1 uncultured archaeon
TATGCCTATACAGAAGTGGTTGATAGATATCTGAAATCAGCTTCTAAACCTTTGAGTTTGGGATTAACCGCATCGCCTGGCGGAATAAAGGACAAGATAGACGAAGTGAAAAAGAATCTGAGGATAGAAGCGGTTGAGATCAGAACGGAAAAAGATGAAGACGTCAGACCGTATGTCAAAGAGACGGCAGTTCACCGCGTCTATGTAGAACTTCCTGAAGAGTTTCAAAAAATCAGTAGACCGCTCAAGGATGTGTACGAAGAAAAAATATCCGCACTAGTCCGAGCCAGATTGCTCCAATCCTCAAGAGTATTGAAAAGGGAACTTATTGATTTGCAGATGGAACTTGGAAAAATGTATAGTGAGACAAAGGATTATGCTGTTGCACGCATGCTCGTAGTATGTGCGCAAGCCATAAAAATAGAGCATGCTATAGGATTGTTGGAAACCCAGGGCATCGTACAATTAAACAAATATTTTCTAGAAATGGAGAAAAATAAAAGTTCTGCTAATAAGCAGTTGTTGAATCATGCTAAAGTGTTACAAGCAATAAAATTAACCAAAGACTTGCATCTGAACGGCATGGAGCATCCGAAGCTGGGAAAATTATTGGAAATAATCAAAAAAGAGATTTCTGAGAAGAAGAATACTAAGATTATTGTTTTCGCAAACTATAGGGATACTGTAGAAAGGATTGTCAAACTTCTGAATAAAAGTGGGATAGAAGCGAGAGAGTTTATAGGACAGGCTAAGAAAAGCGGTAAAGGGTTATCACAGAAAGAGCAGATACGATTACTGAATGAGTTTGGTTATGAAATCTTTAACGTATTAGTCTGCACGAGCATCGGAGAAGAAGGGCTATCTATCCCTGCCGTGGATATTGTAATGTTTTATGAGCCGGTGCCAAGCGAGATTAGAACAATTCAGAGAAGAGGGAGGACAGGAAGGACGGAAACGGGTAAGGTGATATTCCTTATAACCAAAGGCACGAGAGATGAAAGCTATTACTGGACAGCTTACCATAAGGAGAAAAGGATGAGGAGCATAATTGACACGATGAAAGAGAACAACTCTGAAAAAAAGAAACTTTCAGACTGGTTAGAGTAGCATTGTTGTTATCACTACTATATAGTGAATTATAGAAATATTCTTAAATGAAAAGTCACTATATAGTGGTATGTCCATAATGAATTACGTAAGACGAATACCGGCATATGTTGCAAATATTCCTAATTATATAGCTAGAATACCTGGTTATACTCAAGCTGCAAATAGACATCCAAATTTAACCGCAGCTGCAACTGGCTTAGCGCCTGCAGCAGGATTAGGAGCAGTAGGATTATATCATATAAATAGTGCCGAAGGTTTAGCGGCTTTAGGTCTCATGCTTGCTTATACTGCTGCTGGATCAGCCGTTTTAAATGTTGGAACTAGAATCGGAAGAGGTGCTGTAGTAGCGGCTACTGGTGGTGTTCAAAACGCAGATAGGGCTGTCAGATTTGCTAATATTTATGCTGCAGCTAACCTAATTGGTGGTGCTATTAATATCTGTCCTTATTTAGGTGCCGCTGTTAGTGATGGGGTGGGTGATGCGTTCAGATGGGGAGCTGCTAGAGAATCTGCTGATGCAATAAGACTTACTGGAAATTTAGTATGTCAACCCGTAACTGCAATTACTTCCGCTGTTAGTGGATATGTGTTATCAAGAGGCGCTAGATTGGCAGAAACGCAAGCAAGAAGAGTTTATAATGCTGCTAGTCCTGCAGTACAAGGCGCATTAGCAAATCCTGCAGTAAGAGCTGGGTTGGGACAATTAGCTTTAGCATATGTCAAAAAAATGCTCGGTATTTAAATTCTACACAGAGGCTCATCGAAATGAAATTACAAATACCAGAATATCTTGAAAGAGGTGTGAATACAGTCAGAAACACTCTTTCACCCTCAAACAGACGATTGTTTTCTTCATCTTTTGGATATCCTCTTGTTGCACAAGTAGTTCTTTCTGCTTGGCAAGAATATGGTGAGAGATTACTAACACTTTTTTATGATAGAAATAAAGAGGCGTATACACCAAATCAAGAAACATTAAATTTGATTAGGATAGAAGCAGAATTAGTTCAAAATGAATGCGTGCGAGGCTTAACATATGCCCAACAATATGGAATAATTCCAGACGGAACAGGTATTGGAATAAAAGATATCGGAAGTATAGAACAAATGTTTATTGATGGTATGGAGGCTATTAAAGAGTTAACACCCGACCAAATAAGAGAAATATGTAGAGATCCAACAGAACTTAAAGAACTCCAACTTCATATTCGATATGTAATACCGCAATTATACCAAACAATTATGAATGAATTAAATTATGGATTTGAAGCGATGAGAGCAGCTGGAATATACATGGTCGCTTACAGCATACTTAGAGATAAAATATATCGAAGACTTATTCGTCCAGAATCTGGAAATTTTAAAAGAGATACAACAGATGTTTTTGTTAATACATCATTAGCATGTGGTTCTGCTTATCTTAACGCCACGCTTTCTAATGTTTATACACCTGGATCTTTTAATGGGTCATTAGTTTCTAGCCTTAATACCACTCTTCTTTGTAGCGCTGTTATGAGTGCAACTAGAATTTTATTAGATAGACATTTCAAAGATTTTAGAAATAAAGAACTTGTGGAATACGTTGTAGGAGCTGGAACTCTTTTGTTAATAGCCGGAATCAATTCATTGACTGTAACAAAATTTTTGATTGGTTTATTTGGTTAAGAAAAAATGGATAACTATATAGAATAAACAATCTTCTCATTTTTTGATCCAATATCGATAAAATTACACTACTATCTAGTAGAAAAGTTTAAATAGATATAAAAATAAGTGGATTACATGGCACCGCAACCACAAGGAGAGGGCTGGCTAGGAAGATTATTACCTAATCCTGGCACTCTGGTAACTGTAGGTGGGTCGTTATTAGCTGGCGCTACTGTTTACGTATTAGCAGAAATCGTAGAACAAATGATGGGTGCAAGAGGAGTATTGAAATATGCACTTGACACGGCACAGTACATTCTCGCGCCTGCTGCTACCATAACAGCAACTAATTTATTAATGAGAATGCCTGACGTAAGTCCTTGGTCCGCAGTGGTGACATATCCGGTTGCTGCTGGAGTAGCGATGGTTGGCTTATACGGAGTAGGTGCAGAAGTAACTGGTTTATACCCAGAGACCTTCAATGGTGACTTAATTGCCTATTGCCTTGGCTGTTGCCCAGCCGGATTAATAGCAGGTGCCGCTGCTGGTTTGAGTGCTTATAGGGGAAGATAAATTTATTTTTAGAAATTCAATTTGTTAATAATGCAAGGTATCCTCAAACCCGATGACAGGACTGCTGTAATAATAGACGATAGAGAAAGAGCTAGTCTCATATCAGAACGATTAAAAAAATTGAATGTCATTCTCAACTGGCAGAGACTGGAAGTGGGTGACTTCATTCTTTCTGACAGATGCTGCATCGAAAGAAAGACTTTTGATGATTTCGCAAGCTCGATTGCCGATGGCAGATTATTTCAGCAATTAGAAGAACTGAAAAGGAATTTTGAAAGGCCTATGCTTATATTAGAGGGACGTGCGTTGAAAAGGAATGTGAGTGAAAATGCTGTAAAGGCTGCCATGGCCGCTACTATGCTACAGTACGATATACCTATTTTGATGACGAAAGATGTTGATGAAACTGCTAAAATTATTTATTGGCTTTCAAAGAAAGAGCAGATGGATAACAAAAGAGCTATTGGAATAAAAGGTAAAAAGAAACCAAAAGAGGCGAGCCTGTTGCAAGAACATTTTGTTGCTGGCCTGCCTGGAATATCTACAGTGCTGTCGAAAAAAATATTGAACGAGTTTAAAACTGTTAAAAACTTTGTTAATTCCAAAGAAGAGGATATTGCAAAGATTAAAGGCGTTGGGAAAAAACAGGCAAAAAAATTATGGAAAATAATAAATGGCAAATACGAGGTTGATAAATGAAAAGGCCTGTCATAGTTGGATTTGATCCCGGCACTACAGCCGGCCTGGCAATCATTGATACCAGCGGTCAATTGCTCTTTCTGTCCAGCAAAAAAGAAATGAAGAGAAATGAAATATTACGAAACATCACGGCACGAGGAAAACCCATCATTATTTCTGCTGACAGAAATCCGTTGCCGCACAACGTCGAGAAACTAGCAAGCACTCTGGGCTGCAGGCCATTCTATCCTGTCAGATCGTTATCGAGTTTGGAGAAAATAAAATTAGTTGGAGGCTTTTCAGACAAAATAAAAAACGATCATGAGAGGGATGCATTAGCTGCTGCCTTGGGAGTTTACAAACATTACACATCATTATTCTCAAAAACAAGAAGAGAACTTGAAAGAATAGGCTTAACCAAAGTACACTCATCTGTACTGGAAAAATTAATAACAGACGAAGCAGAAAACATAGAAGAAGCTATAGAGATGTCGCAGGAAAAAATGCCAAAAGTGGAAAAGGAAAAAATTACGCCAAAAATAGAAGTTACTGTCCCTAAGAATGTTGCTCTTTTGGAAGAAGAATTAAAAAGAAAGAACCGGGATATTGAAATATTGAAAAAATACAATGAAGACTTGAAAAAAAGAATTGAGTATAATGATAAAGAACTAAAAACATCTTTGGAAAAAAAATCCGATGGCAATATCGAGAGACTGAAAAATGAGATAAGAAAAAGGAATGGGACAATAAAATTACTCAAGGATTATAGGCAACATGAAATAAAAGATCTCATGCCTGTGATTGAAATCAAAAACATTAAAAAGGATGAGACGGATGAGTTGCATAATGCCGTTGATTTAACAAACAGGATCGTATATGCGAAAAATCCTGAGAATGCACAAATCCTGAATGACTATAATATAAGAGCGCTCATCACCAATACTGAAAACATGCCAAAAAAAATCAATTTCCCTGCGATCGATATTAAAGATATTTCCATTCAGCAGTTAAATGAATATAAGGTAGTTGCTGAGAAAGAACTGGAAGAAAATGTTGCCAGATCTAAAAAGACAGGGATAGTTGAATGGCTGGAAACTTACAAGAAAAGGAAAATTTAATTCAGGCTGGTTTATTTCTTTTGAAGGTTAACGTCCTGTTAATACCGTTCTATGTCATAAGCTATGTCAAGTTCACTATTTTACCGTTACAAACAGGATTTGCTGCATTGATTGCTTTTATGCTGAGATTTTTTAATTTGCAGGTTATACAAGCAGACCAGTTTCTTTATCTCGGTGCAGACAAATATCCGATAGAAATTTCATTCGACTGCCTGGGATGGAAATCTATGTACTCGCTGTCCGTCCTAGTAATTGCGACACCCGGCAATATCAAAAAGAAGCTACATTTTCTAAAGATATGGTTGCCTGTCCTGATTGCTATAAACATATTTCGTATAATATCAATTATTCTATTAGGCAACGCATTGGGTTACCAGTATATAGAAGCTATCCATAATAATATTTGGCAGATAGGAATAATTGGATTGGTTGTAGGTGTGTGGTATCTATGGTTGAAGAAAATGTAAAGAAATATCTTGTAGATCTTTCAAATTATTAAAAGGTGCAAAATGCCAAACCCCGTCATTCGTGTAGAAAAGAACGTTGAGAAAATCAAGGACAAAGTAAAGATAGTAGAACTCCAGTTAAGCAAAAGAATTTCTGATCTTGAACTCAGCGTTGGCAGGCTTCAGGAAAGATTCAAAGAAATATGGGAACTGATACCTAATCTTAAAGATCGTGCGGAAGAGATAGAAGATCTTCTTAATGTAGTCAATCTCGGCATAGTCGATTTCAAAAAAAGTATGGAAGAATTGCATTTGCGTGTTGGCGGCATAGAAGAATTACCTGGCAAGATCGACAAAAGCATCGTTGAACATAATGAGAAAATCAGGGCATTCGAAGCAACTGTCAATAAATTGGACGACGACCTGAAAGCGCTAAACTCGGCGAAGGAAGGAATAGTGATGAAGATTGACAACGCGATAATGCCGAATATTGATATAGTAAAAGAGTCTGGTGAAAAAAATAGGATCACTATAGAAGAAATGAAAAAGGATTTGGAGAACTTTTCTTATCTTGTCAAATCATTCCAACGGACTATAGAGCTGTCTGATATTGACAGCGTCATCAAGCGGTTTGACTTAGTCAATTCGAAGATACTGAATATTGAAGTGCAAATAGAATCTCTTAGAGGACGCGTGCCTGACATGTCCACGCTTGATAAAGAAATGGAGATGATGAAAGCCAGAGTTCAGGAGATGATGAATGCTGTAGTTGACAGGGACACCAGAGTCAAAGAATCGGAAGCCACTATAAACATAATCAAGAACAAAATACAAGAGCTAAAGTTTGTTGAAACTGTTGAAAGTTTGAGATCGGACATCAAGGAAAAGGAAAAAATGATACTGATAAATCAGATGAAATTTGATGATCTCGCCCGCAAGTTTGAGAAGAGTTCTGACGAGCTGAGCACGAAGATAGGCCTGTTGGAAAATACGATGAGGAAGGCAAAGCACATAGATCTGATCGAAGCTATTAGCAAGGACGTGCACGATCAAGTTTCATATCTCGACGATACAAGATCAAATGTTGAAAAGCTATCGAGCAAGGTAGAGAAGATATACTTCGATATGACAAGGAAGATGAATAACATGGAGATGCTTGAATCTGATCTGAAGAAAGTAAAGCTTGCGATATTCGAAATGCAAAAAAACATGGATGAAAGCAGATTAGCCACGGAAGTGAGCGGCGTGAAGCGCATAGCCAGCATAAGAGATTCCGAGGATCTAAGAAACACTGTCAAAGAGATAAAAGAAAAAATTGATAAGATGCCAGAGGCAGATGAAAGCAAGATATCTGCACTTGAGAACGAACTTTCGTCACTGAAAAAGATGATGATCCCTACTGTTTATGATACTCCCGTTGTCAATAAAGATTCTTCATTGATCGCGATGAAAGAGGTAATGAGTAGACTAGACTCAATAGATAGAAGATTAAATCAGCTAGAAATGAAGAATAGGGGACGACCTATTATTTTAGAATAAACAAAATTAGCGGGTGATATTTCTATTGTAATTATTAAATCCTTTTATACCAATTTCTGTCTGATTTTTGTCTGAATCCTAATCTTTCCGCCACATCATCATATTTCGTCAAAGCTACGTCTAATGGCAAATGAACTACACCTCTATAAGGATGTGTCCACATATTATTATATCCACCCAATATCCCTATTCGCTCTAAATCTAACTCTCTAGCTATATACGCAGAACATTCAACTAGTAATCTCTGCCAGTATATTGGAGCCAAACCACGAGAAGATTTTTTGCCAGTTACACCACTTCCTTCGTCAACTTTATGTAACTGGATGCCTTGTAATTGATATATCATCAATGTTTGAGGATCTGATGGAACGAATCCAACAACTGCATTAGGTTGCCCTCTATACATTAATATTATTCCTGCTGGCGCATCTAAATATAAATCAAAAGACCCGCCATTCGTTATGCTTCTACCAAACGTTCGTTCATAACCTATTAAGCCATTTTTTGTGAATGCTGGTAATAATTGATAGTCACTAATCCTTCCATAAGACAATGTAACATTCTCTTTTGCACAATTTACCAATAAACCTAATAAATCAACGCTATCTACATATGCTTGTAATTTTTCAATCATATCATCAATTACCAACACTGTAGCGGCATCTTCTCTATCTAATAACTGCTTGGCAGAAAGACGTGCGTTTTCTAGTATTTGGGGATTTCTATTTGTAATTCTACCTACGGTTTTATGCAACTCCTCACTAGTTTGATTATCATATGGGTACCTAAGAAAAGTCCATAAAAAAACATACTTGCCCAATTCATAAAATACTTCTTCTGGTGGCAAATTTGCCAAAACTATAGACAGCAAAGAACCATGTTTGTAAGCATCTAATATTCCCAAAGAAAAATCACGGGGAGGGTCTCTTTCTAATTTGTCTAAAAATCTATCATTTCTTTTAGACTCGGGATTTCTGCCATAGAGGTCTCTAATTTTGTCTATAGCCCAAGATGTCATATTAATATCAAATAGAAAAGATTATATTTAAATTTAACTATTAGTCAGTGATTACATAACTGTTGTAGATTAGTCACAAATCTTTATTAATAAATAGCTATTGATAATTCTTTGTTATAGGTTTTGGAATGGGATACACACTAATAATCACAGAAAAACCTCAAGCAGCAAAGCAGATAGCCAATGCCTTATCAGACGGCTCGGCAAAGATGATCAAGAGGGGAGGGGCGTATTACTTTGAATTCACTAGGAAAGGCAGAAAGCATTTTTGTGTGCCTGCTGTCGGTCATCTATTCATACTTGACACGGTAAATACCAGTGGCTGGAATTACCCAGTTTTCGATTTAGAGTGGGTTCCCACACATACGAAAAAGGATTTGAAATGGACCGAAAAGTATTATCAAAATATTCAAGAACTGGCTAAGAAGGCGGATGACTTCATAGATGCAGCGGACTATGATACAGAGGGTGAAGTGCTGCTATTCAACATCCTGAAATTCATCTGCAATAAAAACGATGCAAAGAGAATGAAATTCAGCACCCTGACCAAATCAGATATCGTAGATGCCTATGAAAACGTGTTTGATCATATTGATTTTGGCCAGGCTGAGGCCGGACTGACCCGACATTATCTCGATGCTTTCTGGGGATTCAATACAACCCGTGCTCTGACCAAGTCGCTGAATGATTTTCTGCATAAGGGTTTCACTGTAGTTTCGACCGGTCGTGTGCAAGGGCCCACACTAGCAATATTAACCAAGAGAGAAATAGAAATCAGAAACTTCAAATCCATTCCTTTTTGGGTTTTGGAACTGAAGGCTTTGAAGGAAGATCATGTCATACCGGCAACCTATGAAAAGGAGAGAATACTGGATAAGAATGAAGCGAAAAGAATTTTTGAAATATGTAAAAATAAAGACGCGAAGGTCAAGGATATACAAACAAAGAAATATAATCAGTTGCCCCCAACGCCTTTCGATACAACTACACTGCAGACAGAATCTTACAGATGCTTTGGCTTCTCTCCAACACAAACTCTTAGTATAGCCGAAAGCCTGTATACTCATGGTTATATTTCATATCCGCGAACCAGCAGCCAGAAATTGCCTCCTAAGATCGGATACAAACTGATATTATCAAGTTTGGGAAAGATGAAATTTTTTGAAAGAGAAGCTGCCTTGTTATTAAAGAAAAAGGAATTAAGACCAAAAGAAGGAAGCAAAGAAGATCCTGCCCATCCGGCAATATTTCCCACGGCTCAAACGCCTAACTTTGATAAACTGAGCCAACAGGAAAAGAAGGTATATGAGCTCGTCGTTAGAAGATTTTTAGCCACATTTGGCGATGCTGCTGTCAGAGAATCAATGAAGGTCATACTGGATGTTAACAACTATAATTTCATCGCTAATGGCGTGCAGACGCTATCACCTGGCTGGACAGAATTATATGGAAGATTTGGCGAGTTGAAAGAAGAGACTCTTCCGGAATTGAAGATGGAAGAAATATTGAAAGTGAAAGAATTGAAGATGTCCGAGAAGAAGACACAACCTCCTTCCCGCTACTCACAGGCTTCCATATTGAAAGAAATGGAAAAGGAAGAAATTGGAACAAAAAGTACTCGTGCAAGCATACTACAAACTCTGTATGACCGAGGATATATCAAAGGTAAAAGCATTGAAGTCACCAAATTTGGAGAACAGGTAGTCAAAGTCCTAGAAGAATATAGTCCGAAAGTCATTTCTGTCGAGCTAACAAGGAAGTTTGAAGAAGAAATGGAAATGGTGAATAAACTCGAGAAGAAAAGAGAAGAGGTTGTAGAAGATGCGAAAAATCTGCTTACTGATGTAATGGAAGACTTCAAAAATAATGAGAAAAGAATTGGTGAAGAGTTATCAAAGGCTTACATAACATTCAAACAAGATCAGAAAAGAATTGGTGTTTGCCCTAAATGCGAAAAAGATCTCACGATTATTGTGTCAAGAAAAAGCGGGAAAAGATTTGTCGGCTGCTCTGGCTATAAAGACGGCTGTGATTTCTCTACGCCTTTGCCTCAAACGGGAAGTATAACAACGACTGATAAAAAATGCCAGACATGCAACTATCCTATCATTCACTTAAGATTCAAGGGGAGGAGAATGATAGTTACATGCATCAATATGAAATGTCCTACTAAAGAGAATTTGAATAATAAAAAGGAAGTTAATGAAAATAACAACTCAAAAGAAAAATCAGAAGGACAATAAATTGCTTTGCTGTAAGAATATCCAAGGCTTCTAATTGTTCAGCATCCGTGTTTTCCAAAACATCCTACTGGCGTATGTCTACAGCATCTCTTCCATCTTTTTGGGAAACAACATGGCAAAAGCAAAAAGAACAGCACCAATAATAACAATAATAAGAACAGCAATAGCCATGGAAACAAAGCACCTAAATCTATAGTTGGGAATCTGAATGGTTTTGCTGCTTTCAAACTAGATCCGAAATAATACACGGGGGATCCGGACGCTGCTAATGTAAAACCGTATTTGCCTGCTTTAACATCGCAAGGCACATCAATCACTGCATCTACCGTCTTTCTCTGATTCATTTTCAACTGGACCTGTCCCGGCAATACACTGAACCAGTCTGCCGATTCTCCAGATACGCTTAATGTGAATATGTCATCTGCCGTTCCTTTATTAAAGACATCGAATTTTATCGTGTTTGTTTCACAGATGTTTACCGGATACTCTTTCTTGCCGAATATTATTGGCACACCGTCATCGATTACAAAATCTTCTGTCAATGAATCGCTTGAAAATGAATTGTAAACAGATGCCTTCATCTGAGCAGTTCCTTCAGCGTCTTTAGGCACATTGAATGCAAACAATATATCTCTGGATTGAGATGGATACAATGTGTATGTGGCTGCGGAGTATGTTCTCTTAAATGCCAGCATATCTGTGTTTATGTTGTTTTCAACACTGCTGCCGCAATTGAAAATTCTGGCTCTCATATTGGCTTGCTGTCCCGGCATCAGTTTATCATCTGTCCACAAATCTTCAACACTCAAACAGTGAGTCGGTCTCAACAAAGAGAATTGATCTATAACAACTCTCCTATCAATCACAAAATCCCTTCTTATTACTCCGCAATCCTCAACTCTGAAAGATGAAAACTCTGTTTCTGTATCATCATTATCTACTATGACTTTCACTTCATGCGTTCCGAGACCCAAATCAAATGCATCAAAATTAAATGTCGTTGAGAACTCTCTTCTATCGTCTACATCCATTTCATGATCATCATCACCAACAAAGAAAAAATGTCCGTTGTCGTCTTCCACATAAAACTTTGCTTCAACTCTTTCGTTGTCATTTCCTTCTTTTAATTCCACATCAACGGATAGTTCTACAAGCTCGTCTTGATCTATGCAAACGCTTGCTGGAGATGCTTTAAAATCGTCCACTCTTAATTCATCATCACGGTCATCGTGATTTTCATCTACTGAGAATGTGTCTTGATCCTGAGCTGACACCCCATCAACAGACGCTGTTATTTTTGCTGTATGCGTACCATCGTTTAATCCGCCCGTATCTTCAATAAAGAACACATATTCAGATTGGCCTTCACTCAAGTAAAATGTTATGCTGTTTCTGAAATCATCATCAATATGTAATTTGGCAGTCACTGGATGCATGCCGTTTGGCGCTTCAACTAAAGTGACAGTGCCTGTCACTGTGACATCTTCTCCTTCGTCTAATGAAGATGGGGAAGCATCTACGCTATGAACATCAATTGCAAAATCATCATTACAGTCTACTGTTATCACAACCGTGTCTATTCCTTCTGCACCTTGATTGTCTCTTACTTTCAACGTGACTACATGAACTCCTTCTGGAAATGTATAAGTGAACGCAACATCATTATCAATGAAACTCCCGTCATCCCACCATTCATATGAAACAATATAACCATCTAGATCGTAAGAATCCGATCCGTCTAAGATCGTCGTCTCGCCTGCGCACAAAGTTCTGTCTGTTCCCGCTATTGCCTGAGGTTTGACATTTAATATAGTTGTCGTAACAGGAGGAATTGTCGTTGTTGGAGGGATAGTTGTTGTAGGTGGTATTACAATTGTTGTGGTTGGAGGAACAGTAGTTGTCGTTGATCCACAACTATCTGAAGACCATATCATGAAATCTCTCAAATAAGTCAGTTCTGAACTGCTGGGATGATTATATACATCAAGCTGCTGCCTCTGGCAAGATCCTCCATTAAAACCCAAAGTTACAGGACCGGAAAAAATTTCTCTGTTACTTAAACATTCAGCACTGCCTTGACCGTTGCATGTGTATCTCTCTATTCTTCCACCAGCTCCAATCGTGCATGTGCCCGAATAAGGATCGCATCCGTTGCAATTAGGATCTCCTGGATAAGCACCGCATCTAGCAACTACACGTCCGCCGTTAACTGGCGTGTTAGGATTATAAGCTAACACTAAACCCAGAGAAATAAGAATTATGATGAATACTGACGTAATCTGAACGTTCATTTTATTCATGACTATCTTTTACTATTGAGTAGTAATAGACTTAAATGCTTTTCTGTAATAATTAAATTCACCACAATAATTATTTGAAAAATAATGAACAAATTCCGAAGTGATAATATATGGTTGGACAAGACGATGTAGAAGATGGATATAAATCATGGTATAGAGTTCCTCTAAAACCGGGAGATGATACTGTCAACGATATAATCGATAGATTCATGAGGAAAGGGAATCCTTACGGAATCAGATCTAGAACTCTGAAACAAACATGTGCTATAGAAGGTGATCATGCTTATTTTAAGTTTAAAAATATAGGAGAAATTTACGAGAAATCATTATAAAATATTAAATTTTTATTGATCGATATATTATGGTGAATTATG
The DNA here is from genome assembly GCA_964373165.1 of uncultured archaeon. GTDB lineage: Archaea > Aenigmatarchaeota > Aenigmatarchaeia > CG10238-14 > CG10238-14 > JAGVVZ01. The sequence continues at coordinate 13,047 of CAYJTF010000008.1, forward strand.
CCTACATTTGAGGATTGCCTAACAATTATCTAAATCTAACAAGTTATGGCAGTTCCGCCGCTTGTAGAATCTGTATAGCAGTTGACTCTATTACCGTCTGCCTTATAATAAGTTGTGGCTCCTGATGCTACATTATTTTTTAAGCAGCAATAGTCTTTGGCATAATTTCTTTTGACATCATTCAAATCATTTCTAGCTGAGTTGTATTTGTTTTCAAATTCCGTCTTCTCCTTAGACAACCTATCAACGCTTGTGTCACATCTATTCAACTCTTCTTCAGTGTCTTCAAACTGTTTTCTTAAAAGCTCGTAATCAGCATCGCATTTGTTTAGATCTGTTGAGCAAGAGGATAGAGAGTCTGCCGCTTCAGCCTTTTGTTGTTGACAACTGTCTAATTGATCTAGTTTGCCTGCATAGTTTTCATTGCACGAACTCAACTGGAATGAGGTATTGTCCAAGTTCTTGTTGCACACTATTAGGTTGCCCTGAAGATTTGTGTTGTTAAGCTCTAAGACTTCAACATGTTTTCCTGTTTTATAATTCCAGTATGACAAGCCGATAATAGCAAGGATAAGCAGGAAGATAGCAACTAATTTCAAATTGAATTTCGGTATATCGAATGTTGGCAAAGAAAATTTTCTATTCCCATACTTTCCCCAGTAATTGGGTAATTGTAATTTCATCATCATTAATCACCAGACATTAGATGACTACTTTTCATCTTCTTTGAAAGATAACTTCAACTCTGGTATTTTTGGTGCTGTATTTATTATTTCAACTGTGCTTTCAACTGCTTTCAATCCTTTCAATGTTAGGACATAAGAGTTTCCCTTCTTTGAAATAAAGCCGTGTTCTAATAGACAGTTCAAGTGTTTATATACTTCGCTGGAGCCTATTGGTATTCCCATTCTGTCGAACCATTTTGTTATGATCGTATATCCCATCGGTTCGTTCTGCAGGATGAATAACAACATAAGTCTTTTACCAGAAGCAAATGTGGCACTGATATCAAAAATGTCTTGAATCGTTTTTTCGTTCATAATCATACCTTCATTAGTAATTACTTCTTAGTAAGTAATCTTTATATGCTTTAAATAGAAAGGGATTTAAACTTTACCGAGAGATTTTTTATTTCTTGTGCGAAAAAAATTTTCATGAAAAATACTTTTTTACATGATAGAAATTTAAATATTAATTCTAATGTAACAAAAAAATGTTGTGGCTGTTGACTATGCTTTCATTCCCATTATGAAATTTCTAATAAGAACGGGATGCATATTCTATAGTGCTGCATATGATAGAGACTTGTTATATGTCATGATCGGAATAAGAGATGGTGATTTCGATTCGTTTGCACGACAGATGTATGGAGAGATAGGAATAACTTCTGTATCTTGCGGCATTTCAGGAGCTTATAATGATTCGACCGGCAGTTATACAACTTTTACGTTGCTTTTGATTTAAAAAAAAATAATGCCGTTAAGTTATTAACGTTAACCTATATTAAGAATTATATGGCAGCTACAGACGCTCATTCTGAAAGTTACTTAGCTTTAGGAAGCGTGCTCTTTCCTCTAGAGCCAATTGTCGCAAGGAAGTTGACAGGACAGGGGATAATTTATCCGGGAGATAGAAAAAACGGATCTGCCTCTTATTTGTTAAGCCCGGATTACAAAATTGTTCATCTTCCTGACACCAATCTAATAATTATTGAAGATCCTAGTGGTAAACTCGTAACTTGTCTTTCGTTTGATTCAACAAAAGAACATGCAGGAGCTGGAAAATATGTCATTGCGATACCTCAAAAAAGCTATTTAAGATTTTTACAACTAGCAAACATGTGTGGAATAAGAGATTTCTATCCTGCTACGTTGCCTTCTGGAATTGCGAATGATCCAAAATTTGGGACCGGAGATTGGACAGCTGTATATAGTATGTTGGATAATGAAACACTGATCGAAGAATTGTATGCCTTAGGAATATTGAGTATAGGCGGTTACGGAGAGGCTGAAAAGTTGGGATACAGAAAACCCGACAGAGAAAAAATAGATGAGCACAAATTATATTTATTGACACTAGCTAGCTATGTGTCTTACATCTTAGATGAAAATCTTCAAACAAGTGACGGAAGATTAAATGAAGAGTTGCTGAAATTATTGCGAGAAGCGGGAGAAGCTGGAATGAATAGTGAATTATTACAGGCATTGGCTGGTAAATTAGTTCTATCGTAGATTAGTTTATTATTTTGGTATTAATTCGCTGCCGGTTCATTAAAAATAAGGTAATAGATAAAACCGGGTTGAATAATCAAATTTATTTGGTTTATTATATCGAAAAATATTAGTTCAGAAAATTCATGTTCTAGTGTATAATTTTAAATCCTTTCAAATTACTTTGAAATCATGTTACATGGAAATGCAGGTGAAATTTATAGAAGTTTGATATCGAGAATATCTGATAGAAAACGCGTTGATACGAATCTTAATTTGGATTCTGGCTACTGGATAGATCCTCTCGTGGCGGCATCAAATTGGGGGACTTATGCTGCCGCAAGATATTTAGGAATAGTATTTGTTAGTAAACCCTCTGTGAGAATGACAGATATTTATTCAACAAATGCTTTTGGTAGAAAAACATATGTTGGAAGATTAAGAAGCCCGGGACAGGGCGGGATAGTTATTGCAAATACCAATCCTGTATATAGAGACGGTGGCGTAAATTCGTTAGCCGTTGATCATAGTTTCCAGCCATATGCTGCAGCCATAATTACAACTGTGGATGATCTAGAACACGTGCATGTAGGTGGCGTATTGCATTTCAAACAATCCGCTGAAGGTATTTTCTGCAGAGAAAATATATTTGGCACTCCTGATGTAATACAAAGGTTACGCTTTTCGTTAACAATAGCTCAAGGGATGGAGCTGAAATTCCGGAAAGTATGATGACTAAATTGGATGTAGCTTCCGCTTTAGGCAGAGTCCCTTATGATTTTGCTTATGATTTTCATAGAAAGGTTGTTTCAAGAACTCCATTATTTAATAACGCCGTGTTCGATAGTTGCCGTACTTGCGATGCAGAACCTTACAAAGTTTTAGGCATGAGGGGGGCTTTGCCTAGTCAAATAAGATCATGCAGACAATACGGAGACTTTCTCCAAGAAGTATTAAGAGGTTAGTCTGAATCTCGTGGTTTTCAAGTAATATAATTGAAACAGAAAATCATTTCCCTTCTCAGATTATATTATTTATATCACGATGAAAAGTTTTGTATCATTTGGTAGTGATAACTATTTAAGATTAACCTTGCAAAATACACTTAACTAAAGGAGGATTTTCAATGGCTATAAGACCACTTTTAAAAAACAATGGCGGAAGACTAAGAAAAGTCGATGAAGAACTCAAACAATTTCTAGAATCAAAGAAAAGCAAGATAAAAGTCATTGGCTGCGGTGGAGCTGGCAATAATACAATAACTAGGATGAATTATGAAGGCATAGAGGGCGCAGAAACGATTGCAGTGAATACAGATGCACAAGATCTCTTGTACTCTCAAGCGGATAAAAAGGTTTTGATTGGTAGGGATCTAACAAAAGGCTTGGGCGCAGGTGGCGATCCAAATATTGGAATGGAATCTGCCAAAGAAACAAGAGAAGAGCTGAAGGCTGCTCTACAAAATGCTGACATGGTCTTTGTTACATGTGGATTAGGTGGCGGAACCGGAACAGGCTCTGCACCTGTCGTAGCAGGTATTGCAAAGCAATTAGGCATATTGACAGTTGGTGTCGTTACTTTGCCGTTCAGCATGGAAGGTAAACAAAGAATGGAAAATGCATTGACAGGACTGGCAAGAATGAGACAGTCTGTAGATACGCTATTGATCATACCGAACGATAAGCTTTTGGAAGTTGTCCCAGATATTTCAATCAACACAGCATTCAAGATGGTTGACGACATATTGGTCAATTCAGTCAGAGGTATTGTAGAGTTGATCACGAAAGCTGGCCTAGTCAATCTAGATTTTGCTGATGTCAAGGCAGTAATGGGCAACGGCGGAATGGCTATGATCGGTGTTGGTGAAAGCAACGTCAACGGAAGAGCATTAGAATCTGTTATGAAAGCATTAAACGATCCGTTCTTAGCAGTGGATATCGAAGGCGCTAGAGGAGCTCTGATTAATGTCAGCGGTGGAGCAGACATGTCCTTGAACGAGGCTAAAGAGATTGTTGAAGTCGTCTCAAGCAAGCTCTCTGACAACGCACAGATAATCTGGGGTGCCAGAGTGGAAGAAAACTTAAAGGATACGATAAAGACAATGGTTGTCGTAACAGGAGTAAAGGAAAAGGAGTTTTACAAAAGAGTTTTCACTAACGGAACCACAGATAAAAAGACTCTAGAAAAAGTTCTTGGCATTGATTTTGTTAAAAACTAATTTTCTTTTTATTAATTTTTGTGAAATACTTGCATGATTTATAAAATAGATTTGTGATTGTATGGGAGATTTTGTTGAGGATCTAAAACAAGTACTCGCTGAGATGAAATATGAATTATTATTAGAGTACACACATGACGGAAAACCTCACTATTTAACGTCAATTCCTGATAGTGTTGATTATGGCATAGTGCATGAAGTATTGGTGCCCACTCTTACTGATCTAGGATATGTTGTTTCAAGTTATCCAGTACAATTACATACTATAGCAAGAATTCTAACTTTGGATTTAGTAAAAAGAGAAGTAATAGATAAATATCCTGAACATGAACTTGATGCTTCATCTAAACTCTTCACAGTTAAATACGAAGGTGAAATCAAAGAAGAAAACTCAGTTTAAGTGTTCTCATCCGCGATAACTTATAAAAATTATTTACGATATTTTATTTTCGCTATAATTATTAACAGGATCATGAGACCTATAATGATCTTCAAAATAACATTTTTCATAAATATCAGGCCTATGTTGAATGAATGCATCGCAACCAGAACCAAGACGACATAAATCAGATAGTGCAGTCTCTTCCAGTTTTTTCCTAAAATCCTGACTGATTTATCATTGGAGGTCACAAACATTGCGATTAAAATAAGAAATGATATTGTTCCAAGACCAAGAAACAGTCTGTTCGGATTCTGGATGATTTTATTCATATCCCAATTGAAAAAGAAGTTGTAAACGAGCAACACATGGATTAAGGCAAAAACAAACGTATAAATTCCGATCCATCTTCTGCTGACAAGTAAACCAACTGTGAGATCGTTCTTCTTGAGTTTCATCAATATGGGTATTAATAATACAAACATGATTGACAGAAGAGCCAAAAATCCAAAACTGCTGACGTAAATCAATATAAGTTGTTTAGATGAAACCGATACAAGTCTTCCTATAAGCAGAATTAATAAGATAATAGATATTCCGGCTAGGTGGATCCTCAGATTGTTTTTCATTTAATTATTTTTAGAATTTTATTTTTATATGTTCTTGTATTTGCACACTTTTGTATTTTATCGAATACTGCAACCGTCATCAATTATTTGATAAAACATATGATTTGTATTTGATAAAACATATGAAGAATAATCACTCAGAAATATAATTCTCTTTTATTGAATGAAAAATTATTTACTGGAATCACATAACTGCCCGAACCGTCTTGCGGATAGAATTTAACTTGTCCGTTAGGCCAGACATATATCAAATCATCTCTTATAACAGCTCCTGCTACACTAGACCTCGAATTGAAATACCCCAGAACCATTCTAACATCTGCAGTTTCGAGATGTTTAGCTCTAATATTTGCCAACGGGTCCGTCATTTCAATTACCTTCCATCTATTTTGTGATCAATATCTAAGATAAGAAACCTTAAATATTTTACTATTAAGTAGAAACTTTCGTTTCTCTCCCATTTCGTTTTCAGTCTGTGGTTTTTTCTATGCTATCATATGAATCAAAATAATGCTTTAAAATGACATTTTAGAAAGATTTAAGAAGCTTCTTTTTTATTAAAATAGAAAAGTGATAAGATGCCTGACGTGTTAATAGACCCTCAAATGAGAGCTTATATAGCATTAGCGGCTCCTAGAATTTTAGGTGTAGGCGATTATACAATAACAGAACCGCAAAGCTACAGTGTTGTCGAAGAGGGATTAGGAAGTGTTAGTCTCTACATATGCAAAGTAGTATTAAACTCTGGGAAAGTTGCCTATGCTGTCGAAGGTTCTATTCCAGGACATCCGGTGATTAAGGGTTTGTATGATACCGGTGATCTAACAGAAGCGGTGACAAAGAATATAGCCGAAATAATGAACGCTGGGCCTGTACAAGACGATGAAATTTTATAGATTCAATATCTCCATCCTCTTCCCCATACATATCCTTTCTTTCCTAGTATCGGGTGAGGATAGAACTTCCAGACTAACAAAATCAAAGCAGCTGCCGCAACTACTAAACCTAAAACAATAGGACTGGTTATGACTTGAACAAGCCTGCCTGTGGGCTGCAATCTTTCTTTAACTGTTGTTGTTTCTGTGGGTTCAATAGGTGATTCTATTGTCTTTGTGACTGTAGGTGTAGTCGCTGACACAGCTTCACCTGTTACTTGCAATTTAAACTCATGAGGTATTGTGACAGTACCATAGTTGGATGCTGCAGCCCCTTTCAGTATCAGTGAATAAGTGTAAATTTTACTGTCTGTTGGCATGTTGAATGTCAGTTCGAAATCCTTTGTCTCACCCTTCTTGACTTCATCAAACCTATCTGGCTGTAGAGTAAACCATCTCGTGTCCAACCCTTCTCCTCTTAAAAATAATTTCAAATCTCTCAAATCGTAGTTGTAGTTATTGACAAATGACCCGGATAATTTTAAAGAACTTCCTGCTGTAGTCTCAACTTTTGTGGATATTCCATTTATTGTTGCATTACCTGACGGTACGAATCTCGAACCTCCACTGCCACCTCCACCACCACCGGATGAAGAAACTGGAAACGGCACGAATACATCTGTTGTCGCATTGTTATTCTGTTCGTCGCTCTCAATAATTTTATTTGTCGAGTCTGCTGCTACTTTTAATCTGTGATTGCCACTAGCAAGATTAGTCACATTGAATGTGATGGATGTCGTCTTATTAGGAATCAGTGTAATCGTTCTATTCAAGCCCAATATATCATTGTGATAAAATGACACGACAAAATTGCTTGCATTGTACTGGCCTCTGTTGGTGATTGATACATTATACGCAACATCTCCGCCTATTCCAGGAGATTCTGGCAATACAGCAATAGATTCTATCAACAGATCGGATAAATCATGAAATATTCCATCAAAAACTTTCTCATATCCACTACTGTTATCCACATTGATTAATGATTCAAGATCACCATCATTATCAGCATCTCCTTGAGCTACATCTGTCATCAGCTCATTATCAGGATCCCAATATTTGTCATAAACATCATTTCTTTTTATATCTATCAAGAAATCTGTCATCCCGTCTTTATCTCCGTCCATCAATAACACTTTTGTATTGCTGTTAGGATCTTCATACAGTTCGTAGCCGTCTGTCACTATTCCATTTTTGTTTGTCGCTGTTTCATTGTTGCCATCATTATCTACATCCAATTCAACAGATTCGCCAGGAAGTATATCGCATTTATCTCCTCTCCCATTCTTATTTCTGTCTGCCTGATCAACGTTAGAAACAAATGGGCAGTTATCAAGATTATCTTTTACCCCGTCCTTATCACTATCATCTATGCATCCGTCGTTATTCGCATCGTAATTTCTAGAATCTTCATTAGGACATACATCGCATAAATCACCCAAAAGATCGTTATCTGAATTCAGTTGATCTGCATTCGATGCGTTAATACAGTTATCATTATAATCCAAAACGCTGTCTGCATCTAAGTCACTTGAAACCCATTTAACTGATTCTCTGAACATTATCTCTGCCTGTTCTGTCCAATAAATGGGATAGCTCACACCAAAGAAGACAACTCTCGCCTTGGGTGTCACGCCATATAGTTCCTGACCTGCCTCTGCTACTGCTATTGCGGCATAATTCCCGCTATCATCAGAACTTGCTATTACGTTCATCCGTGTATTTGCTGATTTTATGTTTATGATAGGACCATCGCCAGCTACGTGGACGAACGGCCTGTCTCCCAAAGAATAATCTTTTAATATTGACACTGAGTTGTTCTGAATTACTATCTTCTGTCTTCCGAATGATGATGTCGTGCCTGCTGATAATGCTCTAGTCCAGCCCCACTCATCCAGAAACTTGCCGTCAATAACAACTGACGGGAAACTGTTAACAGGTATATTGACAATAGAATTGTCCAACTCTTTTGATGCGCCGACATTAGTTGGTCTTCCAGCAACAACAATAACGTCATAATCTGGATATGCAATTGGTACGTCTCTATCTATTATTGTGACATCATAACCCATGCCGTTCAATAACGACAAAACTTTCTTTTCATATAATTCAGATAAACCTGTCGCGTTCTTTACAACCAGAATTGCTGATTTTGCTTCAACTGCTGCTAATACTAATAAGAAACTTATGAAGACGCTTATGAATGTTTTCCCATTCAATTCGATCCACTTTTCTTTGGTTTTTTAGATGAATGTTTTTTCGGTTTTTTAGACAAGAAAATCAATACGGCCAGTAATGCCAATAATGCCAGTACCAGGCCTATCATCTGATAATTGGATAAAGGCCATTTCCTTTCTACATATTCTTCTCCTGCTGCAACCACAATGATCTGCGCTTCCAAAACAACTGGAACATGATTTTGTGCTGAGTATGTCGCAAGAATTACTCCCTGATATCTTCCCGGTTTTAGAACTTTTCCTGTGAAATTAGCAAATGTGCTCTGGTTTGGTTCTATCAGCAATTGAGGCGTATCTATATTGATAACATTCTTCAAATTCTCATCTGGTGCTAATGTAACGTTCAATGTGATGTTATTTTTGTTTTTAATTTCAAAGAATCCTTTAGTCATACCAGGAGAATCCTTTGTGACGTTGGCGTATAAGATCATTTTAGGGGGCCTTAAATGGTAATATAAGGCTGATGCTTCTCCAACTAAAATTATCGTTAATGCCAAAAATACGAATAAAGCTAATTGTCTTTTCATAGAGTTTCGCACCTTAACTTATAGACTACTATTAAGAAGTAAAAGATTTAAATCTAAGGCATAGAAATTCTTATTTTTGTCAAACAAGAGAGAAAATTTCTTTCTAGATAAAATAAAGGTTTTTTCTATTTGATAGAGTATTGTATCGTTGTTCATTATATCCTATACTGCTCTAAATATTGCCGTATTTTTTGAGGGTCAATTCCCCTGCTCTCGAAATATTCTATTACAGTTCCTACCAACCACGCATGCATGCCAGCATTTATTTCAGCCGAACTCATCTGAACAGCCAAATCCATTCCCCTGTAATCGGGTATTGCCTGTACAAAACACATCTCTACATATTTTCCTTCTCTTGATAAATTATGGCCTATAAGTAATGTAACGGGTATTAAATAATCCTTCTGTTCATAAGAAAATTTATAACATAAATTTAATCTGTCTATGTGCTGAAAATATAACATGAGAAGGAGAAGAATCACTAATAATTTATATCTATCGGATAGGAATTTTCAGCAGAACATCGACGCGAACATGTACAGAATAATTATAAATTCTTTTTATTTAAACCAAATTAAATGAATTTGCGATTGCCCGTTTATGACGTGGGAAAGGGAAATATTATATTTGCTTTAGCATTCATCGATGCAGAAAATAGAATGAGGCAGCTAGGCCAAACATTTCCCTGGGAAAAATCTGAAATTTTCAGTTTGCCTTCAAAGTCCGCGGCAGAATTCCATAGAAGAATATCAGTCAACCCTGCAGCAGCAAGAGTATATTCGAACGGCGTTGCTTATAATCTTCTCAGAACAGTCGGCAGAGCATTGATTACTGATAAAATTACAAGACGATTTTGTGAAGAAGCATCCAAAACGGGAGACGGCATATTTGCATTTCAAAATATGGTCTTGGAGTATATGATAAAAGCCAGAAGAGGTAATAAAATCGGCATCTATTCACCTGATTCTATTCACAAGCCTGGGATACCTAAAAATATCGATTTTGCTGTTTTGAGAGATGAAAGATATGTAGATGATTTTTTAAAAGATTTTCCCGACTTGCCTAGAGATCATATATTGGCATTGCCTCTGACTCCAGAACTCATCGCGAGAGGAAGAGAAGAACATTATGCCAGAAGGAAAGAATCTAGAAGAAGGGGGGATAAACTCCATATCGTATTGAATCCATCTAGAAGCGGTGTGCCTTATTACGGCCATCCCCTCATGCTTTCATTGACAACTCTATTGGGAGAAGGCCACTCATTAACTGTTATTGGTTCAGAGCCCAAATCGGATGAAACGATGATTCTATGCGCAAGAGCGTATTGTAAAAGACATGGGTTAAGTGACGATATTGTTGGCGAAACTTATTCTAGGCCTCAAGAAGGACGAATCAGATTTGTCAGGAATTATGATGTGATGCGACTAATACCGGAAGCTGCAAAGGCTATATGTGATGCTGATCTAGTAGTATGCGGATCAAATGAAACACCATCTATAACTAAAACGGATTGCTGTCCGACTGTGGTTTATAGATCAGACAGAGGAATACATGAAATAAGAAATAGAGAAGAGGCTGAGAGAGACGGAACTGCTTATGTTTTAAAAGGCAATGCTAAAAGTCAATATCTGACTTGCGCCGATCAGATAAGAGCTGTTGAAAGACAACTAGATGTTATGATGGAACGGTGCCATACCTATGCCGGACCATATGATGGAAATGAAAAGGTTGTTTCGTTTGTGGCACGAATGATGACATAAAAGTTCCGTTTTTCCAAGACAATACATATAAGTTATTACCACTAATAAGTAAGGATGAATTATAGAAATATACTGTCAAGACTGGCCTTAACATTAACAGTATTATTTACGTCCTTATTGCCTTCATCTGTTTCCGTAAATAATTATGTAGAAAACAGGGAAAAAATCGTAAGAGCTCATACGGAGCAAATCCGATATGCCCAAGAATCTCTGGAAAAAAGATTCCCTGATCATGTACAATTTTATGAAGATTGCACGGGTTATGAGGTGGAATCCCCTCCAATTCCTGTAATATTTTCTGCTGATAAAACTGGAGCTGCTTATGTAGGACCGACTCATATTATTGGAAGAGTCTTCAGTAAGAAAGGTGACGGTGTTATACTAATTTCTTACAATTTGACATACGACGATGGAACGGGGGATAAAAAGAATTTTCAGGACGTGGATACAAGATATCTACTCAGATCGAATCCATCCAAATCCGTTGAGAAGGGCGTAGCTATACATGAACTGGAGCACCATGAAGAAGCTGTTTCCAATCCCAATGATTATTACTTCAGCGATGAAATGGCGCTCAAGGAGGGAAGAGCACAATATACTGAAATAAAATGCATGGAGGGAGGCGATGCACAAGATAGAGAATATGCCCAAAGAAGACACGCAGCTCTGATGGCAACCTATGAAAAATATGTCAAACCTTTTCTAGAAAGATGCGATCGGTTTTCCGGAATGTTTTGCAACGAGGCAAACACACTTAACAGAGAGGTTCCTTATCGACAGGAAGGCGTTCCGGAACTTGATAGGGCAAGACTGGATCATCCGCTTGGTTATTATGTAGTTTATAATTATGTCAATGCTCTAGTGGCGAATGGTATGAACTGGAGAGAAGCGGTTGAAATGAGCAAAACAGCCGGTTTGAATGTTTTCAATTATAATAGATGAAGTTACTACTATATAATGGAAATATTTAAAAATAATATTTAACTATTAATAAGTGATAAAAAATGCAAAGGTTGAGATTAACTGAGGATTTTGAAAGAGGACTAAGATTAAAAGCTAAACAAGATCAACCTTATCACACTCAAAATTACCTAAGTTTATATAGAATTATATTAGATGAGGCTCTCAAATGTCAACTTTACGAAATGGGAGTTAACCTTCTGGAAGGTGCTTATAACCGCATATCTACTGGTAAATCTAAAATACCCGAAGCGGTAGATGCATTAATTGAAGCTGCCAATGTTCCTTCAAAAGGATACGATTTGGATGCAGAAACTGTTAGAGGTTTAAGAGAAAGAGAGGATATCAAAGATTTATTGACTGAACAATCGCATGATTCAGAATGGGTAACGGCACAAAAATTATATGATGAAAATTTGACCTCAGAAGGTTTTAGGAGGTTCGCAGAAGATCTAGTCATAAAACTTACAAGAATTTATCATGATAGAATAACCACTCAACTCGTTGAAGGAGAACGTTATGTGGATATGACTGTTTTCGCATATAGCTGCATGCAAAAGTTTGGACAGATAGATCCTGAAAAACAAAGAATATTCAGACCATTCATATCTGAAGATGCAGAA